>CAZBMH010000139.1:0-5876 GCA_964492685.1 uncultured Micropruina sp.
GCTTCAGCACCTGCGCCGTGGCACTGTCGAACAGCCCGTTGGACTGCTGGGCCAGGCCGCAGCAGCCCTGCTTGGGCACCAGCACCTCGTAGCCCAGGTGCTCCAGCACCTCGATCGACTTCTTGGACGTCTCCACCTCGAAGTAGCCGCCGGCGCAGCCGTGGAAGAACACCAGGGCGCCGCGGGTCGGCGTCCGCGTCGGGCGGGGCCGCTTCTTCAGCCAGCCGGCGAGGGTCTGCGTGCTGGCCTTCGGCATCGGGGCGTCGCGGTGGATGCCGATGACCTTCTCGACCACCGTCCGCAGCGGCTTGATCGACAGCGCCGCGTTGGCCAGCGGGGCCACCGGCGTCATCGCCATGCCCATCAGCGTGGTCTGGGAGACCACCCGGTCGCGCAGCGGCATGTGGTCGTGCTTCATGACCGCGCGGGCCTGGGAGTTCAGCTCGGCGATCTGCACCCCCTGCGGGCAGGCCAGCGTGCAGGCGCCGCAGGACGAGCAATAGTCGAGCGAGTGGTCGACCGACTCGCCGTGGCGGAAGCGCTCGGCCTGCGGCCCGACGAACTTCGGCCCGGAGAACAGCGGGGTCACGGCCGACACCGGGCACGCGGTCTCGCAGATCGTGCACTTCACGCAGTGGTCGAGCGTGGCCCGCGCCACCTGCTCGGCGGCGAACTCGTGGGCGTCGTGGGCGTTCATGCGGCCCCTCCTTCGATGGACGAGGTCTCCTGCTCGACCCCGGCGGCGGCCAGGATCGCGTCGGCGGCCCGGACGGCGCTGGCGAGCGCGATGCCCTCGCCGGACTTCTCGGCCCAGCGGGTGGCCCCCGCGAGGATCCCGCCGGCGGCGTACAGGTTCGGGTAGACGGGCTCGGTGGTCCCCGGCCGCACCACCCGCAGGTCGGCGTCGACGGCCACCCCGACGGTGAACAGCGGCTGCGCGGCCCCCCAGTAGTCGCCGTGGACGAGCGGCCCGTCCGGCACCGCCAGCGGCAGCCCCAGCGCGGTCTCGGTGACGACCCCGTACGAGTCCAGGGCCAGCGCGCCGCTCTCGAAGCCGCCCGTGGCCAGCACCACGGCGTCGGCGGCGTAGCGGCGCGGTCCGCCCGCGGCCTCGCTGATCACCGCGGTGATCGCGCCGTCGGCGGTCTCGACCCCGATCGCCACCCCGCCGGGGACGACCCGCACCCCGGCCGCCTTGGCCAGGGCGGTCAGCGCTCGGTTGAGCCGCATGCCGGGAACCGACGGCGGCGGCAGCGGGATCTCGAACACCTCGGTGCCCAGCTCCTCCTCGATCTCGGACCAGGCGCCGTGATCGTCCAGCCCCAGAAAGGCGGGCAGGCCGACGACCTCGCCCTGCTGCACCAGCGGCCGCAGCGCCGCCACCAGCGCGCGGCGCTTGGCGGGGTCGTCCAGCGCCCGCGCGTAGGTGAGGCCGGACGAGTCCGCTTCGCCCGCGATCGCCGGGAAGTCGAGGACGTGATGCCGCGCGGCCAGCGTGCCGCCGGCGGGCAGCGTCGTCCGGGACAGGTTCTCGGCGACGAGCTCGGGGTAGAAGTCCTTGAGCTGCTTGAAGCCGACGATCAGGACCTGGGCGCCCGCCACGCACGCGCCGGCGATCATGCTCGGCGCCGCCAGCGCGGTGGGACGGACGGCCCCGACCGCGGTCGGCAGCTGCAGGTTGACCGCGGCGTCGCCGACGAGCAGCGCCGGCCCGACCAGCTCGGCCAGGAAGTCCGCGCCCTCGCGCACCGAGTCCTTCAGCAGCACGTACGGGTGGCCCGGGTTGGCCGCCGCGAAGGCGTCCAGCGCGGCCAGCGGCTCGAGCACCCGCTCGGGGGAGTAGCCGAGGATGTCCACGGTCCCCTGCGAGAGCTGCAGGCCGCCGACGCCCTTGTGCACCAGCGTCACCGCGGCGCCGCCGCGCGCCAGCCGCAACGACGCCACCAGGCCGGCGACGCCGGCCCCGATCACCACGACGCGGGTCATCACACGACCTCCTTGGCCTCTGGGCCGGGTAAATGCTCGACGTCGAGGGTGCCGGCGAAGATCCAGTTGTCCAGGGCGGTCTGCCGCACCTGGTCGCCGTACAGGATCGGCCAGATGCCGATCCACCGGTTCGCCAGGAAGAGCCGCAGCAAGCCGGTGGCCCGCTCGATGTCGATGTGACCCGACTCGAGCGCGACGCCCGTGGCCCGCATCGAGCAGAAGCCGCCCTGGCACGGCCCCATGCCGAGCCGGAGCTGGCGGCGCAGGTCGTCGAAGGAGCCGCGGGGCTGCTGCTGCAGCGCCCGGACGAACATGGAGCGGCTCATCAGCTCGCACTCGCACAGGATCTGATCGTCGTGACGATCCTCCTCGCGATCGTGGAGCCGGTGGGTCACGTGGTAGTTCTTCGCGTCGTGCGAGCCGGGCACCGACTCCTCGGCCGTGCGGCAGGGACGCGGGTCGTCCAGCTGCTCGCACATCCGGTCCACGACGTGCTCGGCCATCAGCCGGTAGGTGGTGAGCTTGCCGCCGGCGATCGTCAGCAGGCCCTTCAGCCCGTCCCGCTCGGCGTGGTCGAGGATCGACATGCCGCGGCTCATGTGCCGGGTGTCCTGCGCGCCGACGCGCGAATCCTTCACCAGCGGACGGGCGCCCGCCCAGGCGTGGACGGCGCGCGCCTGCCGGAAGCCCGGCACGAGCAGCTCGCCGCAGTCGAGCATCTGCTGCACCTCGTCCGGCGAGATGGCCAGCTTGTCGGGGTTCTCGGCCTTCTGGTCGGTGGTGCCGATGACGCACACCGTGTGCACCGGGACGAGGATGTCGCCGTCGGCCGGGTAGGTGAGCCGGTTGACGACGGTGTTCACCAACCGGTGGTTCATCGCGATCATGATCCCCGCGCCGGGGACGACCTCGACGTCGTGGCAGCCGGCCATCGCCGCGATCTGGCCGCCCCAGGCGGCCGCGCAGTTGATGACGAACGTGCAGTCGATGCGGACTTCCTCGCCGGTCTTGTCGTCGGTGCAGATCACGCGGGAGACGGTGTCGCCGTCCCGCTCGATCTTGGTCACCCGGTGGTAGGTAAGGATCTCCGCGCCGTAGTGGCGGGCCGAATTGGCCGCGCCCCAGACGAGCTGCCAGCCGTCGACCGAGCCGTCCTGGACGGCGAACGCGCGGCTGATGCGGGGGTTGATGCGGGGTTCGGCGCGCAGCACGTCGGCGACCCGGACCTCCTCGAACGGCACGCCCGTCTCGGTGGCGCCCTTCGCCCAGTCGTCACCCCAGGCGGGGTCGTCGACCGGGGTGGCGACGAAGAAGCCGCCGGTGGTCTCGATCGCGCCGGCCTGGATCCGGGTCAGCGTGGCGTTCTCGCGGGCGCACTCGGTGGCCGAGTGGGCGTCGCTGACGACGTAGCGTCCGCCGGAGTGCAGCAGGCCGTGGAAGCGCCCGGACGTGCCCTGGGCGAGGTCGACGCGGTCGACCAGGATCGTCCGGAAGCCCCGCATGGCGACGTCGCGGACGACGCCGGCACCCGTGGAGCCGCCGCCGATCACCACCACGTCGGTTGTGAGTGTCTTCACCGAGCCTCCGATCCTCAAGGGGGACGTCGCCTGTGCGGTCAACGGTGACCGGCGGACGTCCCAATAGCCGTGAGCGGTTGTTGCACAGGGTATTGATCGCCCCGGAGTCCCGAACATGGCCCGGCGAAACATCGTGCAACCGTGCAGCCCGCCCGGAGCCCCGCTGCACGTTCGTGCGGGGCGGTTGCAACAATGTCCAGGACGCTGTCTTCGCGGGTCGTCGCCGGTCGCCGCGAGCCCGTCCCCGGGGTGCGAACGCTTCTCATCAACGGTCACAGCTTTCGGGAAGCGTGTCTGTTCTCGTGTTATTACCCGAGAACAGACACCGTTCGTGAGAGCTGTGACCGTTGATGAGAACCGTTTGGGCCCCAGGTGTGGTCCGCGTGCTCTGCCGCGCGTTCCTCAGAGGCGGTCCAGGACGGCGCGGGCTGTGCCCTCGTCGATCACCAGGTCGGTGGCCGTCCGGGCGCGCAGCGCGCCGATCAGCGCCGGGGCCCGGGACGGGTCGGCGATCACGCAGATCCGGCGGGGGATCCGCCGCAGCTCGCCCGGGGTCAGCCCGGTCGCCCGCCGGTTGTAGTCGATGTTGGCGTAGGAGCCGTCCTCCCGCAGCAGCACCGTGCACACGTCGCCGACGACCCCGTCCGCCGCCAACTGCTCCATGTCGGTCGAGTCCATGTACCCGGCCGTGTAGACGTGCGAGGGCACCTTGCCCTGCAGGCAGCCGACGCCGAAGATCGCCACGTCGAGGCGCTCGAGCAGGCGCAGCACGTTCTGCACCGACCGCTCGCGCCACATCGCGTCCTTGGTCTCGGCGTAGTCGAAGAACGCGGGCACCGGGAACAGCACCACCCGGGCGTCGTAGGCGTCCCCGACGGCCTGCAGGATCTCGCCGATGTAGGGGATCCCGGACGAGCGCTGGTTCGCGCCGCCGTTGATCTGGATGACGGTCGCCCCCGCCAACGGCCGGCGCTGCAGGTGCTTCACCACGTGCGCCAGGGTCACGCCCCAGGCGACGCCGATCAGCTGATGGTCCTCGACGACCTCGCTCAGCAGGCGCCCCGCCAGCCGGGCCACCTGATCGAAGCGATGCGCCTCGCTGGCGCTGTCGCGCACCGACACCATGTGCACCGTGACGTCGAAGTGCTGGTGCAGGGCCACCGCCAGGGGCGACTGCGATCCGGAGTGGTCGGCGAGGCTGATGCGGACCAGCCCGCTCTCCCTCGCGTCCTTCAGCAACCGGGATACCGTGGAGCGAGAGAGCCCCAGCTGGCGCGCGATCCCCTCCATCGTCTCGCCCTGGACGTAGTACCGAGATGCCGCCTGATAGGTCTGGTCGTAGCGCTCGTTCATCGTGCCTCCCCGCCGTTGCACATTCGTTCATACATCTAGCGCATCCGTGCATGGCGTGACAAGACTGTGACGTGCCGGTCCCCTTCCAAGGGCCCGGCCGCCCCGCCGGGTTCATGCAAAGGAGCAAGCAACGATGGGTTCCACCGCAGGTTTTGGTGGCACTGAGGTCGTTGTCGGACGTTCCCCGTGGGGCTGTGGCATGAAATCCGAAAGTTCTCGTCGTCACCTCAACTCCGGGCTCGGGGCCCGGAGACGGCGAGGCACTTCACCCGCGTCCTAGGGACGCCCAAGAAGACATCATTCGTGGTGTCGGAAAGTGAGCAAACGTGCTCGGCACGATCTTCTTGTCCGAGGTAGTGGGCACCGCCATGCTGCTGCTGCTCGGCGCTGGCGTTGTCGCCAACAACATCCTCCCGAAGAACAAGGGCGCCGGTACCGGCTTCCTCCATGTGAACTTTGGCTGGGGTATCGCCGTCTTCGCCGGCGTCCTCGTCTCCGCCAAGTCCGGTGCGCACCTGAACCCGGCCGTCACCCTGGGCGTCGTCGCCTCGGGCGCCAAGGAATTCGTTCCCGGCGTGGCCGTCGACGCCATGTCGATCCTGACCTACATCGTCGCCCAGCTCATCGGCGCCTTCATCGGTGCGGTCCTGTGCTGGCTGGCGTACAAGCGTCAGTTCGACGAGGACGCCCCCGCGGGCGTCAAGCTCGGTGTGTTCTCCACCGGCCCCGAGATCCGTGACACCGTCTGGAACCTGATGACCGAGATCCTCGGCACCTTCGTCCTGGTCTTCGTCATCCTCGCCGCCGGCAAGTACGCCGCCAAGGACGCCGTGAACATCGCCTGGCTGGGCGCCCTCGGCGTCGCCATCCTGGTCGTCGGCATCGGCGCCTCGCTGGGTGGCCCCACCGGCTACGCCATCAACCCGGCTCGTGACCTCGGCCCGCGCATTGCGCACGCCG
>CAZBMH010000140.1:0-5849 GCA_964492685.1 uncultured Micropruina sp.
GCGACAAGCGCGCCGCCATCCTGACCGCCGAAGGTCAGCGCCAGAGCCAGATCCTCAGTGCATCCGGCGAGCGCGAGTCGCTGATCCTGCGGGCGCAGGGCGAGCGCGAGTCGCAGGTGCTGCGCGCCCAGGCCGACCGGCAGGCCAAGATGCTGCGCGCCGAGGGCGAGGCGCAGGCGATCACCACCGTTTTCAACGCGATCCATGCCGGGAAGCCCGACCAGGCGCTGCTGTCCTACCAGTACATGCAGATGCTGCCCTCGATCGCCCGCGGCGACGCCAACAAGGTCTGGATCGTGCCGAGCGAGCTGAACGAGGCGCTGAAGGGTCTCGGCAAGGCCGCCGGCGACCTGGCCGCGCAGAACTTCGGCGTCGCCGACGGCGATTTCACGCCGCCGCCGCGCGTCGACGTCTTCGCCGAGATCGCCGCCCAGAAGGCGGAGGCGGAGGCCGAGTCGTCCCGGACGGTCAAGAACGCCATCCTGGAGGCCCAGGCGCTGGAGGGCGCGGGGCTGGGACCCCGCCGCGGTCACCGGGGGGCGCCGTCGTCCCCGGCCCTCGCGTCGTCCCCCGAGCCGGTTTCCCCCGAGGTGTCGGCTGCTCCGGTGGCGTCGCCCGACCCGGAGCTGCTGCCGCCCTCCTAACGCGGACACCGGCGGCCAACCTCCGAGTGGGTCGCCGGGGCCGGTCGGCAGCGGTTGTCATCCCATGGTCGCCGGCCCGGATGGTCGCTACGGGAGAATGGGGCCGTGACCAGCCCCATCGAGATCACCGACCCGGCCGATCCCCGGCTCGCCGACTACGTGGCGTTGCGGGACACCTCGCTGCGCAAGCACCTGGAGTCGGCGCAGGGGCTGTTCATCGCCGAAGGCGAGAAGGTCATCCGGCGGGCCCTGGCGGCCGGTTACCGGCCGCGCTCCTTCATGCTGGCCCCACGGTGGCTGGCGGGGCTGGCCGACGCCATTCCCGACGACGTGCCGGTGTACCTGGTGGCCGAGGCGCTGGCCGAGCGGGTATCGGGCTTCCACGTCCACCGCGGGGCCCTCGCGTCGCTCCACCGCGAGGTCCGCCACGCCGCCGCCGACCTGCTGGGGTTCGACCGGCTGGTGGTCTGCGAGGACATCGTCGATCACACCAACGTCGGGGCGATCATCCGCAACGCGGCCGGGCTCGGCTGGGACGGGGTGCTGCTGGCCCCGCGCGCCGCCGACCCGCTCTACCGGCGGGCCATCAAGACGTCCATGGGCACCGTGTTCTCCCTGCCCTGGGCGCGCCTGGACGGCTGGGGCGACGCGGTGGGGATGCTGCAGCGGGCGGGCTTCACGGTCGCCGCCCTGGCGCTGCACGGGCGGGCCGTCCCCCTGGGGGAGCTGGCCGCCGCCCCGCCGGCCAAGCTGGCGATCCTGCTGGGGACCGAGGGGGCCGGGCTGTCGGCACCCTGGGTCGAGGCCGCCGACGTGATCGTGCAGATCCCGATGTGGGCGGGCGTGGACTCCCTGAACGTGGCGGGCGCGGCGGCCGTCGCCTGCTACGCGCTGGGTCCGAGACCCGCGGGCGACCCGCGCAACGGGTGAGGCGCGCCGTAGGCTTCGGCTCATGACCCTGCCCCGCAGCGCTCCCTCGGCCCAGGGGGTGGACGCCGCCGTGGTCCTGCGGCTGGTCGACTCGCTCGATGCCCATCCCGGCGACTTCCACTCGCTGATGATCGCCCGGCACGGGCACGTGATCGCGGAGGGCTGGTGGGCGCCGTACGCGCCGGATCGGGTGCACCGGCTCTACTCGCTCAGCAAGAGCTTCACCGCTGCCGTCGTCGGTCAGCTGGTGGCCGAGGGCGTGCTCGACCTGGACGCCCCCGTCTGGTCCTACCTCACCGACGACCTGGCGGGCCTGGCGCCGCGCTGGCGGCGGGTGCGGGTCCGCCACTGCCTGACCATGACGGTCGGGCACCGGAAAGAAGCCTGGAGCGACTGGGCGTGGGACGCCTTCGCCGAGGCGTTCCGCTCCGGAGAGGACCCCTTCCTCGGCAAGATTCGGGGGTTGGTCCCCGATGGCGAACCGGGCGAGGTCTGGGCCTACAACCAGGTCGCCACCTACCTGTTGGCCCAGGCGGTGGAGCGCGCCACCGGTCGACGGTTGAGCAGCCACGTCCGGGAGCGGCTGCTGGGCCCGTTCGGCGTGCCGCAGCTCAAGGCGGAGCGCACCCCGCAGGGTCACGACCTGGGCTACGTCGGCCTGCACCTGCCCACCGAGGCCATCCTGGCCCTCGCCCAGACGCACCTGGACGGCGGTGTGTTCCGCGGTCGGCGGCTGCTGACCGAGGCGTGGGTGGCCGAGGCGCGCACCCCGACGGCGGCGTCCCTGACCGACAGCGGCGGCCGAGGCGGCGACTGGGCGCACGGCTACGGCTTCTCCTTCTGGTCGGCGAGCCACGGCTACCGGGGCGACGGCGCGTTCGGTCAGTACGCGCTGATCCTGCCCGAGCACGACCTGACGGTGGCCATCACCTCCGAGCACGACATGCAGCACACGCTCGACCTCGTCTGGGAGCACCTCCTGCCGGCCTGCGGCGCGCCGGGGACGGCCTCGGCGGATGCCCAGCTCGCCGCCCGGCTGGCCGCGCTGGCCGTCCCGCCGCCGTCCGGCGAGGCCCGCGACGGCACCTGGTCGCTGGGGAGTCCGGAGCCATCCCCCGGGGCGATTGCCGGGGTCCCGGCGCTGACCCTGGTCGGGGTGGACGGGGGCACCGACCTCGTCTGGGGGAGCGCCGGCCGGCTGCCGATCGGCGCCGGGCGGTGGCGCGAGGGGAACCTGGCGTACCCGACCGGCGAGCTGCCCGTGGTCGCCGCCGGCGGCTGGAACGGCGACGTGTTCACCGCGGAACTACGTTTCATCGAGACGCCCCACTCCGCGACCCTGCGCGTCAGCGACGGGGGAGCCCGGTGCCGGCTGACCTGGCGGCAGCAACCGCTGACCGGCCCCGACCCCGGGGCGCTCGTCTCGACCCCGTGACGACGGCCGCCGGCGCTCAGTCCTCGGCGGCCTCGGCGGGCGCCGAGCGGAGCTTCGGGGTCACCGGCCAGTCCTCGGGGTACAGGTGGGCCAGCGAGTCGTGGTGCTCGTACAGCTTGCGGCGGGCGCGCGACGACAGCCGGTCGCCGAAGACGGTGCCGTTGAGGTGGTCGGTCTCGTGCTGCAGGCAGCGGGACAACAGCCCCGTGCCCTTGATCTCCACCGGGTTGCCGAACGCGTCGACCCCGGTGCAGACGGCCTCGTCCGGGCGCGCCAGCAGCTGGTAGCCGCCGGGCAGCGACAGGCAGCCCTCCTCGATCGCCTCCAGGCGACGATCGTTGCCCTCGGGCAGCGCGACCGTGGGGTTGCAGACGGCGCCGATATGGACGACATCGTCGGCGTCGGCGCACTCGAACACGAAGACCGCGAGGTCGACCCCGATCTGGGTGGCGGCCAGGCCGACGCCGTGGGCGGCGTCCATGGTGGCGAACATGTCGCGGACGAGCTGGTGCAGCTCCTCGTCGAAGGAGGTCACCCGGCGGGTGGCGGCGTGCATCACCGGGGTGCCCCAGCGCGTGATCGGTCGCACCGCGCCACCGGTGGTGAGATCGGCCAGCTCCATCGAATGCCCTCCTTGAAGTCGCCGCCCATCGTAGGGGATCGCGCCGGGGCGCTGGCGTGGCGGCTTGCGGTGTGACGACCGGGACCGGACCCTGAGACCGTGGAGAATCCCGGGTCGACGGCGTCGTTCGCCGATCCGCTGCGCCGCTACCTGGACCATCTGCGGCTGGAGCGCAACGCCTCGCCGCACACGCTGCGCGCCTACGAGGGCGACCTGCGGCACTTCCTCGCCGACCTGGCCGCCTCCGGGGACGCCGGGCTCACGGACGTGGGCCTGCCGGACCTGCGGGAGTGGCTGGCGCGGCAGCACGAAGCGGGGGTCTCGCGGGCCACGCTGCAACGCCGCGCGGCGTGCATCCGGGGGTTCTTCGCCTGGGCGGCCCACACCGGGCTGGTCCCCACCGACCCGGCGGCCGGGCTGAGGTCGCCGCGGGTCGACCGCACCCTGCCCCCGACGCTGGCCGCCGCCGATGCCCGCCGGTTGCTCGACGACGCGGGTGCCCACGCGGCGGCCCAGGACGATCCCGTCGCCCGCGCGGCCGCGTTGCGGGACGTCGCCATGCTCGAGGTGCTCTACTCCAGCGGGCTACGGGTCGCCGAGCTGTGCGGGCTGGACCTGGGGGACCTGGACGGCGACCGCGGGCTGTTGCGGGTGATCGGCAAGGGGAACAAGGAGCGGCGCGTGCCGCTGGGCGGTCCGGCCAACCGGGCCCTCGCCCAGTGGTGCCTGGTGCGCGCCACCCTCGCGGGGACGGGCGAGCCGGCGGCGATGTTCGTGGGGGACCGAGGACGGCGGATCGACCCGCGGGTGGTGCGCCGCCTGGTCCACCGAGCCCTGGAGCGGATCCCCGGGGCCCCGGATCTCGGGCCGCACGGCCTGCGGCACGCGATGGCGACCCATCTGTTGGAGGGGGGCGCCGACCTGCGAAGCGTGCAGGAGCTGCTGGGCCACGCGTCGCTGGCCACCACCCAGCTCTACACCCACGTGTCGTCACAGCGACTGAGGGATTCGTTCAGACAGGCGCACCCCCGGGCCTGAGCTGGCCAGACCCGAACGAGGTCGCGGTGCCGACCCGGGCCGGGGCCGACACCGCCGGGGGCGCCTCGTCGGAGGGCTGCAGCACCACCTCGCCGGGCAGGAACGCGAGCGGGTTGAGGTAGCGCTCGCCCCGCCTGAGCCCCCAGTGCAGGCAGACCGGCGCCGGGCAGCGGTGATCGCCCTGCAACTGCCCGATCACGTCGCCGGCGCGGACCTCGGCGCCCACGGCCACCGCGGGGTGCACCGGTTCGTAGGTGGTGCGCAGGGCACCATGGCTCACCACCACCACCTCGCGCCCGGCCAGCTCGCCGGCGAACGTGATGACCCCGGCCGCCGCGGAACGCACCGGCTGATCGAGCCGTCCGGCCAGATCCACGCCGCGATGACCCGCCAGCCAGCGGAGCGCCGGCGGGTCGAAGGGCCGCACCACCGGTCCCGGTATGGGTGGGCGGAGCACGATGTCGGCGCGCGCCGCCGGGGCGGGGCCGCCCAGCAGGAGCGCGGCCGTGAGCACGAATCCCGTGAGTCGCTTCATGGCCCCATCCTGGGAATCGAGGCCCGCCGATCACCCGCGGTGGCGCGCCCGACCCGGCGGCGCCACGGCTCCTGGGTCCCCCGTCCGGGGCCGTTTGGCCGCCATGGCCGGTTCCCCTAGAATCGGGGAAGCGATCCGGCGGATCTGGATCGACTTCGCATGCAACCACACCGTCGTCTCGACGGGCCGCGCCCGAGGTCCCCGCGAGGGGTGGGCCAGCGGCGGCTGCATCAGGAGGGCCGAAGAGCTCGGCCCTGTTCAACCCAAGCGGGGTTGGCGCCGCGTAGGCGTGCCCGCGAGAAAGGACCGGCCATGGCCGTCGTCACCACCCGTCAGCTCCTCGAGAGCGGCGTTCACTTCGGGCACCAGACCCGTCGTTGGAACCCCAAGATGAAGCGCTTCATCTTCGCCGAGCGCAACGGGATCTACATCATCGATCTGCAGATGTCCCTGGCCTACATCGATCGGGCCTACATCTTCGTGCGCGACACCGTCGCCCGCGGCGGCCAGGTGCTCTTCGTGGGCACCAAGAAGCAGGCCCAGGAGGCCATCGCCGAGCAGGCCACCCGCGTCGGGATGCCGTATGTCAACCAGCGTTGGCTGGGCGGCAGGCTCACCAACTTCGGCACCATCTCCAAGCGCATC
>CAZBMH010000141.1:0-5800 GCA_964492685.1 uncultured Micropruina sp.
CTGGTCGCCAATCTCACCGGCGAGCCGTCGGCCCAGCCTGCTGCCGCGCGGATCAGCCAACTCGCATTGGAGTACCTGGCCAACCCCCGGATGCTCCGCGACGTCGACCTGCCGGAAGCCCCAACGTCGCCCGCACCGGTGAAGCCCAAAGCCGCAGCCGCGCGGGAACCCCGAGCCGCGGCACGGATCGCACCCATCGAGCCCACGATCACCCCTGGGACCATCCTGGACGGTCCCTCCATCTTGGGGCTCTGCCGGGCTCGCGATCTGGGCGTCGCCGCAGGAACGGCAGATCCGGCGAACCCACCCGAGATCCTGCGCGGAAACGACACCTCGCGCTGGCCGCAGCTGGTCGCCGAGGGAAGGCAGGCCGTTACCGACATGGTCGCCTCGGTCCTCCCGATGGTCTACGCCCAGACCAGACGCACTTCCAACGCCGCGGACATCCGCGGCCAGATGTTCGTTGAACTGATGGGCGCGGCCTACCGGTTCGACCCTCAGCGCACGAGCCCTGAGGGTTGGGCCAGCTACGCCTGGATGACGATCAAACACACCCGCTGGCGCGGCGTCGACGACGCCGGCGTCGTCCGCAAGCGCACTACCTCCGCCCGACCTGGCACAGTGACCCTCGACGGCCGGGACCCGGCGAGTCGCACGCTCGACCCGGGCGAGGTCGTCGAGGAGAGGCACGCCGTCGCTGCCATCACGCAGGCTCTCGGGCAACTGCCTACGTCACTGCGGGAGCCGCTGATGGCGTCGATGCAAGGACACCCGCTCCGGGAGATCGCCGACGACCTCGGGTACTCCGAGAGCACCGCCCACCGACGCATCAAGGAAGCGCGTGAGCACATGAGGGACGACCTCGCCTCGTATGCAGACGACAGCCACTGGGTCCCCTTCGATTCAGGGATCGATCCGGTGTTGGAACGCGCGCACCGCCATCTCGAGCAGGCAGTCCCTCCGCCACTTGGCTCAGGCTCGGTCCGGGGCCCTGAACGTTGAGCCACGTATCGCACCGGAGCTGCGACAATCGCTGGCGAGCGGGCCGTCTCACGAGGCGACGCGGCGTGGCGTCCGATTGTCGCCGGATGCGCGCGAAGTTGGCCAGAACCGGAAGTGTCGCGGCGCATGTTCCACGCGCTGTATTATAGAATGAGCGTTCGATTCACGATGAGGTCTGATGGGAAGCACGGCCATGAAGCCATTCCGCGAGTTCTGGTGGTCGGTTAGGGATTCCACGGGCATCTTCCGTGCCCTGCTGATCCATCTGGGCATCCCGCTCGCCTTCGGGGCGATCACGCTGGCTCCGTCAACGCGGCCCGCGTCTCAGTCCCAGATTATCACGGTGGTCGCGATCGTAGCCGGACTCCTGTTCTCGATGCTCGTGCTCCTCATCGAGCTCCGGGGGCGCGTCAGACGGGGTGAAGACAATCGTGCCGCGCCAGGAGACCGCGACTCATTGAACCTGGACTACGCCTACTACGCCACCAATCACACGATCATCGTTGGCTTCACCTTGGCGGCGCTTCTACTCGTCCAGGAGCAACTCGCTCCCGGCGGCGAGCAGACATGGACCTTGTCGTGCTGGGTGATGGCGCCGTGGAACTGGATGATGTATGCACTGGCTGCGCACTTCGCGACGGCTGCCTTGCACTGCCTTGTGCGGTTGCGCCGATGCTATGAGGTGTTCGGCAAGGGGAACCGCTAGCGAGCTAGGCAGCGGGCGGCGCGACCCAGCTGGGGTTCCAGGTGAGCCCCAGCCCGGGGAACACCCTGTCGCGAGCCTGTGCGACGCATTCCGCGATGAATGCGTTGTCGTCGAGATCGTCATCTAGCGCCAACTGGACCTTGGGCAACCGCCCGCCGTCGAGCGCGTATGTCTTCTGTTGCCCATTGAGGGTCAGCTCGACAAAGACGCGGTCGCCGTCCTCGTGCTTGAGCCCGTGCCCAATGAGCGTGTGTGCCTGCTTAGGATCTTCGAGGATCTGTTCGAGCGTTCGTTGTGGGAGGTACCGGTTCTTCGCCGCCTTGGCCCCGAATTGGTACTCGCCGAGCTCTACCGCGTCCGCACCGGCCGTGTTCTGGCCACCCACGTACCTGCGTACCTGGACGGCCTTCAGTTTGGCGGCTTGGAGCCACGCGTCCGATTCCTCAAGCCATTCGGAGCGCCATGTAATCCCGGCGCCTCGGCTACGCCACGCGTCCTGGAGCGCCTTGGCCAAGTCAATGCCGGAGGTGCCGCGCCCTGTGGAGCGCTCATAGAAGGCAACTGCATAGAGACCGACGTCAGGGACCACGATCAGGCTCCGAGTCACGGTGGTTGCCGCGTGCTTCTCGTTGAGGGTGAAGTCGACGGTGCCGTCCTCGACGTTGACGACATCACCTGGCTCGTTGTACGCGCCGGCGCCAGCGGTCACAAGAAGCGCTCGGGTTCCGGAGCCTTCGATGGACCGCACCGAGGTCCACCGCTGCTTGTCCTTGTCTGTGAGCCGCAGTCCGTCCAGCTGGTCACGCACGAACCCGAGCAGGTCTACTCCGGACAGCGCGGAAGGGGCGTAATCCTGCCTGTTGGCTTCGCGCACCCTTGCAGTGTGGAACGACCAACTCTGGGTCAACAGTGTCCGGCTCATTCTTCCCTCGTTGGTGGATGGTGTCAGTAGTCATATCTTGGCCGAGGGTCTTGTCGGGCGGCCCGTCGGCTGCGGCGTTTCACCAAGCGTCCCACAGAACAGGGGAGATCCAACTCAGGCCTTGGTGCCCTGCATCGAACGGCCGATTTCGGCTCGCCGGTCAGGCGCCCTGATCCGGCCCGAGCGGTGTAGTTGTGAGTGGACGCCCGACGTGGGCTGCGAGTGCTCTGGTCTTGGTCCGAATGCTGTCCACGGCGGAGGCATCGATTGCGTTATGTGGGTGACTGGTCGTCAATTCGTCGATTGGAGGCCGACGTGAACCCCGAGCCCCAACGCCCCGTCAACGTTACCGAAGTTGGGCTCTGCTGCGCCAACGCGCAGGGCATGCGCCAAGACGACGCTGCCGCGAGGTCAGACCGGACCCCGCACGAGCAGTTCGTGAGTCATGGAGCCAGCGTTGGATTGCCCGCCCCCGTCTTGGCGGGAATGACCGCCTCAAACCGAGAAGCGGCGGCCGCCGGTGCCTACGTGCTCGCGCCGATTGAGGCTGCGATCCGACGCTGGGGTCGTGGGCTCGACGGCTGCTGCGGGCCCGTACAGGGGCCCGACTCGGCATGGCGGAGAGTGCCACGACGTCGAACGCCCCAACGCGGCGGGTGGGAGCCGATCGCGGCCCAGGTAAATCGACCAAGTGACCTAGAGACCAGGAGGCTGCGGCCGTGATCGAACCCGTACTCCCATTCCCCGACGTCCCGCTGATCATCGAAGACCTCCTCGTTCGGGCCAAGCAGTTGGCCGACGCCGGCGCACGCCGCGAAGCGATGGAGGAGATTCTCGACCAGGTCGCCGCCCTCCGGGACGGCTTCGACTCATGACCGGCTACCTCAGGCCCATCAGCGACGCCGATCGAGCCGCGGCGGCGGAGGCTCGGCAGGCGACGCTGGACAAGCTCCACACCCAACTGAGCGACGGCATCCTCGCGCTCAACGACCCGCAAGCGTGGCAGGCCTGGCTGAAGTTCTCCAGCCAGTTCCATCGCTACTCCTTCGGGAACTCGATGCTGATCATGCTCCAGGACCCCCAGGCCACCCACGTTGCCGGATACCAGGCTTTCAAAGCAATGGGCCGCCAGGTGCGCCGCGGAGAGACCGGCATCAAGGTCCTCGCCCCGATCACCCGCCGCGAACCCCGCCTCGACGACGCTGGACAGCCCGTGCGCGACGACCACGGCCGCGTCGTGCACCGGACCCACGTGGTCGCGACCAAACCAGTCACCGTGTTCGACATCCGGCAGACCGACGGGCCTCCGTTGCCCGACCCCAAGATCGGCGAGGCCATCCTCCTGGTCGGTCAAGCGCCCGTCGGTCTGTGGGACCGCCTCCAAGGCCTCCTCGAGGAACGGGGATTCGACGTGCGTCGCGCTGCGGACCTCGGCGGCCCGAACGGCTCTACCGACTTCGCCCAGCGGCTCGTGATGGTCCGGGACGACGTCGACGACGCCCAGGCCGTCAAGACCCTCGCCCACGAAGCCGGACACGTGCTCCTTCACCAGGACCAGGGCAGCCCCGACTGCCGCGGAATCGTCGAGGTCGAGGCGGAATCGGTCGCGTTAACTCTTATCTGGACAAGGCGCTCAGGGTGGGTTCGCCTTGGGGTGGTCCTTACGCCACTGGAGGTTCTTGTCCAATGAGAGTTGATGTCGCCCGGACTTCGTCCGATCTGAAGGTTCACCTCATCGACGACGCCGGCCGCCCGGTCGAGGTCGTTGATGCTTACCTGCGCTTCCTGGCTGCTCGCGGGTGCTCGCCGAACACGGTGCGTGGCTATGCCTACGACCTGCTTCATGTGTGGCGGTATTTCATCAGCGCCGGTCTCGATTGGGATCTGTTGAGGCCCGTGTCGGCGGTTGACCTGCTGGCGTTCCTGCGGGACGAGACCACGGCGGCGAAGGGGAGGCGCCTGTCGCTGACGACGGTGGGGCCATCTGGTGAGCCACGCTTGGCCGCGGCGAGTGTGAATCGGGTCCTGACCGCGGCGAGCGGTTTCTATGACTGGGCGATCACGACGGGGCGCTTTGAGTCGGCTCACCCGATCGTGCGTCGACCGGACCCGGCCTGGGGGCGGGTCACGGACCGGTACCGCCCCTTCCTGGCCGGCATGAGCCGGCAGCAGCCGCAGCGGCGAGTGCTGAAGGTCCGCCAGCCTCGCCGGCTGCCGCGGCCGATGTCGGAGGAGCAGGTGTCCGCGCTGCTGGCCGCGTTGGTGTGCGCCCGTGACCGGGCGATGGTCTTGCTGATGCTGAACGGCGGGCTGCGCCCCGGAGAGGTCCTGAGCCTGCACCTGGAGGATGTCGCCTACGGCCGCCGGCGGGTGATCGTCCGGGTCCGCGATGACCACCCTGGCGGGGTGCGGCCCAAGTCCCGGACGGAAAGGGTCGTGGACCTGTACGACCTGGACACCCTCGCAGCGGTCAGCGACTACGTGATGGGGGAGCGCCCCAAGGACGCCACCTCACCGTTCGTGTTCCTGGTCGGCGGCTCCGGGGGCCGGCGTCGGGAACCGCTGAGCTACGCCGGGCTGGCCCGACTGTTCTCGCGAGCTGCCACGCGGGCAGGGATCAGGGAACCGTGGCTCACACCGCACTCGTTGCGTCACACGCACGCGACCCGGATGTGGGAGGGCGGCATGCGCGAGTTGACCCTTCAACGTCGGCTCGGTCACGCGTCGGTGGAATCCACCCGGCTCTATACCCGGGTCGCTGACGCCGAGGTCGTCGCCGACTATCGCAAGGCGTTGGGCCAAGACGGCGGTGCGCGATGAGTGTCCAGGCAGCCCTCCCGGCGATCGCCACAAGGCCCGAACACGCCGGGGCTGAGGAGTTCGCCCAGCTGATCCGCGCCGTCACATCAGACCCCAGCTACGTGCATTTGTGCTTGAAGCACCGTCGCGAGTTCATCGCCCGCTACCCCGACCTGACCGAGTGGTACGCCGAGCCGTTGACTCACCGGATCGGGAGACTCCTGGGGGAGAACCCGCGCCGTGCCCCGGTCACCGACCCGATCTCCTACAACGCCCGCCACTACCTCACCTACCTGGGCGTCACCGGCAGGATGACCTTCGACTGGGACTGGCTCATCGCCCTACCTGCTCTGAACTTCTGGAAACACGCC
>CAZBMH010000142.1:0-5788 GCA_964492685.1 uncultured Micropruina sp.
ACGCCGTTGCCGGGCTCCGGGGCGTAGACGTGGACGCCGGCGCGCTCGCCGACCACCTGGAGCTGGGTCACGGCGTTGGGGCGCTGCAGGTCGGCGGCGACCAGCAGCGGCGAGTGGCCCTGGTTCTTCAGCCACAGTCCGAGCTTGCCCGCCAGCGTCGTCTTACCGGACCCCTGGAGGCCGGCGAGCATGATCACCGTGGGCGGACGCTTGGCGTAGCGCAGCGGCCGCGCCTCGCCGCCCAGGATCGTGACCAGTTCCTCGTTGACGATCTTGATGATCTGCTGGGCCGGGTTGAGGGCCTTGTGCACCTCCAGGCCCAGCGCCTTGGCCTTGACGGCGGCGATGAAGTCCTTGACGACGGCGAGATTCACGTCCGCCTCGAGCAGCGCCAAGCGGATCTCGCGCGCCGTGGCGTCGATGTCGGCCTCGGTCAGCCGGGACTTGCCCCGCAGCGTGCGGAAGACCTCGGACAGGCGATCTTGCAGTGTGTCGAACAAAGGAATCCCTCATCGGCCGTGGATCGGTTCGGGCAGAAGCTTACTGTCCGCCGCCCACCACCGGCACGGGCCGGTGTCGCCGAGGGTGTCGAACGGGCTCCGGCTGGCCCGACCGGCGGCCCGATCCGGCGGGATTCAGTCGGCCAGCAGGGCGTCCACGAAGTACTCGGCGTCGAAGGCGATCAGGTCGTCGGCGCCCTCGCCGAGCCCGATCAGCTTGACCGGGACACCCAGCTCACGCTGCACCTGGATGACGATGCCGCCCTTGGCCGAGCCGTCCAGCTTCGACAACACGATGCCGGTCACGTCCACCACCTCGGCGAAGACCCGGGCCTGGGTCAGCCCGTTCTGCCCTGTGGTGGCATCGATGAGCAGCAGCACCTCGGTGACCGGGGCCAGCTTCTCGATGACGCGCTTGATCTTGCCCAGCTCGTCCATCAGGCCGGTCTTGGTGTGGAGCCGCCCCGCGGTGTCCACGACGACCACGTCGGCGCCGTCGTCGATCCCCCGCTGCACCGCGGCGAACGCCACCGAGGCGGGGTCGCCGCCCTCGGCCCCGCGGACGGTCGGCACACCCACCCTGGCGCCCCAGGTCTCCAGCTGGTCGGCGGCCGCGGCCCGGAAGGTGTCGGCGGCGCCGAGCACCACCGACGTACCCTCGGCGACGAGCACCCGGGCGATCTTGCCGATCGTGGTGGTCTTGCCGGTGCCGTTCACGCCGACGACCAGCACCACGCCCGGCTTCCCGTCCGCGCCGGTGGTGCGCAGCGTCCGGTCGAGGGCGGGGCCCACCAGAGTGATCAACTCGGAGCGCAGCACCTGCCGCGCGCGCGCCGGATCCTTGACGCCGTCGATCGAGAGCTCCCGCCGTAGCGCCGTCACCAGCTCGGTCGTGGGGCCGACGCCCAGATCGGAGGTGATCAGCGTCGCCTCGAAGTCGTCCCAGGTATCGGCGTCGAGAGTCGGGGTGGAGAGGATGCTCAGCAGGCCGCGGGCGAAGGCGTTGTTGCTGCCGGCGAGGCGGCGTCGCAACCGTGCCAGCCGCGACTGCGGAGCCTCGGGGGCATCGGACGCGCGGGCGGCCGGGGGTGCCGGGGCCGGGGGTGGCTCGACCGCGCCGGGTGCCTCCGCAGCGGGCGCCCCCTCGTCCGCAGCCGGAGCCGGAAGCTCGGGGGTGACGGCGGGCGGGAGGGCGGCGCGATTGCTGCGGGAGATGACGACGGCGGCCACGGCGACGGCCGCGAACACCCCGGCAACGATCAACCAGAAGAAGAGATCCACCGACTCATCGTAGGGGAGCCCCGGGGACGATCAGCGCGCGGGTCCAGGGCGGCGGGGCCGCCGGCCCGGGTTCAGGACGGCGACGTGGACGAGCTCGCGGTGGTCGCCGAGCGCCGAATGTCGTCGATCTCGCCGAAGAACTCCACCAGCCGCTGCGGCGGCTCGGCGTCGCCGTTGAGGTGACGCGCGGTCTCGGCCATGGCGTTGGCCAGCTCGGGCATCCGCCGCTTACCGGCGCCCTGCATCCCGATGGCCACCAGGGCCACCACAGCGAGGGCCAGCGCCAGCAGCACCACCATGACGAGCACGGCGATCGGCATAGAGGACTCCTTAGGTGGCGCGGTCACCCCAGTATGCCACCGAAGGCCCTCGGCCCCGGACGGCATCGGTCGCCCCTGGCGGCCGCGTGAGGCAGGGAAGGCCCACGCGGGAGCTCGATCTGGTGGAGGGGGTAGCACCCCACGAGAATCGAGCCCCGCGCGGGCGGAGGTTAGATCTTCAAATGGAGCGTCAACATGTGGTGATCGGACCCAGCGGCCTTGTTATCGAATGTTCCCCGGAGAACTCGGTAACCATTCATGGTGACCCCGTTGCGGACCAGCGCGTAATCCAGGATCGGGTAGCCGACCCCATACTTATTGCCGGAAGGATACGCAGAGAATCCCTTGGTCCCGTAGTAGCTCGCTCCCGACGGGAAGTAGGTCGCGGCGTCCCGTCGAACAGAACAGAACGAACTACGAACCGCGCTCTCAAACCCTGGGCTGGTCCAGTTCATGTCACCCATGATGAGCACCGGGTTGACCCAGCCGCTGACCGTGTCCTCGATCTGGGCCAGCTGCGCCCTGCGCGCCGCAGAACGATCAACCCCACCGTAATTGGGGACAAGGTGCGCCTCGATCACGTTGATCTGCCGACCCGTCGCGATGTGCTTCAACCGCGCGTGAACGAAACTGTGCTCGGCCGTGTAGTTGGTCTTGAAGGCATACTTCCCCGTGTCCATGACTTGCCATTGACTCTTGTTGTAGATGATGCCCTGAAGGTGGTACTGGACGGCAACGGCGTAGTTGGTCCCCAGGCCGGAGCGCAGGCTGCTGACCTCCGTCGCATTTGCTTCAGTCAGCCCGTAGATGGAGGCCTTGTCCGCCGAGGAATTGCTCAACACGTGGGTCATGCGCTTGAGGACAACCGAGCGCCGTGACGACCACGAGGCGGCTGAGGTGAAACGCGAGCCCAGGACATTGAAGTGTACGGCCCGGAATTGCGTGTTCCCCGCTGCGGTCCCGCCGCAGGTACTCGGGACGCCTACCTGCGGGGTGATCGCCCGGGAGATCGTGCGGTTCGGCGCAGCTTGGGCCGCCGGTACTGCAGCGACGGCGGGGGCGAGCAGGCTGGCGCCAAGAATGACGCTCAACAATGCCTTCTTCATGTGGGTGGTTCCCTCCAGGGATTCGGCCCCTCGCATGGCAGCATCACCCGCGACGGCGACGTTGCGCGCGGCGGGCCTGGTCGAATGCGACAAGCACGGGGTGGGTGGGTGGGTGGAATCGAGTTGGCACTCGACCTACCAGAGATTACCAGCCCCCCAAAGGGCGCGGCCGCCGCCTCCGCGAGGGGTCAGTCCCGCAGCCGCTGGCTGATCACCGCGGACACGCCGTCGGAGCGCATCGTCACCCCGTACAGCGCGTCGGCGATCTCCATGGTCCGCTTCTGGTGGGTGATCACCAGGAGCTGCGAATTTTCCCGCAGCTCCTCATAGATCGCCAGCAGGCGCCCCAGGTTCACGTCGTCCAGCGCGGCCTCGACCTCGTCCAGGATGTAGAAGGGGCTGGGGCGGGCCTTGAACAGCGCCACCAGGAACGCCACCGCAACCAGGGAGCGTTCGCCGCCGGACAGCAGCGAGAGCCGCTTCACCTTCTTGCCCGCCGGCCGGGCCTCGACGTCGACGCCGGTGGTCAGCCACTGTCCCGGTTCGGTGAGGATCAGTCGGCCCTCGCCGCCGGGGAAGAGCCGGGCGAAGGACTGCTCGAACGCCTTCTCGACGTCGGCGTAGGCCGCGGCGAAGACTTCCTGGACCCGGGCGTCCACGTCCTCGATGATCCCGGCCAGGTCGGCCCGGGTCTTGCGCAGATCCTCCAACTGCTCGGCCAGGAACGCGTGCCGCTCCTGGAGGGCGTCGAACTCCTCCAGTGCCAACGGGTTCACCCGGCCCAGGACGGTGAGGTTCCGCTCGGCGGTGCGCAGCCGCTTCTCCTGCTCTGCCCGGACGAACGGGATGGGGGCCACCGGCTCGTCGTCATCGGTGAGCGGCGTGCCGTCCGGACGGGTCAGGACCGGCACGCTCTGGTCGGGCCCGTACTCACCCAGCAGCACCTCGGACGAGAGCCCCAGCTCGGCCTGGGCGCGCTCGGCCAGCGACTCGACGCGCAGCCGCTGTTCGGCGCGGGCGAGCTCGTCGCGGTGGGCGTGGTCGACCAGGTTCTCGAAGTCGCGGGCCAGCGAGCGGCCGCGCTGTCGGACGGCGGCCAGGCCCGCTTCGGCCTCGGTGCGGCGCGTCTCAGCGGCCCGGCGGTCCGCCGCGGCCCGCTCCTGGACGGCCTCGACCCGGCCCAGCAGCCAGCGGCTGGCGGCCTCAACCGCGGTGGCGTTGGCCGCGTCCCAGCGCGCCTGGTCGCGTCGGGCGGCGGCCTGGGCGCGCGCCGCGCGCTCCTGCTGGGCGGCGCGCAGCAGCGAGTCGGCGCGACCGGCGAGCGCGCGGGCCCGCTCCTCGGTGGTGCGCAGCGTCAGCCGGGCCTCCATCTCCTGGCCGCGGGCGAGCCGCGCCAGGTCGGCGAGCCGGTCGCGCTCGGCGGGGTCGGCCTCGGCCACCTCGGTCTGCGCCGAGGCCAACTCCAGCCGCTGCTCCAGCTCGTCCAGCGAGCGCCGGTTCTGATCGCGGTGAGCCGTCGCGGCCTCGATCGCCCGGCCGGCGCGCTCGGCCTCCGCCAGCGCCCCCCGGGCGGTCTGGCTCAGCTGGGCCAGCTCCTCGGCGAGCGCGGCGTGCTGGGCGTCGGACTCGTGCAGCCGGGCCAGCGCCGCGTCGGCGCGCTCCCGGGCCGCCTCGCGCTCGGCCCGCAGCTGGGCCAACGTGAACCGGTGCCGCTCGGTGGCGGCCTGCGTGGCGACCAGCCGCTCCTCGGTCTCGTCGATGGCCGCCTGCACCTCGATCAGCGACGGCTTGGCCCCCGAGCCGCCGGAGGCGTACCAGGCGCTCAGCAGGTCGCCGTCCCGGGTGACCGCAGACACGTCCGCAACCGATGCGACCAGGCCGCGGGCGCCGTCCAGGTCGTCGACGACCGCCACCTTGAACAGCATCCGCTCCAGCGCGGGCACCAGCTCGGGCGGGCACTCCACCAGGTCGACCGCGTAGGCCGCGGCGCCCGGCAGCGCGGGCCAGGCGGCGCGCGACGAGCCGCCACCCTGCCCGAGAATCAGCCCGGCCCGGCCCAGGTCCTCGGCCTTCAGGTGCGAGAAGGCCCCGACCGCCGCGTCCAGGTCCGTGGCGGCGACGGCGTCGGCGGCCGAGCCGAGGGCGGCCGACACGGCGGCCTCGTACCCGGGACGGACGCTCACCAGCGCCGCCACCGACCCCAGCAGCCCGGCGACCCGATCGCCGGCCGCCAGCAGCGCGCCGGCCCCGTCCTTGTGCTCCAGACCCAGCCGGAGCGCCTCGATGCGCGCCGCGAGCGCGGCCCGCTCGGCCTGCGCCTTGCGCTCGGCGGCGGCGACCTCCTCGAGGGAGGCGTCCAGCCTGCCCAGCTCCTCGCTGGCGCTCTCGTAGGCGGCGTCCAGCCCCGACTCCCCCGCGCTGACCGACGCCAGCGACGTCTCCAGCTGGGTGAAGCGCTGGCGAGCGACCTGGCCGCGGCTCTCGGCCTCGGCACCCGCCGCGGTCAGCCGCTCGATTTCGGCGGCCGCGGCCTCGGTGCGGCTGCGCAGCGTGTTGACCTCGCCGGTCAGCCGGGCCAGGC
>CAZBMH010000143.1:0-5687 GCA_964492685.1 uncultured Micropruina sp.
ATGGAATCATTCTTCGCTCCTACAGAAGAATGACCACCCCGGCCCTCCAGGCCGCCTAACCCAACCTGTCACCTACACGTGCAGCAGTCCCATGACCAACTCGTGGATCGTCAGTTCGCTCCCAAGGCGCTCCAGTGTGGATTGGGTGGGGTGGTGCAGACCAGCCCACACGTAGCCCTCTCCGACGCGGGCGCAGGCGAAGTCGGTACGCAGGTCGTCGGCCTCGCGTCGCTTCCCGTCCACCCACCAGGACCACGCGAACTCGGGCCGCGGGTCGCCCGGCTGCCTGGGCGCCGGGACGGCGCGGTAGGGATCCACCCCGGGGGAGGTCATGACAGCTCGGCGTTCGCGAGGATCCGCGCCATCCAGGCCTCGACCTCGTCCGGGTCGCGGGGGAGCCGGGACGAGAGGTTCTCGCAGCCGTCCGCCGTGATGAGGATGTCGTCCTCGATCCGGACGCCGATGCCCCGGTACTCCTCCGGGATCAGCAGGTCGGTGGCCTTGAAGTACAGGCCGGGTTCGACCGTGATCACCATGCCCTCGGCCAGGACGCCGTCGCGGTAGAGCTCGGTGCGCGCCTGGGCGCAGTCGTGGACGTCGATGCCCAGGTGGTGCGAGGTGCCGTGTGCCATCCAGCGCCGGTGTTGGCCCCCTGTCTCGCGGTCGAGCGACTCCTCGGCCGTCACCGGCAGCAGCCCCCACGCGTCCAGGTGCTCGGCGATCACGCGGATCGCGGCGGCATGGACGTCGCTGAACTTGGCCCCGGGGCGGGCGGCGGCCATCCCGGCCTCCTGGGCGGCTAGCACCGCCTCGTACACCCGCCGCTGGACCGGCGAGAAGCGGCCGCCTACCGGGAGGGTGCGGGTGATGTCCGCGGTGTACAGCGAGTCGACCTCGACGCCGGCGTCCAGCAACAGCAGGTCGCCCTCGCGCAGGTCGCCGTCGTTGCGGATCCAGTGCAGGGTGTTGGCGTGATCGCCGGCGGCCGCGATCGTGTCGTAGCCGACGGCGTTGCCCGCGTGCCGGGCATGCAGCCCGAAGATGCCCTCCACCCAGCGCTCGCCGCGGCCACGCCGCACCGCCTCGGGCAGGTCGGCGACGACGGCCTCGAAGCCGTCGGCGGTCCGGTCGCAGGCCAGCCGCAGCTGGTCGACCTCGAACGCGTCCTTGACGAGGCGCAGTTCGGAGAGCGCGATCTCGAGCTCGTCGTCCTGGGTGAGCAGCGCCTCCTGCGCGGCGCCCGCCCCTCGCCGCAGCTCGTCCAGCCGGGTCGTCAGCGCCGCGTCGGCGTCCCGGAGGACCCGGAGGCGGGTCGCCCCGACGTTCTTGGCCAGCGCGTCGTCCAGGGTGTCGATGGGGGCGCACCAGAGCCGCGTCAGCGCTGCCATCTCGGCCAGCGAGTCCCGCTGCCCGACCCACATCTCGCCGTAGCGGGCGTCGGCGTAGAACTCCGGATCGGTCCGGGGGGCGCGGGGCTTGAAGTAGAGGGTGGCCTCGTGACCCCGGTCCGTCGGCTCCAGGACGAGGACCGCGTCCGGCTCGCGGTCGCTGCCCAGGCCGCTCAGGTGCGCGAAGGCCGAGTGTGGTCGGAACCGGTAGTCGGTGTCGTTGCTGCGGACCTTGAAGTCACCGGCGGGGATCACCAGCCGCTCGCCCGGGAAGGCGGCGGACAGCGCGTCCCGGCGGGCGGGGGTGTGGGCGGTGGCGGGCAGGGGCGTGGGCAGCTCGTCGGGGTAGGGGGCCCAGCCCTCGGGGATGAAGGCCCGGAAGGCGTCCGAGAACGGGGTCTGCCGATTCGGGAGCTTCGGTTGCTCGGTTGCCATGAGGTCCTCCCTCAGCTGTTCCACCGGATGATCGCCGGCGACGCCTTCTCCGTCCCCATGATGGAGACCCGCGCAACCTCGACGGGAAGACTCTGCCCGAAGGCGAGGGGGAAATCGAGCCAACACAGGGCCAGCGCGGCCAGCGCGTGCCCATGCGCGAAGCAGATCGCCCGCTCTGCGCCCGAGCCCCGCACTCGGTCGACCACCCGCGTGAGCCGGGTGCGCACCTGATCGGGCGACTCCCCGCCGGGGCAGCCGTCGACCCACAGGCGCCAGTCGGGTCGGGACTCGTGGATCTGGACGGAGGTGAGGCCCTCGTAGTCGCCGTACGCCCATTCGGCGAGGTCCTCGACGACCTCCGCCCGATCGAAGCCCGCCAGGGCGGCGGTGCGGCGGGCCCGCAGCCGCGGGCTGACCAGGACGAGCTGGAACGCGTCCGGGTCCAGGTGGTCGCGCAGGGACCGGGCCTGGGCGAGGCCGACATCGGTGAGGTCGAGGTCGGTCACCGACGTGTGCCGCCCGGAGCGGCTCCACTCGGTCTGCCCGTGGCGGACGAGATACAGCTCGGTCATGGCCCCATCTTCGCCCCTCGGCGCAGGGGAGGCGCCCCTGCGGGCGAACCCGTCCGTCGTCCGCGCCCACCTGCGTCCGGCGGCTGGTGGCAACGGCCCGCCGCCGGGACCGGCCGGGGGTGGTCTAGGGTGAGAAGCCACAACTCCAGGAGGTCCCGATGCTGGCTGCCCCGGCTGCCCAGAAGCGACTGCTCGATCTGCAGCGGCTCGACACCGCCATCTCCCAGTTGGAGCATCGCCGCCGCGCGCTCCCCGAGCTGGCCGAGATCGCCGCCGCCCAGAAGGTCAGGGCCCGGATGGGCGAGGAGATCGTGGCGAACCGCACCCAGGTGAGCGACCTGGAACTCGAGGTGGCCAAGGCCGAGAGCGACCTGGTTCCCGTGCGGGAGCGCAAGGTGCGCGACCAGAAGCGGGTGGACGACGGGTCGGTGTCCGACCCCAAGCAGCTCAACGCGCTGCTCGCGGAGATCCAGCACCTGGCCACCCGGATCAACGACCTTGAGGACGTCGAGCTGGACGCCATGGAGCGGCTGGAGGCGGCGACCGCCACCCGGGACGCGCTGGCCGCGCGCCGCGCCGAGGGGGACACCCAGTTGCGCCGGCTGCTGGCCAGCCGGGACGAGCAGTTCGCGGAGATCGACGCCGAGCTGGCGCAGCTCACCGCCCAGCGGGCCGGGGTGGCCGGGGAGCTCCCGACCGAGCTGGTGGCGCTGTACGACCGGATCCGCCCCCGCGCGGGCGGGCTCGGTGCCGCGGCCCTCGTCCAACGGCGCTGCTCGGGCTGCCGCCTCGACATCACCCCCAACGACCTGGATCGCTATCGCGCCGCCGGGCCCGACGAGGTGCTGCGCTGCGAGGAGTGCGATCGGATCCTCGTCCGGGTGGCCGAATCGGGGCTGTGAGCCCTCGCTCCGGCACGGGACCCGTCGATGACGGGCGTTCGCGTCGCCTGACAGGCTCGCGGGCCGGCGTGCCGCGCCGCCGAATCGATCCTGTCGGTGGCCGCGGCTAGGGTGAACCCACCCTGACCCGTGGAGGACGCCATGCCAACCCGTCACCTCGCCTTCCTCGACGATGTTCCCGCGCCGCTGCGCGAGGGGCTACGCCAGCTGCGTGACGGGCTCGGCGTTCCCGACGACTTCCCAGACGAGGTGCTGGCCGCGGCCGCCCAGGCCGCCGCCCAGCCGCGGCTGCCGGAGCGTGACCTGACCGCCGTGCCGTTCCTCACCATCGACCCGGAGGGCTCGGTGGACCTCGATCAGGCGATGCACCTGGCGCGCGACGGGGACGGCTACCTGATCCGCTACGCGATCGCCGACGTGGCGGCGTTCGTCCGCGCGGGCGACCCCATCGATCAGGAGGCGCACTTCCGAGGGGAGACGCTGTACGCCCCCAATCAACGGACGCCGCTGCACCCGCCGGCCCTGAGCGAGGGGGCCGCCAGCCTGCTGCCCGGCCAGCTGCGCCCCGCGCTGGTGTGGGAGCTTCGGCTGGACGCCGCCGGCGCCCTCGTCGACGCCGCGGTGGGCCGGGCGCGGGTGATGTCGCGCACGCAGTACACCTACGACCAGGTGCAGCGGCTGATCGATGAGGGCGGGGCCGAGGAGGGCCTGCTGCTGCTGCGCGAGATCGGCCTGCTGCGCGAGCAGCAGGAGCGGGACCGGGGCGGTGTCAGCCTCGGGGTGCCCGAGCAGGAGATTCGCGTCGAGGGCGCCACCTGGACGCTGCAGTACCGGACGCCGCTGCCGGCCGAGGGCTGGAACGCCCAGATCTCGCTGCTGACGGGGATGGCGGCCGCCCGGATGATGATCGCGGGCGGCATCGGCATCCTGCGGACGCTGCCGCCGGCCGAGGACGCCGCGATCGCCCGGCTGCGCCGGACGGCGCAGGCCCTGGGGATCAGCTGGCCGCACAAGCAGCCCTATCCGGAGTTCGTCCGGGCGCTCGACCCGGCGATCGCCACCCACGCCGCCATGCTGAACGCCTGCACCGCCCTGTTCCGCGGCGCCGGCTACGACGCGTTTACCGACGGGGCTCCCGAGGGGGCTGTCCACGCCGCGGTCGCCGCGCCCTACGCCCATGTCACGGCGCCACTGCGGCGGCTGGTGGACCGCTACGCCGGCGAGATCTGCGTGGCGCTGTGCGCCGGCGAGCCGGTGCCCGACTGGGCCGCCGCTGCGCTGGACGAGCTGCCCACCGCGATGGAGGAGTCGGGCCGCCGCGCCCGCAAGTACGAGCGCGGCATCGTCGACCTGGTGGAGGCGATGGTGCTGGCGCCCCGGATCGGCCAGGACTTCCGCGGCGTCCTGATCGACGTGGAACCCTCCCGTGACGAGGGCAGGCTGCAGCTCTCCGCGCCGGCGGTGGAGGCCCGGGTGCGCGGCCGACGGCTGCAGCTCGGCGCCGAGGCCACGGCGTCCCTGGTGGCCGCCGATCTGATCAAGGGCGTGGTGGAGTTCCGCATCCTCGGCTGATCACCCCTGCCCCTGCCCCGCTGACGCTCCCGCACCGCCTCTCCTCCACGTCCCCACGTCCCCGTCCACACGTCCCGCCAGGGGTCGGGCGCCCTCCCCTGAGGCCGGGGCCGGGAGCGGTGGGCCGGGAAGGGGCCGAAGGCCGCGGACGAACTGTCCACGACCCCCGGAGGTGTGTGCTGCGGTGAAGCCCGCCGTCGGTCAGCGGTTGCGGTCCCAGCGGGCGAAGCCGGCGGCCAGCGCGCTCTCCTCGGTGTCGAACCAGACCTCGGCCTTCGTCCGGCGGTACCACGGGCTGTCGATGGTGTGGAACAGCATCGAGTCCTGGTTGCCCTTGATGGTCCAGCCGTCGGGGCCACTGCCGTCCTCGTTCGGGACGGCCGACCCCGCGTAGGGACCCGCCACGTAGGACGGCTCCTCGGGCTCCACCACGCGGCGCGCGTCCCCGCCCGAGCGGCGATCCCAGCGGGCGAACCCGGCGGACTCGGCGTTGTCCTCGCTGTCGAACCAGAACTCGGCCTTGGTGCGGCCGTACCAGGGGCTGTCGGGCGTGTGATAGAGCATGGAGCCCTCGTTGCCCTTGATCGTCCAGCCGTCCGGGCCGGCCCCATCGTCGGCGGGACGGGCGGAGCCCGCGTAGGGCCCGGCGATGTAGGACGGGGTCGCCTCGCCCTCGACCTTGCGGCGGTGGTCCCAGCGCAGGAAGCCGGCGGCGGCCGCGTTCTCCTCGGTGTCGAACCAGACCTCGGGCTTGGTGCGGGCGTACCAGGGGCTGTCGGGGGTGTGGAACAGCATCGACTGGCCGTTGCCCTTGATGT
>CAZBMH010000144.1:0-5574 GCA_964492685.1 uncultured Micropruina sp.
CCGGCGAGGGCGTCCAGCAGGCGCTGCTGAAGATCCTGGAGGGCACGACCGCCTCGGTGCCGCCGCAGGGCGGGCGCAAGCACCCGCATCAGGACTTCATTCAGATCGACACCACCAACATCCTCTTCATCGTGGGCGGCGCCTTCGCCGGCCTCGAGGAGATCATCAACGCCCGCGTCGGCAAGCGCCCGCTCGGCTTCAACAACGACGCCGCGGTCCGCCGTCCCACCTCGCTCAACCCGTTCGAGGAGGTGCGCCCCGAGGACCTGCATCGCTTCGGCCTGATCCCCGAGTTCATCGGACGGCTGCCCATGGTCTCGACGGTCGCCTCCCTCGACACCGAGTCGCTGGTGCGCATCCTGGTGGAGCCGCGCAACGCGCTCATCAAGCAGTTCCGCAAGCTGTTCGAACTGGACGGGGTGGACCTGCAGTTCACGCCGGACGCGATCCAGGCCGTCGCCGAAATGGCGTTGCACCGGGGGATCGGCGCCCGCGGCCTGCGTTCCATCCTCGAGGAGATCCTGCTCAACGTGATGTACCACGTGCCCAGCGACGAGCAGGTCGCGCAGGTGGTTGTCACCGGTGCCGTGGTTCGCGACGGTGTCTCCCCGACCCTCGTCGCGCGCTCCCAGTTGGGTCGGGCGGATCGGCGCGACAAGAGCGCCTGACGTCCTCAGGGCGCCGCGTTACCGTCCACGGTCGGCGGGATCAACCCGTAGTGGCGCGCCAGTTTGACGGCCACCAGTCGGTCGTGGACGCCCAGCTTCCGATAGATGTTGCCCAGGTGCTTGTGCACCGTGCGGGGTGACAGGTCCAGCCGGGACGCGATGGACGTGGCCAGCAGTCCCTCCGCGAGCAGCGCCAGCACCTGGATCTCGCGGCTGGTCATCTGATGCAGCTCGGCCAGCCGATGCCTGGCGTGATCGGCCTGCCGCAACTGATGGCACCGGGCCGCGAACGGCCACAGGCCGGCCAGCGGCACGCACGCCCGGTGGAGGAGGCTCAGGTCGCCCTCGCCGAAGCCCCGGCCCTGCCGCGCGAACGCCAGCACCCGCGCGAACGAGTGCGGGGCGCCGACCCTCTCGGGGGTGATGCTGACGACCACCACCTGGCCCAATCGGGGGTGATGCAGCTGCGTGAAGTGCGGCGGGAACTCCCCGGACTCCGGATCCTGCAGCACCCCGATCAGGTCGCTGGCCGCGTCCGGGTTCGGCCACACCGCGCAGACGGTGGGGGTGCCCGGGTGGCTTCCGTCCAGGCTCACGGCCGCGTCCGCCCCGATGGCCGCCCCCAGCCGCGTGATGGCCACGTCGTCGCAGGCGGTGTCGTGGTTGAGACGCCACATGATCTCGGACACCATGTCGAGCACGATGTCCGCCTCGTTGTGGCCTGATGCGATGCCGATGGCCGCGTGTGAGTAGGCAAACGCCATGGTCAAGCCCTCCTTCACCCCGGTAGAGGTCCGTGCATCAGCAATAGTGCTTAGCCCCGATGCTCTACAGGAGGCCCGCCCGGTTTCCCTGATACATGCCGATGCGGCCGATCTTTGAGGGCGACGCCTCGCGATGGCTCACAGAGTGAGAGTCTGGTACCGATCGCGGCTGATGGGTAGAGTCGCGAGTCACGGAACCGGACCGACGATGCTGCGGTTCCGTTCGCAACTACCCCCTGACAAAGGAGTTCGTTACATGGCCAGCCGTCAAGTAGCCATTGGATCCGCTGTGGGCCTGCACGCCCGCCCGGCCTCGTTGTTCGTTCAAGCAGCGACCGCGACCGGTGTGGCGGTGACCATTGCGAAGGAGGGGGGCAACCCCGTCGACGCTCGCAGCATCCTCGGCGTCATGGCGCTGGGTGCCAAGAACGGTGAGGTCGTCACCCTGACGGCCGACGGCGACGGCGCCGAGGCCGCGCTGGATTCGCTGGTGGCCCTGCTCGCCCGCGACCTGGACGCGGAGTAGTCGTGTCGGAACACGCCGTCCTCAGCGGCATCGGCGTCAGCGCCGGTGTCGCCGTGGGGCCGCTGGTGGTGGTGAGCGCGCCGCCGAGCCCGCCCGCCGACGAGGCGCCGACCACCGACGCCGCCGCCGCCGCGACGACCGTCAGGGACACCCTGGCCGCGGTCGCCGCGGGCCTGACGGCGCGCGCCGTCACGGCCGACGCCCACGCCAAGCCCATCCTGGAGGCGGGGGCCATGATGGCCGCCGATCCCGGGCTGATGATGGGCATCGAGGGGCAGCTCCAGAAGGGCAAGGGCCTCACCAACGCGGTCGCCGCCGCGGTCGAGGAGTACTGCGCCATGTTCGAGTCGCTCGGCGGCTACATGGCCGAGCGCGTCACCGACCTGCGTGACGTCCGTGACCGGACGGTCGCGCGGCTGCTCGGCCAGGCCGAGCCGGGCGTGCCGACCCTGGAGGTTCCGAGCATCCTCGCGGCCCTGGACCTGGCGCCCGCGGAGACCGCGACGCTGAAGGCGGAGACCTGCCTGGGCATCATTACCGCCCAGGGGGGCCCGACCAGCCACACGGCGATCCTCGCCGCGCAACTGGGAATTCCGGCCATCGTTCAGGCGACCGGGATCCTGGACATCCCGGCTGGCACGGAGGTGGCGCTCGATGGTGGCGTCGGGGAGATCATCATCAACCCGACGGCGGCCGAGGCCGTGCAGCTGGCCGAGCGGAAGGCGCGGCGCGAGAAGGCGCTCGCCTCCGGTTCCGGCAAGGGCATGACCAAGGACGGGCACCCGATCGCCCTGCTGGCCAACATCGGCACCGCCGCCGACGCTCGCAAGGCGGCCGCCAAGGACGTGGAGGGGGTCGGGCTGTTCCGCTCCGAATTCCTCTTCCTCGACCGGGACACCGCGCCGACGCTGGAGGAGCAGACCAAGACCTACATCGAGGTCTTCGAGGCCTTCGGTGATCGCCGGGTCGTGATCCGCACCCTGGACGCGGGGGCCGACAAGCCCCTGGCGTTCGCGGATCTGGGTCATGAGGAGAACCCCGCGCTGGGTCGTCGTGGCATCCGCCTGGGCGCCATCCGCACCGACCTGCTGGACACCCAGCTGGAGGCGCTGGCCGCGGCGTACCGCGCCACCGGCGCCGACGTCCGGGTGATGGCTCCGATGATCGCCACCCGCCAGGAGGCCCGCTGGTTCGCCGAGAAGGTGCGCGCCGTCGGGCTCCCGAAGGTGGGCGTCATGATCGAGGTGCCGGCGGCCGCGCTGCGGTCGTTCGACGTGCTGTCGGAGGTCGACTTCGCCAGCCTGGGCACCAACGACCTGGGGCAGTACACGATGGCCGCGGACCGGATGCAGGGCGAGCTCGCGACGCTGCTCGACCCGTGGCAGCCCGCGCTGCTGGACATCATCTACTACGCCTGCGACGGCGGCGCCAAGACCGGGCATCCGGTCGGCGTGTGCGGTGAGTCCGGCGGCGATCCGGTGATGGCCCTGGTGCTCGCCGGGCTGGGTGTCGCCAGCCTGTCGATGGCCCCGTCCAAGGTCCCGGCGGTTCGCACCGCGCTGGCCCTGCACGACCTGGCCCAGTGCCAGCAGATGGCCGCCGCCGCGCGGGCATCGGCTGGTCCGGCCGAGGCACGGCAGATCGTCCTCGACATGGCCGATCCGATCCTGAAGGATCTGCTGTAGGGAAACCACGCACGAAGGGCCGCCGGGAGACCGGCGGCCCTTCGTGCGTTCAGGTGGAGTCGATGCCCCTACTTCTTGACGCCCCGCAGGCTGCCGGAGATGCCGCCGTTGTCGCTGCCGACCAGGCAGAGGATCTCCCGGTCTCCGAGCGTCCAGGACTCGGCGGTGGGGCTCAGGTAAAACTGCTCGTACTTCGACTTGCTGGGCGTCAGGCCGATGAACGCGACGAACTCGTCCTTGCACACCTTCTCGGCCTGCTCGCCGGTGACCTCGTTACCCGGGAAGTCGGCGTCGGTCATCTGGCTGGCGGCGTAGACCTCGTAGTAGTGCTTCTGATCGCACGGCAGCAGGTCGGCGCCCTCGATCGCGCCGGTGGCCAGCTTGCCGGTGCAGTCGCCGACTTTGATGGCGAAGGCGTTGGTGGACGCGGAGGCCGTCACCGCCCCGGCGGAGTTCCGCGGGGCCTCGGACGAGCAGCCGGCGGCCGCGAGCAGGGCGACGAGAGCGAGCGTGGTGGCATGGTGACGCATCATGGGGTTTCCTTTCGGGGGTGACGGGCCCGAGGCTAGTCGGCGGCAAGCCGGACGGTGACCTCGAGCGGACCCTCCGCTGGGGTCCAGGTGACGCTATCAACAAGTCGCCCCACGGCCCGCAGATCATCCTCGATGAGCCGCAGGCGTCCCAGGGTCTCCTCGTCGCCGCGGAAGTCGCACGCGCTCGCCTCGGCCTTCATCGACACCTTGGCCGCGGACTTGGCGCCGCGGATCCCCACGAGCGCCGCCGCGACGGCGCCCAGCAGGGCCGGATCGCCGCCGGTTGGCAGCTCGTCGGTCTCGGGCCACGCGGCGCGGTGCACCGAGCCCTCGTTGCTCCAGGACCACACCTCCTCGGTCACGAACGGCATGAACGGCGCGAACAGCCGCAGCAGCACGTCCAGGGCCAGCCGGAGGGTGGCGTTGGCGGACGCGGCCGCCTCGGCGCCCTGCGCCCCGTAGGCCCGCTCCTTGACCAGCTCCAGGTAGTCGTCGCAGAACTGCCAGAAGAAGCGCTCGGTCGCCTCCAGCGCGCTGGTGTAGTCGAAGGCCTCGAACGCGGTGGTGGCCACCTTGACGAGCTCGGAGAGCCCTGCGAGCAGGGCGAGGTCCACCGGCGCGGTGATCGAGGACACGCCGGTCCCCGGGGCGGCGTCGAAGCCGAGCGCGAACCGCGATGCGTTGAGCACCTTCATCGCGAGGCGGCGCCCCACCTTCATCTGGGTCTCATCGAACGGCGAGTCCATGCCGGGGCGCGCCATCGCGGAGCGCCAGCGGACGGCGTCGGCCCCGAACCTGTCCAGGATCTCGGTGGGGACGATGACGTTGCCCTTCGACTTCGACATCTTCTTGCGGTCCGGGTCGGTCACGAAGCCCGAGATCGTGGCGCGCGCCCAGGGGAGCTCGTTCTCCTCGAAGTGGGAGCGCACCACCCGGCTGAACAGCCAGGTCCGGATGATGTCGTGGGCCTGCGGCGCCAGGTCCATCGGGTAGGTGAGCCGCCACAACTCCTCGTCGCTCTCCCAACCGCACGCGATCTGGGGCGTCAGCGACGAGGTGGCCCAGGTATCCATCACGTCGGGGTCGCCCACGAAGCCGCCAGGCACCCCCCGCTGCTCTTCGGTGTAGCCGGGCGGGCAGCTGTCGGCCGGGTCGATCGGCAGGGTGTTCTCGGCGGCCACGATGGGGTGTTCGTGGTCGGGGGCGCCGTCGGCGTCGAGCGGGTACCAGACCGGGAACGGAATCCCGAAGTAGCGCTGCCGGCTGATCAGCCAGTCACCGTTGAGGCCGTTGACCCAGTTGGAGTAGCGGTGACGCATGTGGTCGGGCACCCAGGCCAGCTGCTCGCCGCGGGCGAGCACCTGCTCCTGGAGGGCGTCGTCGCGGCCGCCGTTGGTG
>CAZBMH010000145.1:0-5567 GCA_964492685.1 uncultured Micropruina sp.
TGCGGATGTCGTTGGTCTCGTCGTCGGCGAGCATGCAGCACAGGTCGAGCATCGACTCCATGGCGTAGGTGGTGCCGGCGATGAAGGCGATCTTGGTCGCGATCGCCTCGTGGGCGCCGATCGGCCGCCCCCACTGGACCCGCTCGGACGACCAGCCCCGCGCCACGTTCAGGCACCACTTGGCCCCTCCGACGCACATCGCCGGCAGCGACAGGCGTCCGGTGTTCAGGGTGGACAGGGCGATCTTCAGGCCCCGCCCGACGCCGGTCAGGACGTTCTCGGCCGGCACCCGGACGCCGTCGAAGCGGACGACCGCGTTCTCGATGCCGCGCAGCCCGAGGAAGGCGTTGCGGGCCTCGACGGTGATGCCGGGGGAGTCGGCCTCCACCACGAACGCCGTGATGCCGCCGCGGTTGCCCTCGCTCGCGGGCACCCGCGCCATCACCACGAACAGGCCGGCGACCGTGCCGTTGGTGGCCCACAGCTTGATGCCGTCGAGGACGAACTCGTCGCCCTCGGGCGCGGCCGTGGTGCCCAGCCGGGCGGGATCGGAGCCGACGTCCGGCTCGGTGAGCAGAAACGCCGACACCTCGCCGGCCGCGACCCGGGGCAGGAAGCGGCGCTTCTGCTCCTCGCTGCCGAACTGCTTCACGGGCTCGGGGACGCCGATCGACTGGTGCGCGCTCAGCAGGGCGCCCAGCGACGGGTTGCCCGAGGCGATCAGCGTGAGGGCCTTGTTGTAGTAGAGGTGCGCCAGCCCCAGCCCGCCGTAGGACTCGGGGATCTTCATGCCGAAGGCGCCCAGGTCGGCCAGCTCGGCGAACAGCTCGTCCGGGATCCGGGCCTCGCGCTCGATGCGCCGCCCGTCGATGCGCTCGGTGAGCTCGGCGGCGCGGGCGAGGAACGCCTCGCCCTTGGCCCGGGCCTCCGGCGAGGGGGTCGGCCACGGATCGACCAGGTCGAGGCGGAGTCGTCCGAGGAACAGCTCCTTGCCGAAGCTGGGGTGCGTCCACTCGGTCTGTCGGGCCGCTTCCGCGACCTTCCGCGCTTCGCGCTCGGTGGGGCCCTGGGTGGTGGTGGGGGTGTGTTCCTTCTGTGCAGTCACGGGAGCCTCCCTGCGTCCACAATCTCCCTCGATGGGGATCTCTCCACGCTAGCTCTCCGGCCACCGCGGCAGAAGGGGCGGGGTGGAGTGCCCCCGAAGAGTCGGGGGGTTACCCTCAAGACATGCGCATCGTGACGGCCGAGAGCGCGTCGCCGCGTGCCGCCATCGAGGCGCATCGGCCCGTAATCGACGGCGTCCTGCGCGGCGACGCCTTGCAGAGCGCTCTCGCGGACTCGGTGGCCCTGTGACCAACTCCGACCCAGGACGGACCGCCGACATCGTGCAGCGGCTCATCGCCGACGACGTCACGCCTCTGTCCCGACGCGTTGTTCGCAAGCAGCTCGTGGCTGGGTTGGGCTCTCTGCCCATGCTCGGCGACCTCCTGCGCGACCACGACGATCGCTGGCCGTTGCTGGGGTCGCCGGGTCTCTGGGTGGTGCTCGACCTGCGGTCCGACGCGGGCGTTCAGCTGGCACGTCTCGGGGTTGAGAACTGGCTCCCTGAGGGGGTGCCGTCGCCAGGGCGGTGGCCGGGTGACGCCTCGGTCGACCTGCCGTGGCCGCTAGCGCGGGACATTGGTCGGGCGAGCGCCGCCACCCGCCGCCTCCGGATCAATCGCGGCTACCTGTACTGGGCGCTGGAGGCGGATCGGAGCGAAATCCATCTCGCCGAGCAGTGCCAAGTGGACATGCTCCTCGCTGAGAAGGTGCTGTTCGCGGAGCTCATCGTGAAGGCGGCCGCCAAGGCTAGGCGGTTCCCCAGCGTTCACTTCTAAGGCGGCTCCAGCCGGGGGAACCCCAGCGCAGCGGGTTCCGCCCACGCTCGAGCCGCTCATCACCTCTGCCCCGCTGGGGCTGCCTGGGTCAGAGCTGGAGATGAAGGCGCAGTGCCTCGTCAAGGAGGCTGGCGAGGTGGGTCGGGAGGCGCCCGATCACCGGGCCGATCCGTTCGACTGAGACGGAGCGGACCTGCTCGGCCTGGGCCTTGGAGTCGACCCGGATCCCGGTCTCCTCGGCCGGCAGCAGCACCTGGAAGGGGAACACGCGCGCGGTGTTGCTGGTGATCGGGACAACGGTCACCACGCCGCGCCCCAGCCTGGTGGCGGTCGTGTTGGCGCGGTCGTTGCTCACGATGATCGCCGGCCGGCGCTTGGCCGTCCCCCCGGCTCGGGCCGGTTCCAGGTCAGTGAGCCGGATCTCCCCGCGCAGCATCACGCCAGCCCGTCGGCGTCGGTGGACGCCCAGGCGTCGGCGTCGCCGGAGTCCTCCCATTCCTGCCAGGCGGCAGCGTAGGCGTCCTCCAGTTCGGCATCCCCCAGCAGCCTGATGGCCTGCTGGATCGCCGCCGAGCGCGACTTCAGACCCGCGGCACGGGCGTACGTGTCGAGCGCCTCCACCTCGGCGGGGGAGAGGCTCACGCTCAGTTTCACCTGATTCATGCCACCATGGTAGTACCGTCATGCTACCGGTGGCGCGCGATCAGGGCTTCCTTCGCCAGCGGCACCCGCTGCCGAGACCTATCGGGTCGGACGAGGCCTTGACGGGCCGCCGATGACGATGCCAAGAACAAACGAAAGCAACGCCACGACAGTGGTCGCTGCGCCGATCGCGGCGGTCACCGCGATGAACCCCAGGGCACGCATGTCCGTGCCGGGATGCAGCGCCATACCGATCGCAGCGGCCGCGACCGCCGACAGCGGGACGAGCCAGGCGGCGACTCGGGCGAGTCTCGGTTGCGGCCGTGGCCCCGGGTCGCGAGTCGGTTGACGTAGCCCCACCCAGATGACGATGGCCAGGCCCGTCGCGCCGCTCGCGTACTGCAAGAGCCGGTAACCCGGGAAGGGCCCCCAGGGCATCGCGTAGGTCGCGCCGATTGCCGGGATCTGAGTGGCTCCGAAGCCGCCGACGTGGGTGAACGCGTCCCAGAGCACGTGGGTCACCGCTCCCAGCGGCACGGCCGCCACCACGAGGAGCCAGGCGCCGGCCGTTGCCGGCCACGCCGCGGGTTGCCACCGACGCCTGATCGGATGGGGGGCCAGCCCATGGAGTGCTGTCGCCCCGGCACGCCAGACGATCCACAGTGCCAGTCCGAAGAGGAGGTCCCAGGTCAGGATGCCGATCGCGGAATGCGTGGAAGCCGCGACGAGCCGCCAGTTCACGAACGGCTGGAAGTACGGTAGGTCGGGGCTCATGCTCCCCGCAGCCAACGCGGCCAGCGGGAGGCCGAGGCCGTCGCGTCCGCGCAACGGCAGGACCGCCGCAACATGGCTCGGGGTGAAGGGCACCACCGCAGGCTAGCCGTCCGCATCAAGGATGCACTTCCATCGGCCCCCAACCTCAGACCCGCCCGACGGAGCCGTTCGCCGACCGGTCTCAGCAGGTGTGGAGCAGGTCCTCGGGGTCGCCGGTCGTGATCGGTTCCTCGTCGAAGCGGATCACGACGGGGAAGTCCGCGTCGCTCCGGCTGATGTTGATCTGCAGGGTGGCGTTGTCCACCCAGGTGACGGAGTCGATTCCGAGGTAGTCACCGTTCACGCATCCCAGGTCGATGGTGGACCAGCCGTGCTGGAGTTGGAGCGGGTACATCGGGTCGATCCAGTCGGCGTATTGGCGGATGATCAGGGTTCGCTCCCCGTCCGGAGACACATGGCGCTCGTACTCATCCGCCACGAGGGCGCAACCCGAGCTGAGCGCCAGTCCGACAACCGCCATTGAGCCTAGGGCCAGTCGGTAACTTCTCCTCTGACAGCGCACGCTGCCAGTGTGCCACTCGGCCGATATGGGGTTTGAGGCTGGTGGTGTACGCCCTGGGAACGATGATGGCTCTGACCAGTGAACCTAGTCAGAGCCATCTTCGTGAGTGTCCGAGAGAGGACTTGAACCTCCACGCCCTTTACGGGCACTAGCACCTCAAGCTAGCGCGTCTACCTATTCCGCCACCCGGACTCACGCTGCCCTTGCCCGGGCAGCCCCGTCACTATAGCAACTCCTCAAGGGCGTTTCCCACTTGGCCCGGGCGGGCCCGTCGGGGAGGATGGGGCCATGACGCGAACCCCCGCACCCGATGCCGAGGTCGTCCAGTTGTGCAGCGACCTGATCCGGATCGACACCAGCAATTTCGGCCCGGAGGGCTCCCGCGGCGAGCGTGACGCCGCCGAGTTCATCGCCCAACAGTTGGACGAGGTGGGCATCGAGGCGCAGCTGTACGAGGCCGCCCCGCGGCGCACCACGGTCGTCGCGCACTGGGAGCCCGAGGGCTGCGACCGCTCGCTGCCACCGCTGTTGATCCACGGCCACACCGACGTCGTGCCCGCCGAGGCGTCCGACTGGACGGTCGACCCGTTCGCCGGCGAGGTGGTCGACGGCTGCGTGTGGGGGCGCGGCGCGGTCGACATGAAGGACTTCGACGCCATGCTGCTGAGCGTCGTGCGGGACCGGGTGCGGACGAACCGCCCGCCGCGGCGCCCGCTGCGGCTGGTGTTCCCCGCCGACGAGGAGGCCGCCGGCGGCCTGGGGGCGCACTGGCTCGTCCAGAACCATCCCGACACCGTCGCTGACTGCACCGAGGCCATCGGCGAGGTCGGCGGGTTCTCGCTCACGGTGGCCGACGACCTGCGGCTGTACCTGATCCAGACCGCCGAGAAGGGGCTGGCCTGGCTGAACCTGATCGCGGACGGCACCGCCGGTCACGGCTCGATGCGCAACGCCGACAACCCGGTCACCACGCTGGCCGGGGCGGTCGCCCGGATCGGCGCCCACCCGTGGCCGCCGCGGATCCACGCCGCGCAGCGGGGCTTCCTGGACGCGATCGAGGAGGCGCTCGGCGTCGAGATCAACGCCGACACCGCCGAGGAGACGCTGGCGCGGCTGGGGTCCATCGCCCGGATGGTCGGGGCCACCATGGGCAACACGGCCAACCCGACGATGCTCAAGGCCGGCTACAAGCACAACGTGATCCCCGGTCATGCCGTCGCCGGGCTGGACGGGCGCTTCGTCCCCGGCGGCGAGGAGGAGTTCTTCGACACCATCAAGACCCTGCTGGGGGAGAAGGTCCGCTACGAGGTGGTCGCCCACCAGCCCGCGGTGGAGACCGAGTTCGCCGGCGCCCTGGTCGAGGCGATGCAGACCTGCCTGGCCGCCGAGGACCCTCAGGCCAAGGCGGTGCCGTTCCTGATGTCGGGCGGCACCGACGCCAAGGCGTGGGCCGGGCTCGGCATCCGCTGCTTCGGGTTCACGCCGCTGCAGCTGCCGCCCGACCTCGACTTCACCGCGCTGTTCCACGGCATCGACGAGCGGGTACCCACGGCCTCGCTCGAGTTCGGCGCCCGGGTGTTCGACCGCTTCCTCGACCTGGCCTGAGCCGCCGGACGAGGGGAACGAACCTGGTCGCGGCTAGCGGATCGGGCCGGTCTGGTTGCTGACCCGGCCGGATTCGCCGGATCGGCAACCTACACGTTGAGTTT
>CAZBMH010000146.1:0-5561 GCA_964492685.1 uncultured Micropruina sp.
AGGCGGTGATGCCGTTCAACCGGTTCCGCACCGCCGACGGCGCCTGGGTCGACACCCTGCTCGGCCCGGAGATGAAGTCCACCGGCGAGGTCATGGGCCTGGACAAGACGTTCGGGACGGCGTTCTCCAAGAGCCAGTCCGCCTCGTACGGCAACGTGCCGACGTCCGGCTCGGTGTTCGTGTCGGTGGCCAACCGCGACAAGCGGCACGCCATCTTCCCGGTGAAGCGGATGGCCGACCTCGGGTTCACGATCTATGCGACCGAGGGCACCGCGCAGGTGCTGCGCCGCAACGACGTCGAGGTGACGGTGCTCCGCAAGGAGGCCCAAGGCCCCGGCCCGGACGGCACCAAGACCGTGGTCCAGGCGATCATGGACGGCCAGATCGACCTGATCTTCAACACGCCGCTCGGCATCAGCCAGGGCGGCGACCCCCGCCGCGACGGCTGGCAGATCCGCTCGGCGGCGATCCTGTGTGACGTGCCGTGCATCACCACGGTGCAGGGGCTGAGCGCGGTCGTCCAGGGCATCGAGTCGCTGCGTCGCGGTCGCGACGGGGTGCGCTCGCTGCAGTCCTGGTCGGCCGACATGCGCGCCGAGCTGGCCGGACTCGACTGATGGGGTTGCCGTCCGGGATCGTCGGCGGCGGCTACCGGCGGTTGCTGCGCCCCGTGCTGTTCCGGGCGCACTCGGGTGATCCGGAGTCGATCCACGAGACGATGCTGCACACCCTGGGCCGGATCGGCCGCTCGCCGGCCGCGGTGTCGGCGCTGGGGGCGGCCGCCGGCAGCGTCGGCTCGCCGATCACGGTCGCGGGCATCAGCTTCCCCGGGCGGGTGGGCCTGGCCGCGGGCCTCGACAAGGACGGCCTGGGCGTCATGACGTGGCGGGCCATGGGTTTCGGCTTCGCCGAGCTGGGCACCGTGACCGCGCAGGGCCAGCCGGGCAACGACCGCCCGCGCGTCTTCCGGCTGCGGGACTCGCAGGCCCTCATCAACCGGATGGGGTTCAACAACGCTGGCGCCAGGGCCCTGCACCATCAGCTGTCGCTCTACTCGATCTACCGGGGCAACCGGGCTGCCGGGATTCCGCTGGGCATCTCCCTGGGCAAGACCAAGACCACCCCGCTGGACGATGCTGTGGGCGACTACCTCGACTCCTTCGACCTGGTGGCGCCCCACGCCGACTACATCGCGGTGAACGTGTCCAGCCCCAACACCCCGGGGCTGCGGGCGCTGCAGGACGGGGGAGCGCTGCGCACGCTGCTGTCGGCGCTCACGGCCCGGTCCGAGGAGCGCAACCCAGGCGACGCCGTCCCGATCTTCGTCAAGGTGGCCCCCGACCTCACCTGGGGGGCCCTGGACGACGTGCTGGAGGCGGGCCTGGCGGCGGGGATCGCGGGCGTCATCGCCACCAACACCACGCTGGCCCGCGACGGCCTCGCGGCGGCCGACGAGCGGCTCGCCGTCGAGGCCGGCGGGCTGTCGGGAGCGCCCCTCACGGCGCGCGCCCGCGAGGTCGTGGGCTACGTCACGGGGCACACCCCGCTGCCGGTGATCGGCGTCGGTGGCATCATGACCACCGCCGACGCGGCCGCCCTGTTCGACCTCGGCGCCAGCCTCGTCCAGCTTTACACTGGCTTCATCTACTCCGGGCCGGCGCTGGCAGCGGGGATCAACGCGTGGACCCGGAGGGACCCCTCATGACGACCTACTGGCGGCGGCTCAAGGCGGTCTGTGCCGAGCGGGGCACGCTATGCGTCGGCATCGACCCGCACCCCTCGCTGCTCGCCTCCTGGGGCCTCACCAACGACCCCGCCGGGCTGGAGGCCTGCGCCCGCGGAATGGTGGCGGCCATCGGCTCCCAGGTGGCCGTCTTCAAGCCCCAGTCGGCGTTCTTCGAGGCCCACGGCTCCGCCGGGGTCGCGGTGCTGGAACGGGTCTTGGCCGACATCCGGGACGCCGGCGCCCTGAGCATCCTGGACGTCAAGCGCGGCGACATCGGCTCGACGATGGCCGCCTACGCGGTGGCCTACCTGGCCGACGGCGCGCCGCTGGTGGCCGACGCCATCACGGTCTCGCCCTACCTCGGCTTCGGCTCGCTGATGCCGGCCTTCGAGCGCGCACACGAGTACGAGCGGGGCGTCTACGTCCTGGCCCGCACGTCCAACCCCGAGGGCGGCCAGGTGCAGCTCGCGCTGTGCACGGACGCCGAGGGGTCGGTGGCCCAGGAGATCATCGACGCGGCCAAGGAGCTGAACCACCGGGGACGCCAGCGCGCGATCGGGCTGGTCATCGGCGGCACCCACGACAACCTGGGGTGCGACGTCGGCGACTTCAACGGCTCGCTGCTGGTCCCCGGGATCGGGGCGCAGGGCGGACGAGTCGAGGACCTGCCCGCGCTCTTCGGCGACGCGATCGACAACGTGCTGCCGATGGTGGGCCGCGGCGTGATGGCCGCGGGCCCGAATCCCGAGGCTCTGGCCAGCAAGGTCCGGGAATTCCTCATTTGACCATCTGGTAGCGGAACGGTGCGGGTCAACCCAATGGGGGATGGCCGCTGAGCCCCGGAGCGCCCCGGTGCGACCGAACGCGGGGCGGTCCGGGAAAGAATTCCCCGGGGGGCGTTTCAGCGTCGCTCAATCGGTTTGCAACCCGGCGTTTCACCGCTAGGTTTGACCCCAGCAAACCCCACGCGACCAGCCGTTTGAGAGGAAACCGTGTCGATCCCACAGCTCACCACTGAGCAGCTGGAGGCCGCTCGGGCCGCTGCGACCGTTGCCCGCCGCGCGCGGGCCGACCTGAAATCCAAGGTTCGATCCGGTGAACTCTCGCTCGGCCAGGCGCTCGACGCCGCCAGCGGTGACGAGGTGCTCGCCCACGTCAAGGTCGTTGACCTGCTGAAGGCGCTGCCCCGCGTCGGCGAGAAGCGCGCCGCGCTGGTCATGGAGCGGTTCGACATTGCGGCCAATCGGCGGATCCGTGGGCTCGGTCGGCATCAACTCGCGGGGTTGAAGGCCGAGTTCAGTGATCGGTGACGTCACCGTCATCTCAGGCCCCACCGCAGTAGGAAAAGGAACCCTCGTCGCAGCGCTGCGCGCTCGCCACCCCGAGCTGTGGGTGTCGGTCTCGGCCACCACCCGCCCTGCACGCCCGGGCGAGGTCGACGGCGTCCACTACCTCTTCGTCACCGAGGAGGACTTTGACGCGCTGATCGCGCACGAGGGCCTGCTCGAGTGGGCCCGCGTCCACGGCGTCCACCGCTATGGGACCCCCGCCGCCCCAGTGCGGGCGGCGGTCGCCGCCGGGCGGCGGGTGATCCTCGAGATCGACCTGCAGGGGGCGCGCCAGGTGCGGGAGCGGCTGCCCGAGGCGCGCTTCGTTTTCCTGGCGCCCCCGTCCTGGGACGAACTGAGCCAGCGCCTGGTGGGCCGCGGCACCGAGACGCCGGCGCAACGGGAGCAGCGACTGGAGACCGCGCGCACGGAGCTGGCGGCCCAGGCGGAGTTCGACCACGTGGTCGTGAACGACGATTTGGGCCAAGCGGTCGACGAGTTGGTAGACTTGCTCGGCTTGTGAAACCTGCTCGCATCCGCCGTGCCGTCCGGCACGCTCGGGGCGAACCCACACGAAGGCACCCATTTTGAGCATCCACGTTCCCGAAGGCATCACCAACCCGCCCATCGACGAACTGCTGACCAAGGTCGATTCGAAGTACCGCCTGGTCCTGTTCGCCGCCAAGCGCGCGCGGCAGATCAACGCCTACTACAGCCAGCTCGGCGAGGGCCTGCTGGAGAACGTCGGCCCGCTGGTCGACACCGGCGTCCAGGAGAAGCCGATGACGAACGCGCTGCGCGAGGTGAACTCGGGTGTGCTGGAGTGCACCCAGATCGATCCGGAGGCCGAGGCGGCCGCCCGTGCCGAGGCCGAGGCCGATCCGGACTTCGACCTGGATCCGTTCTCCGACGACCTCGCCTGATCGCTCTGCGATGAGCCGCGTCCTGCTCGGTGTCGCCGGGGGTATCGCGGCGTACAAGGCCTGCTCGCTGCTGCGCCTGCTGAGCGAGGCCGGCCACGAGGTGACCGTCGTCCCGACCCCCAGCGCGCTCGAGTTCGTGGGGGAGGCCACGTGGGCGGCGCTGTCGGGCCGTCCGGTTCGCACCCAGGTCTGGCAGGACGCCCACGCGGTGCCGCACGTCCGGCTGGGGCGCTCGGCCGAGCTGGTCGTGGTCGCCCCCGCGACCGCCGACCTGCTGGCCCGCGCCGCGAGCGGTCGCGCCGACGACCTCCTCACCAACATCCTGCTCACCGCCGGCTGCCCGGTGCTGATGGTGCCGGCGATGCACACCGAGATGTGGCTGCACCCCGCGACCGTGGCCAACGTCGCGGTCCTGCGCTCGCGCGGGGTGCTGGTCATGGACCCGGACTCCGGGCGCCTCACCGGCGCCGACACCGGTCCGGGGCGGCTGCCCGAGCCCGACGACATCGCCGCGGTGGCGTTCAGCCTGCTCGCCGATCCCGCCGTGGCGGCTGCCGTCCGCTCCCAGGACCTGGCCGGGCGTCACGTGGTGGTCAGCGCCGGCGGCACCCGCGAGTACCTGGATCCGGTGCGCTTCCTCGGCAACGCCTCCTCGGGTCGGATGGGCCTGGCGATCGCCCGAGCCGCGCGGCTGCGGGGCGCCCGGGTGAGCGTCGTCGCCGGGCACCTCGAGGCGCCCGTCCCCGGCGGTGTCCGCGTCGTCCCGGTGGTGAGCACCGCCGATCTCGACGCCGCGATGCGGCAGGAGTCCGCGGACGCCGACCTGATCGTGATGGCGGCGGCACCGGCCGACTACACCCCGGCCACCACCAGCGCCGCCAAACTGAAGAAGGACGGCGACGCGGGCCTCGACGTGGCCCTGCGGCAGACCCCCGACGTCCTCGCCGGGTTGGTGGCAGGCCGCCGCCCGGGCCAGGTGATCGTCGGCTTCGCCGCCGAGACCGCTGGCGATCCGGCCCAGCTGCTGGCGCTGGGAGCCGCGAAGCTTGCCCGCAAGGGCTGCGACCTGCTCGTCCTCAACGACGTCAGCGGCGGCAAGGTCTTCGGGGCCGCCGAGAACCGGGTCGTCATCCTCGGCGGTGACGGCGTCGTGGCCGAGGTGGCGGCCGACAAGAACGTCGTCGCACATCGAATCCTCGACGCTGCGACCGCGGTCCGAACCAGCAACCAGGAAGTGCTTTGATGAGTCGTCTGTTCACCTCCGAGTCCTTCACCGAGGGCCACCCCGACAAGGTGGCCGACGCGGTGTCCGACGCCGTCCTCGACGCCCTGCTGACCCAGGACGTCGGCAGTCGGGTGGCCGTCGAGACGCTGGTGACCACCGGTCTGGTGGTGGTGGCCGGCGAGGTGTCGACCGAGGCCTACGTCGACATCGCCAAGCTGGCGCGCGAGCGGATCCTCGGCATCGGCTACGACTCCTCGGAGAAGAGCTTCGACGGCGCGTCCTGCGGGGTGACGGTGTCGCTCGGCTCGCAGTCGCCCGACATCGCCCAGGGAGTCGACCACGCAGGCGAGCAGCGGACC
>CAZBMH010000147.1:0-5456 GCA_964492685.1 uncultured Micropruina sp.
CGGCAGCTGGTCCATCTTGAAGTCGCCGGTGTGAAGGACCGTTCCCCCCGCCGTGCGGATGGCCACGGCCAGCGCATCGGGGATCGAGTGGTTCACCGCCAGGAACTCCAGGTCGAAGGCGCCGATCGTCGTCCGCGACCCCTCCGCCACCACCCGAAGATCGACGTCCCGGATCCGGTGCTCGCGGAGCTTCTCGCGGACCAGCGCCAGCGTCAGCCGGGATCCCAGCACGGGGATGCCGGGACGGCGCCGCAACAGGTACGGCACCGCGCCGATGTGGTCCTCGTGTCCGTGGGTCAGGACGAGGGCCTGGACGTCGTCCAGCCGGCCGTCGAGCAGGTGGAGCCCCGGCAGGATCAGATCGACGCCGGGGTGATCCTCCGACGGGAAGAGCACACCGCAGTCGACCAGCAGGAGCTGGCCGTTCAGCTCGAAGGACGTCATGTTGCGCCCGACATCACCCAGTCCTCCCATCGGGATGATCCGGAGGGTGTCAGGGGCCAGGGTGGGAGGGGTCTTCAACATGTCACGCACGGGGTAACCCTAACCCGCCCCCGTCGATACGATGGCGCGGTGACGGTGGATGCGGTGAGACTGGCGCTGCCGGCGGAAGCCGGTAGGGTGGCGGCGCTTCAACGGCGGAGCTGGGCGGCGTGCTTGCCCGACCCGTACGCGGAGGCCATGCTCGGTGCCCTCGACACCGCGGCCATGACCGCGTCGTGGGAGGCGGCCATCCAGCGCCCGCCGCTCGCCCAATTCCGGGTGCTCGTGGCGACCAACGCCCAGGGACGGGTGGTGGGCTTCGCCGCCGTCGGCCCCTGCGACGACCCGGACGCGCACCCGGGCGAGGACGGCACCATCGCCGAGTTCGCCATCGATCCCCCCGCGCGCGGTGCCGGCCACGGGTCCCGGTTGCTGAACGCGTGCGTCGACACGCTGCGCGCCGATGGATTCGAGCGCGCCACCTGGTGGCTGCGCTCCACCGACGACGCCCTGCGCGCCTTCGCCCAGGGCGCCGGCTGGGCCCCCGACGGGGCCCACACCGAGGTGGCCACGGACGCCGGCGCGTCGGTCAAGCTCGTCCGACTGCACACCGACATCCGGCGCTAGGCGCTCCGATGTCGGCACGCACGGAGTTCGACGTCAAGCGCTGCGACGCCGCAGCGGCGATCGACCTCGTCCGGGACGGCGACACCATCGTCGTGCCGATCGCGGCCGGAGAGCCGCCGGCGCTGTTGTCGGCCCTGTCCGATCGGCGGGAGGAACTCCGGGACGTGCGCGTCTCCCAGTTGCTGGGGCTGGGCAGCTTCGGCTACCTGACGGCCGACTCGGCCCCTCATGTGCGGCACGTGACCCCCTTCCTGGGCGCCGCCACGCGCGCGGGCGCGGCGGAGGGGTGGGTCGACTGGGTACCCGTGAACTTCTCGGAGGTGCCGTCGCTGATCCGTCAGGGGCTGATGGGCTGCGACCTGGTCTTCGCCCAGGTGTCCCCCATGGACGAGGACGGCTTCTTCTCGCTGGGGGTGAGCCCCGACTACACCATGGCCGCCATCGAGCGGGCCCGGGCGGTGGTGGTCGAGGTGAACCAGGAGCTGCCGTACGCCTACGGCGGCTGCCTGGTGCACATCAGCCAGGTGAGCGCCGTCGTGCTGGGCACCGCCCCGATGGTCGAGTTGCCCCAGGCCGGGATCGGTCCGGTGCAGCGGGCGATCGCCGAACACGTAGCGGCGCTGATCCCGGACGCGGCCACGCTCCAGATCGGGATCGGCGCCATTCCCGATGCCGTGGTGCAGCAGCTCATGACGAAGAACGACCTGGGGCTCCACACCGAGATGTTCGGCGACGGCACCCTCACCCTCATCGAGGCCGGCGTCATCACGAACCGCTACAAGAACGTGAATCCGGGACGGATGATCGCCACCTTCGCGCTGGGGTCGCGGCGGCTCTACCAGTTCCTCGATCACAACCCCGCCGTGGAGATGCAACCCGTCGACGTCACCAACTCGCCGTGGCTGGCCGCGCGGAACGACAACCTGCACTCGGTCAACGGAACGCTGCAGGTGGACTTCCTGGGCCAATGCGCCTCGGAGTCGATCGGTCCCCGGCCGTTCTCTGGCCCTGGGGGGCAACTGGACTTCGTCCGCGCGGCCAACGCCTCCGCCGGCGGGAAGTCGTTCATCGTCCTCCCCTCGACGGCCAAGGACGACACCATCAGCCGCATCGTCCCCATGCTGGCCGCCGGGACGCCGGTGACCACCGGGAAGAACGACGTCAACTATGTGGTCACCGAGTACGGCGCGGCCCACCTGCGGGGCCTGTCGGTGCGCGACCGGACGAGGGTGCTGATCGCGATCGCCCATCCGGACTTCCGGGACGAACTCACCGAACGCGCCAAGGAGATGCGCCTGGCCTGACGATCCCGCCAGGGCGGAATCAGGAGCGCCAGGTGACCGGGAACTCGTTGACGGCGATCGCCACCGAGACCCCGGCCTCGCCGGGCACGATCGCGGTCAGCCGCACCCCCTGGTCCAGCGTGATCGGAAGGGGTTTCGCGACCGCCGCGAGCACCCGGTCCACGAGGACGGAGGGCACCTTCACGCCGCCCAACACGACCTGCGGCGCCGCCAGGGTCAACTCCTGCGTCTGGGCGTCCAACCGGAGCTCCGCGGAGAGCTCGAAGAGCTGCTGAGCGACAGCCCCATTCTCATAGGTGACGCGCACCCGACCCCCGCCGGCGTCCGAGACGGGCATGCCGATGATGGTGGACAGGGCCGACCACTCCAGGCGCCCGTCCCCCACGACCTCGCCGACGATCGCCCTGTCCCCCTCGATCCTGATCGACCGCGCGTCAAGGCTGACCCCCTGGAACACAACCTCGTGGTCGTTGACCAGCAACGGCCAGGCCGGGGCGTCGATCTCGACAGCGTCCAGCCGGCCCTGGGCGAGGCCGAGGGCCAGCGAGCCGCCGGTGATCTCCACCGCCGGCCTTGCGGGGAGGAACTGCTCCTGCTGCAAGCCGGACGCGATCTGGTCGGCCAGCCAGCTGCGGCCCAGCGTCTCCACCGCCCCGATCGCGCCACCCACCAGGACCAGCACCACGACGAGGACCCACACCACCCGTTGCACCGAGGTCACCCCAGCCCGAGCAGCGCGTCGATCCCGACCGTCAGGCCGGGCCGCTCGGCGATCGCCCGCACCGCGGCCAGCACGCCCGGCATGTAGGACGCCCGCGTGAAGGAGTTGTGGGTGACGGTGAGCGACTCACCCTCGTTACCGAGCAGCACCTGCTGATTGGCGAACAGGCCGCGCTGGCGCACCGCGTGGACGTGGATGCCCTCGACGACGGCCCCTCGGGCGTGCCCCGGGTCGTCCGTGGTGGCGTCGGGGACCGGGCCCAGCCCCGCCCGCGCCCGCGCCGCGGCGATCCGGCCGGCGGTGTTCAGCGCCGTGCCGGAGGGGGCGTCCACCTTCATCGGGTGGTGCAACTCGATCACCTCCACCGACTCGAAGAACGGTGCCGCCAGCTCGGCGAACCGCATCATCAGCAGCCCGCCGATCGAGAAGTTGGGGGCCACCACGACGTGGGCGCCGGGATGCTCGGCCAGCACCTCGCGCACCTCGTCCAGGCGCTCGGCGTCGAAGCCGGACGTCCCCACAACCACGTGGATGCCCCGCTGCAGGCACCAGGCGATGTTGCCGAGCACCGCGTCTGGGTGGGTGAAGTCGACCACGACGTCGGCCGCCTCGACGGCGGTCCGGTCATCGCCCACGTCGACCGCGGCCACCAGCTCGAGGTCGGGGGCCGCAGTCACCGCCGCGATCACCTCCGCGCCCATCCGTCCCCGGGCACCGAACACCGCAACCTTCATCGTCACTCCTCCACGCCGTCCTCGCCCACATGATACGGGCGAGGCCCGCCCCCGAGGTCAGGCGCCGTGGGTGACCTCGTCGGAGAAGAGCGACGAGATCGACTCGCCGTTGGTGATGCGCCGCATGGCCTCGGCGAAGAGCGGTGCCACCGAGACCACCTTCATGTTGGGCAGCCGCTTGCTCTTGGGGACCGGCACCGTGTTGGTGCAGACGATCTCGCGGACGTCGGTCTGGGCGGCCAGGCGCTCCATGGCCGGGCCGGTGAAGAGGCCGTGGATGCAGGCCGCCGAGATCGAGTTCACGCCAATCTCGCGCAGCTTGTCGAACAGCTCGACGAGCGAACCCGCCGTCGCGATCTCGTCGTCCAGGACGATGACGTCCTTCCCCGCGACGTCGCCGACGATGGAGTCGATGATCACGCGGTCGTCCGCCAGCCGCCGCTTGGACCCGGCGGCTACCGGCACGTTGAGGGCCCGCGCCAGATGGCTGGCCTCCTTCACGTTGCCGAAGTCCGGGGACACCACGATGGTGTTGGACAGGTCCCGCTTGCGGAAGTGCTTGGCCAGCACCACGTTGGCGTTGAGATGGTCGACCGGCATCTCGAACATGCCGTGGACCTGCGGCGAGTGCAGCGCCATGGTCACAACGCGCTGCGCGCCCGCCTTGTGCAGCAGGTCGGCGACGAGCCGCGCCCCGATCGAGATCCGCGGCGCGTCCTTCTTGTCGGACCGGGCGTAGGCGTAGTGCGGCATGACGACCGTGATGTGTCCCGCGGAGGCGCCCCGGGCCGCATCCAGCATCAGGAGCAGCTCGACGAGGTTCTCCTGCACCGGCGGCACCAGGGGCTGGACGATGAACACGTCCTTCTTGCGGCAGTTCGACCGCAACTGCACCTGCAGGCAGTCGTTGCTGAACCGCGTGGTGCGCGAGGGGGACAACTCGACCCCGAGTAACTTACAGACCTCCTTGGCGAAGGCCTTGTGGGCCGACCCGGAGAAGACGGTGATGTCGCTGCTCACGCCCACACCCTAGTTGGGTCGCCCGCGGATCGTGACCAGGGGGCCGCCCGTGGACCGACCGGGATCCGAGTCTCGCCGGACGCGCGGCCCCGGCGGTGACGTGAGCCGCCGCCGGCGGACATGCCACGAGGGGCCCGGCCATGCGGCCGAACCCCTCGGGAGCCCTTCGATCAGGCGGACGCCGGGGCGTCCTCCTTCTTCTCGTCCTCGACCACCGGGATCAGCGACAGCTTGCCGCGATCGTCGATGTCGGAGATCTCGACCTGGATCTTCTGGCCGACGCTGACCACGTCCTCGACGTTCTCCACCCGCTGGCCGTTGTTCAGCGCGCGCAGCTTGGTGACGTGCAGCAGGCCGTCCTTGCCGGGCAGCAGCGACACGAAGGCGCCGAAGTTCATCACCTTCACCACGGTGCCGAGGTAGCGCTCGCCACGCTCGGGCATCGTCGGGTTGGCGATGGCGTTGATCATCGACCGGGCGGCCTCCGCGGCGTCGCCGTTGTCGGCGCCCACGTAGACGGTGCCGTCGTCCTCGATCGAGATGTTGGCGCCGGTGTCGTCCTGGATC
>CAZBMH010000148.1:0-5447 GCA_964492685.1 uncultured Micropruina sp.
CGATGGCCTGCATGATCAGCGTCTTGCCGGCCTTCGGCGGCGACACGATCAGGCCTCGCTGCCCCTTGCCGACGGGTGCGACCAGATCGATGATCCGGCCGATCATCCCCACCGCGGACGTCTCCAGCCTCAGCCGTTCCTGCGGGTAGAGCGGCGTCAGCTTGGCGAACTCGGGGCGGTCCTTGGCCTTCTCGGGCGCCTCGCCGTTGATCGTGTCGAGGCGCACCAGGGGGTTGAACTTCTCCCGCCGCTCGCCCTCACGGGGCTGCTTGACGACCCCGGAGACGATGTCGCCCTTGCGGAGGCCGAACTTGCGCACCATGGACAGCGAGACGTACGCGTCGTTCGATCCCGGCAGGTAGCCGGACGTGCGCACGAACGCATAGTTGTCCAGGACGTCGAGGATGCCGGCGGCCGTGACCAGCACGTCGTCCTCGGACACGACCGGCTCCACGTCGAGACCGGCCATGCCGGCGCTTTGGTTGCCCCGGGTGCGCCGGTTGCTGTTCTGGTTGTTGCCGGCGCCCGGGCGGTCCCGGTCGCGGTTGCGACGCCGCCGGGAGCGCCGACCGGTGCCGTAGTCGTCGTCGGAGTCGTTGCGTGGCTGCTGGGCGGGCTGGAACTGCTGCGGCTGCCGGGCAGGCTCGGCACGCTCCTCGGCGGGGGCCTCGGCGCTCGCCTCGGGTGCCGAGGCGCTGTCGCCGCGGCCCCGACGCCGCCGGCTGCGACCCTCCAGCGCCTCCAGGCGCGAGGCCACGTCGTCCTTGGCATCGTGGGAGTCCCGAGGGGACCCGGCGGCCGGCGCCGCCGGCTCGGGGGCGCTCGCCTGCGGCGCGTCACTGCGAGTGGTCGCCGCGTCGTCGCGGCGCGGGGCGCGGGCGGCGTCGCTGCCGCTGCCCTGGGCGCCGCGGATGGCCGCGACCAGGTCGCCCTTGCGCATGGCACCGGTCCCCTTGAGGCCGAGCGAGGCGCCCAACTGCTTGAGGTCGGCCAGCAGCATGCCGTCAAGCCCCTTCCCCTGGCGCTTGGCCGGGGTCGTGGCTTCGATTGTGTCCGTCACGTGGATCCTCTCGGATTCGGCCCGGCGGCAACTGGCTCACCGGGCCCCGCCCAGGGGGCGGCGTTGATTGTTGTCAGATCGCAAACACGAATGCATCCAGGGCGCTGATGCTTCGGGGTCTTCGACGAATGTGATCGTCCCGCCCGATCCGTGGGGGGCGTGCGCGAGTGCGCAGTCCCACGATAGCACCACCGGTGCTGGAATCGACTACGCGGCGAATCGTGCCGGGGAGGCCGCCGGACGCTGCGCTCCCCACGGTCCGCGGGCGGCGACCAGGCAGCCCACGAGTAGGGCCACGCCGGCCACGACCCCGATGTTGTCGATGGTCATGGACAACACCGAATAGGACAGCTCCTTGTTGTCCCCGCCCGGCAGGATCTTGTACGGGGCGAACGCCGTCCAGATCCCGAAGAACAACCCGGGCACCCGGACGAAGGCCGGCACACCGACGTCGCGGACGAGCAGGACCACCAGCGGCAGCACCCACACGTAGTGGTGTGACCAGGAGATCGGCGACACCAGCAGGCCGGTGAGGCCGGCGATGCACAGGCCCAGGGACACCTCACCCACGCGATGCAGCGCGACCGACGCCGCGATCCCCAGCACCAGCACGAGCACGGCCGCCACCAGCCCGACGCGGTTCCCCTCGCCGAACAGGCGCGTGCAGACGCCCATCACCGACTGGTTGGTCTTGAACAGGATGCCGTCGTTGATCCCGGAGTCGCCACGGATCAGCTTGCCCCAATACGTCAGGGACGTGCCCGGCAAGAGCAGGAACGCCACGCCGGTGGCCGCCAGGAAGCTCAGGAACGCGATGATCCCCTCCCGCCGCTTACCGGCGAAGAAGTTGTGGACCGCGATGATGGCGGGGGTGAGCTTCACGGCGGTCGCGACCCCGGTCAGCCAGCCCTCGGGGAGGATCCGGCGGGGAAAGACGCGGGGGCCGGGCATCGAGTCGAGCACGGCGGCGGTGACGAGCAGGATTGCCAGCTGCCCGAACCCCAGGGTCTCGCGGACGGGCTCGAACAGCCAGATCGCGCCCGTGGCGACCAGGGACAGCGTCCAGCCGGTGAGGCCGAGCCGGTAGAGCATCGCCATCAGCGCGGCGACGTTGACCGCCAGCCACCCCATCTCCGCGGCCGTGCTCGGCAGCGCCATGATCGGGACGGTGAACAGGGCCGCGAACGGCGGATAGATCCAGGGCAGGTAGGCGCCCTTGGCGTAGATGTCGGTGCCCTGCAGCAGGAACTCGCCCGTGCGGCGGTAAACGTCCAGGTCGAGCATGTTGGGATTCCACGGCTCGAACCAGCCACCCGGGATGGTCGTGGCGCCGGCCCACAGCGCCGCCAGCATCGGCGGAGTCGCCCACAGCACCACCCGGACGAGAGCGCGTGGGTGAAACCTGGAGGTCACGTGGTCATCCTTGGTCGAGGCGGCGTCAGCACACCACCGTAGACCATCGGGTCGGGTCCCTCGGAACGCATGGGAGCGCGATGACGCCCCGCCGGGTCAGCGCATCAGGGCGAAGTCAAGCCTGTTGTCCGTCCCGAGGGTCAGCATGCGCTGCCGAGTGAACGCCTGATACCCGGCGGCGGTCACGCCGACCTGGAAGCTCACGGTGACCACCCGGGGGTGAGTGGAAGAGAACCACTCGTCGACGATCGCCCCGGCGAGCGGAAAGGGCGGGTCGGGTCAGTCGTTGAGCCGAACGGCGGCCGCCTCGAACGCCGCCCGGAGCTGGTCGTAGTCCGTCGCGACCGGGAACTGCGGGAACTCGTCGATGACGTTCTGCGGCGGACTGAACAGGATGCCGGCGTCGGCCGCGGCAAGCATGGTCGTGTCGTTGTAGGAGTCGCCGGTGGCGACCACCCGGAAGTTCAGCTGCTGGAAGTGCTCGACCGCCTGGCGCTTCTGATCCGGCAGCCGGAGCAGGTAGTCGACGATCCGATCGTCGCGCACGACCAGCCGGTGACACAGCAGGGTCGGATGGCCGAGCTGGGCCATGAGCGGCATCCCGAACTCGTAGAACGTGTCGGACAGGATGACCACCTGGAACCGCTCGCGCAGCCAGTCGAGCATGGCCGCGGCCCCCGGCAGCGGGCCGAGGCCGGCGATGACGCGCTGGATGTCGCTGAGGCGCAGGTCGTGCTCGGCCAGGATCCGGAGCCGGTAACGCATCAGCTCGTCGTAGTCGGGGACGTCGCGGGTGGTGAGGCGCAGCTCCTCGATGCCGGTGACCCGGGCGACGTTGATCCAGATCTCGGGGACCAGGACGCCCTCCAGGTCCAGGCAGGCCAGCATCATCCCTGGCCCTCCACCCGCATCACCCGCACCGGCTCGTGGACGTCGGGCATCGACTCCAGCTCGGCGACGGCGGCCTGGAGTTGGGCGACGGTGGCCGTGTGGGTCATGATCGCGAGCTTGGCGCCCTGGCCCGCCGGGTTCCCGGGCACGCTCTCCTGACGGACTGCCTGGATCGACACGTCGTGATGGGCGAACGCGGCCGCGATCTTGGCCAGCACGCCGGGCGCGTCCAGGACGCTCAGCGACACGTAGAACTGCGAGGGGACCTCGCCCCAGGGGGTGATCCGGCGCGCCGAGTAGGACGACTCCCCCGGCCCGGCCACGCCGCGGACGCGGTTGCGGGCCGCGGTGACGACGTCGCCGAGCACCGCCGAGGCGGTCGGGGATCCGCCGGCGCCCGGGCCCATGAACATGAGCTGGCCGGCGTGCCGGGACTCGATGAAGACGGCGTTGAACGCCCCCGAGACGTTGGCCAGGGGGTGACCCATGGGCACCATCGTGGGGTGGACGCTGACGGCGATGGTGCCGTCCGCTGACAGCGCGCAGCGCGCCAACAGCTTGATCACGTAGCCCAGCTGTTGGGCCGCGGCGACGTCGCCGGGCGTCACGGCGGTGATTCCGTCCCGGTCGACGTCGTCCAGCTTGACCCGGGTGTGGAAGGCGAGCGAGGCCAGGATGGCGGCCTTCGCGGCCGCGTCGTAGCCCTCGACGTCGGCCGTCGGATCGTCCTCGGCGTAGCCAAGCCGCTGCGCCTCGGCGAGCACGTCGGCGAACGACGAGCCCTCGGTGTGCATCTTGTCGAGGATGAAGTTGGTGGTGCCGTTGACGATGCCCTTCACGGCGGTCACCTCGTCGCCGACCAGCGATTCCCGCAGCGGCCGGATGATCGGGATCGCGCCCGCGACGGACGCCTCGAAGTAGAGGTCGACCCCCGCCCGGGCCGCGGCCTCGTAGAGCGTGGCCCCGTCCTGGGCCAACAACTGCTTGTTGGCGGTGATCACCGAGGCCCGATGGTCGAGGGCGGCCAGGATCAGGCTGCGCGCGGGCTCGATCCCGCCCATGACCTCGATGACGATGTCGACGTCCGGCCGCGAGGCGAGCCCGGCCACATCGGTGGTGATCAGGGCCAGGTCGATCCCGGGGCGCTCCTTATTCGGGTTGCGCACCCCGATGCCCACCAGCTCGAGGCGTCGCCCGATCCGGGCCTGGAACTCCGCGCCGTTGGCGAGCAGGAGGCGCGCCACCTCGGAACCGACAACACCGCAGCCCAACAGGGCGACCTTCAGCGGCTCCAACTCAGCCATCACTGTTCAATTCTTTCTGGGCGTCGAGGCCGGCGTCCAGCGCCAGCAGGTCGTCCAGCGTCTCGCGCCGGATCATGGTCGTCAACCGACCCTCGCGCACGGCGACGACCGGCGGGCGCGGGGTGTGGTTGTAATTGCTCGCCATCGAGCGGCTGTACGCGCCCGAGGCCGGGACGGCCAGGAGGTCGCCGGGGCGGATGTCGCCCGGCAGGAAGACGTCGCGCACCAGGATGTCACCGCCCTCGCAGTGCAGCCCCACGACGCGCGACAGCACCGGTGCCGCGGACGACACCCGCCCGGCGAGCACCGCGGAGTACTCGGCGGCGTACAACGCGGGGCGGATGTTGTCGCTCATCCCGCCGTCCACGCTGATGTAGCGCCGGCTGTGGCCGCCGCCGATCTCGACGGTCTTGACGGTCCCGACCGTGTAGAGGGCCGTCCCCGGCGGGCCGCTGATGGCCCGCCCCGGTTCGATCGAGAGGTGCGGAACGTCGATGCCGAAGGCCCGGCACTCCAGGGCCACGATCTCCTTCAGCCCGCGCGCCAGCTCGGCGGCGCTGGAGGGCGAATCGTCCGAGGTGTAGGCGATGCCGAAGCCGCCGCCGAGATCCAGCTCGGGCAGGCTGACGCCGGTCGCCTCGCGAAACTGCGACACCAGCCGCAGCGTCCGGCGCGCGGCCACCTCGAAACCGTTGGTGTCGAAGATCTGCGACCCGATGTGGCTGTGGATGCCCAGCAGGTCGATGTTCGGGCTGTGGTAACACCGGACCATGGCCACC
>CAZBMH010000149.1:0-5276 GCA_964492685.1 uncultured Micropruina sp.
CGGCCAGCGCCTCGTCCACCGCGTTGTCGATGATCTCCCACAGGCAGTGCATCAGGCCCCGGGTGTCGGTCGATCCGATGTACATGGCCGGGCGCTTCCGGACGGCCTCCAGCCCCTCCAACACCAGCAGGTGGCGGGCTTCGTACTCTCGTCCCTCGGCGGCGGGCGATGCCTTGGCTGCAGTCACGGTGGTGACCTTACCGGCGCGCCCCGACACTCCAGCGGAGGCGGCCCGGCGGGTGTTGTCCTTGCCGCGGGATAGTCTCAAGGCGGGCTCGGGAACAAAGCGCCGGTTGGGGGGCGTTGTTACCGTTGAAGTGGCCGCCACGAGAGGGGAAGAGATCAGATGGGAACCACGTTGTTGGACACGATGACTGCGGCGGACCGCTGTGACCGTTGTGGCGCGCAGGCCTACATCCGCGTGACCCTCGCTTCGGGAGGCGAGTTGCTGTTCTGCAGCCATCACGGCAAGGCGCACTCGGACAAGTTGAAGCAGGTCGCGCTCCAGATTCAGGACGAGAGCCACAAGCTGTCCTGACCCACCCACCAAACGCCCGGCCCCGGATCCTGGATTCGGGGCCGTTGCGCGTTCCTAGGCGTCCGGGTCGTCCAGGGCGAGGACGGCGAACGCCGCCAGCCAGTGCTCGGCCATCCAGTGGCCGCCGATCACGTGCGGCAGGGCGGCGTCGAGGTGGTCCCGGCGGGCGCGCGCCAGCGCGGCGGCATCGCGCGAAAAGGACGCCAGCGCGCCCAGCACGCCCGCCCGGTGCAGGTTCAACCCGATCAGGTGGGCCTGCTGGCCGTCGCTGTCGTCCACGTCCCGCTGCGGGGCGAAACCGGGCGGCAGGTCGCCGGCGACCAGGCCCGGCAGGAACCGGGGAAGCCACTGGGCGAAGCGCCCCGGGCTCAGCACGAGCCGCATCAGTTCCGCCTCGGCCAGCGCCGGGGACAGGAAGTCGTTGCCGGACGGCTCCCAGGCCACCGGGTAGTCGGCGTCGTCCCAGTACCACCGCTCGGCCGTCCGGACGATCGCGTCCCGCAGCGCCGGGTCCCCCGCGTCGGCCGCCCGCTGCGCCCACGACCACGCGCGCCGCAGGGCGAAGGCGGTGTTCGCGTGGGTGCCCTGCCGGTTGGGCAAGCGCTGCCGCGGCAGCCACGCCACGAAGCCGCGCGACACCCGCTCCGCCAGCGGCCGTACCGCCGCCGCCCACCGGCCCTGGGGGAGGTCGTCGAGTTCGGCGGCCAGCTGCAGCAGCCACCCCCAGCCGTAGGGGCGCTCGAAGCTCGGGTCGACGTCGAGGTAGGCCGCCTCGACGCGCAGGTTGGCCTCGGTCAGGTGCTCGTCGAAGAGCACCGCGACCCGCTCGAGGTCGTCGGCCCCGCCGGCGATTCGCGCGAGCCGGATCGCCGCCCAGTGCATCTCGACGGCCGAGTGCCAGTCCAGGCAGCCGAAGAATGCCGGGTGCACCTCCGAGGGCCGCGGCAGGTCGGCCGGGCCCCTCATCAGGTGACGGGGCGCGTTGGGGTACTCGCGCCGCAGCGCGGCCAGCACCGAGGGCAGCCACCGCGGCGCGGCGGCGGCCAGGATCGGGGAGCGGCCCTCGCCGGTCATGCCGGGCGGGGGATGCTTCCGAAACGGATCGGGCGATCGTTGGCGTCGAAGTCGACCAGCAGGGCCGTGTCCGGGCCGAGGTGGACGATCAGGCTCCGGGCGCTGCCGGTGATCCGCAGGTCATGCACCGACGCGTAGGTCAGCAGCTGTCGCCGACCCATCCCCGGAAAGCGGTCGTCGGCCCGCAGGATCACGCCGGGCAGGGCGTCGACGGTGGGGTGCGGCCGCGGCACCTGCTGGTCGACGATGCCGAAGTAGGCGAGACCGGCACCGTAGTCGGCCTGGTAGAAGCCGACGGCCCCCACCAGCGGGCAGGCCAAGACGGCGATGCTGGCCCCCGACCCGAGCCCGGTGTCCACGATGCCGTGCAGCGCGAACTCGGCCTCACCCAACTCCCACAGGCCCCACGGCTGCGCCAGCTCCGCGATCCGGTGAACCGGCGCGATGGCCGGCGAGTCCGGCGGAAACCCCTGGTTCGCCCACGACCAGCGCCAGGTGCCCCCCTGCTTGGAGACCGTCCCCAGCAGCACCACCCGCAGGGTGGTCCCGCCGAACGTGAGGGTGGCCGCCGCGATGTCGGCCTGGTACGGCCCGGAGAGGTTCACGGCGGCCGACAGGGCGTCCTGCGCCTCCATCGCCACCGCGAGGTGGGCCAGCACGGCCTCGTTGAATCGGTCGTGGGTCACGGCGTCGGGCATGGCGCCAGCGTAGCCTCTGGAACATGAGGATCGAGGTCGTCAGGGGCGACATCACGACCCAGGCGACCGACGCCATCGTCAACGCCGCGAACCGCTCCTTGCTCGGCGGCGGCGGCGTTGACGGGGCCATCCATGCCGCCGCCGGACCGGACCTGCTGGCCGCCTGCCGCGAGGTTCGGCGCACCCGCTTCCCCGACGGGCTACCGGTCGGCGAGGCGGTCGCCACTCCGGGCTTCGCGCTCCCCTGCCGCTGGGTGATCCACACCGTCGGACCCAACGCGCACGCCGGTCAGCGCGACCCGGAGTTGCTGTCGGCCTGCTTCGCCAACAGCCTGCGGGTCGCGGGCGAGCTGGGCGCCGGGTCGGTCGCGTTCCCCGCCGTGAGCGCCGGGGTCTACGGCTGGGACGCCGGCGACGTCGCCCGGCTGGCGGTGGCCGCCGTCCGCGCTCACCGCGTCGCAGGGGTCGAGCTGGTGCGATTTGTCCTGTTCTCCGAGGAGGTCACCGAGACATTCCGGCGGGCCCTCGGGCGCCCGGACGCCTCCCCGGCCGCGGACACTACCCTCGAGCGATGAACACCCCAACACCGTGCGGCTCGTGGCTGTCCCCCCTTGGCGCCGACCTGCTGACCGCCGGGGCCGTGGGCCTCTCGGCTCCCGCCGCCGACGGCGGCACCGGCTACTGGCTGGCGTCCGACCCGGAGCAGGCCGGCCGGGTCAGCCTGTGGTCCCGCACGCGCCAGGGCGACGTGGCCGAACTCACCGGCGACCACAACGTCCGCAGCAGCGTTCACGAGTACGGCGGCGGTGAGTACGACGTCCGCGACGGCGTGCTGGCCTACACGTCGCTGCCCGACAACGCCCTGCGCATCGTGGAGCCCGGGCGCCCGCCGCACGCCCTGCCCACGACCGCGCACCACCGGCACGCCGCCCTCACCCTCGACCTTCCCCGGCGACGCCTCATCGCCGTCCGTGAGGACCACGGCAACGCGGCCGCGGTCGTGACCACGCTGGTCTCCCTGGACCTGGACGGGGGCCCCGACCGGACGCTCGCGGCCGGCGCCGACTTCTACCTCAACCCCGCCGTCCGCGGCGACGGCACCCTGGCCTGGGTCGAGTGGGACTTCCCTCACATGCCCTGGGACGAGACCCGCCTCATGGTCGCCGACGCCGATGGCGGGAACGCGGAGCTCGTGGCCGGCACCCCCGGCGTCTCCGTCGTCGAGCCCCAGTGGCTGCCCGACGGGTCGCTGGTCTTCCTCTCCGACGCGTCCGGGTTCTGGAACTTCTGGCGCTGGGACACCGGCTCGGCGGCGCGGCCGCTGCATGAGCATCCGTACGACTTCGCCGGGCCGGCGTGGACCCTGGCGCGACCCAACTACGTCGTCCTGGGCGCGGCGCGTCTGGGCTGCACGTGGCTCGTCGATGGCGTGGCCTGCCTCGGCGTGCTGGACTTCGCGGGCGCGCCGACGCTGACGCCGCTGGACAGCGAGGCCGTCGAGGTCCGGCTGGGCGGGGATGTCTCGCTCACGCTGGCGGTCCTGGGCTTCACCGACCGCCCCAGCGGGCTGTATGAGGTCGCGTGGGACGTCGGGACGACCACCCTTGTGCGCGCGGCCGGCGACGCCACCCTCGACGCCGGCTATCTCTCCGTGCCCCGGGCCAGGTCGTGGACGGGTCCTCTCGGCGAGGTGCACGGCTGGTTCTATCCGCCCACCAACGCGGCGTCCGGGGTGCCGGACGGCGAGCGTCCGCCGCTCCAGGTGCTGTCGCACGGCGGCCCGACGGCGATGTCCAGCCCCGCGCTGCGGCTGGCCGTCCAGTACTGGACCTCCCGCGGGATCGCCGTGCTCGACGTGAACTACTCGGGCTCCTCAGGCTTCGGGCGCGCCTACCGCGACCGGCTGCTTGGCCGCTGGGGCGTCATCGACGTGGCCGACTGCGCGGCCGGGGTGGCCGCTCTGGTCGCCGCGGGCGAGGTGGACGCGGCCCGGGTGTTCATCAAGGGCGGGTCGGCCGGCGGCTACACGACGCTGGCGTCCCTGGTGGACACCGACGCCTATGCGGCGGGGATCAGCCTCTACGGAATCGGCGACCTCGAGACGCTCGCCACCGACACCCACAAGTTCGAGGCCCGCTACCTCGACGGCCTCGTGGCCCCCTACCCCGAGGGCCGGTCCACCTATCGGGAGCGCTCGCCGATCCATCACCTCGACCGGCTCTCCAGCCCGATGCTGCTCCTCCAGGGCGAGGACGACCGGGTGGTGCCCCCCAGCCAGGCGCACGCGATCGCGGACGCCGTCCGGGACAAGGGCCTGCCGGTCGCGCTGGTGCTCTACCCGGGCGAGGGGCACGGGTTCCGCCGCGCCGAGACCATCCGCCACGCGCAGGAGTCCATGCTCTCGTTCGTCGGCCAGCTCTTCGGCTTCACCCCGGCCGACGACATCGAGCGGCTGCCCATCGAGAACCTGCCGGCGAGGTCGACGGCAACCGATCAGTCGAGGTAGTCGCGCAGCACCTGGGAGCGCGACGGGTGCCGCAGCTTGCTCATCGTCTTGGACTCGATCTGGCGGATCCGCTCGCGGGTGACGCCGTAGACCTTGCCGATCTCGTCCAGGGTCTTGGGCTGGCCGTCGGTCAGGCCGAAGCGCATGCTGACCACGCCGGCCTCGCGCTCGCTGAGCGTGTCCAGGACGTCGTGCAACTGCTCCTGCAGCAGGGTGAAGTTGACCGCCTCGGCCGGGACGACCGCCTCGGAATCCTCGATCAGGTCGCCGAACTCGGAGTCGCCGTCCTCGCCCAGCGGGGTGTGCAGGGAGATCGGCTCGCGGCCGTACTTCTGGACCTCGACGACCTTCTCGGGGGTCATGTCGAGCTCCTTGGCGAGCTCCTCCGGGGTGGGCTCGCGGCCCAGGTCCTGCAGCATCTGGCGCTGCACGCGGGCCAGCTTGTTGATGACCTCGACCA
>CAZBMH010000150.1:0-5256 GCA_964492685.1 uncultured Micropruina sp.
CCGGCAGCGACAGCCCGTGGGTGTCCTTGCCGATGAACAGCGGGCCGTCGATGCCCTGGGACGCCCGGTATTCGACGATCGCCTGGGTGGTGGCCGCGATGTGCAGGTCGTTGAAGGACGCCTTGAGGCTGGAGCCCCGGTGGCCGGACGTGCCGAAGACGACCCGCTGGTCGACATCGGCCGGGTCGGGCACCACGTCGTAGTAGGCGCTGACGAGCGCGTCGATGTCGATGAGATCCTGAGGCAGTGCGACCTGCCCCGCGCGTTGGTGAACCATGGGCCCCATCATGCCAATCGGAGGCCGCCGCCGGTTCGATTTCATAACTTGTCGCCCGCAGGTGTTCGGGCCGGGTGGAGACGCGTTGTGGAACCGGGTGGATGCTTTGACACAATGCATCGCATGACCTCAGCGCAATTCCACTCCTCCCGGGCCATGGATCTGTCCGGCATCGTCGCGGCCGCGAAGGCGCCCCCCGTCCCGGCCGGTGCCAGCTTCGTCGCCGAGGTGGACGAACGCAGCTTCGAGGCCGTGATGCAGCTGTCGATGCGTCACCCGATCGTCGTGGAACTGTTCTCGCCGCGCGCCAACGCCGACGACCTGTCCCAGGCGTTGATCGAGCTGGCCAACGCCGCGGGCGGCCAGTACCTGCTCGCCCGGGTCAACGTGGACACGGCACCGGGCATCGCCCAGGCGTTCGGAGTCCAGGCCGTCCCGACGGTGTTCGGCGTGGTGGCAGGGCAGTTGGCCCCGCTCTTCCAGGGGACGACCCCCAAGGCCGAGGCGGCGGCCGTCATCGGCCAGCTGCTGGCCGCGGCCGCCGCCAACGGACTGGTCGGCCGCGCCGATCCGGTGGCCGGGGGAGCGGGCGAGGACCCCGACCAGGCCGACCCGCGCTACGCCGAGGCCGACGCCGCCCTGGAGCGGGGCGACTTCGCCGCCGCCCGGGTCGAGTTCGACAAGATCCTGGCGGCCACGCCCAACGATCCGGAGGCCATCGCGGGGCGGGCGCAGGCGGGCCTGCTCGCCCGCGTGGCCGTCCTGGAACCCACGGTGACGCTGCGCGCCGCCGCCTCGGCCCCCGACGACGTCGCGGCCCAGCTGGCGGCCGCCGACGTCGAGATCATCTCCGGCAACGCCCCGGCGGCCTTCGCCCGCCTGGTGGCCCTGGTGCGCGACACCAGCGGCCCGGTCCGCGAGGAGGTCAAGGCCCGGCTGCTGGAGCTGTTCGAGACGCTGGGGAACGCGGATCCGGCCGTCCTGAAGGGTCGCCGCGACCTGATGAGCGCCCTCTTCTGAGGGTCGCCCTCAGCCGAGCGCGGGCGCCCGCGGTCCCGGGGCGTCGGCCAACGCCCGCGCTCGCGTGCGGGCCGGGTAGGCGAGCAACAGACCGAGGGCGAGCAGGCAGGCGGCCGCGGTGGTGAGGTAGACGCCGAGGAACCCCGTGTTCAGCGTGGCCGCGAACGTGCGCTCCAGCTCCGGGCGGCGCCGCTCGATCTCGGCGAGGTAGTCGTTCCTGGACTGGGCGAACGCGCCGGGCACGGCGTCCCGCAGCGCCTTGAGCTGCCCCAGGCTCACCCGCACGTCGGCGCGGGCCTCGACCAGGTCCCCGCGGGCGACGGTGAGCGCGGCGCGGGCGTCGCCGAGCTTCGTGCGGGCCGCGACCAGCGTCGTCCGGGCGCTCGTCAGCGACGCGCGCGCCGCCAGCAGCTTGGCGCGGGAGGCGCGGGTGGCGGCGAGTTTGGTCTCCAGCGCCGTCAGGTCCTTGCGCAGCGCCGCCCGCTCATCGAGGAGGGCGTCCACGGACGCGGCGAGGCGATCGACCCGGGTCTGCAGCTCGGCCAGCGTCGTGATCCCTGCCAGCTGCTTCAGCACCCGCGGGGGCAGCTGTGCCAGCACGGGCGGCGGCAGCAGGGTGGTCAGGTCGCTCGTTCCCGGCCAGTCGTCCGGGACCAGGGGAGTGATGACCTGCTGGAACTGCGTCAGCCCGTCGAGCCCCTCGCGGGCCCCGTCGATGGCCGACGTCAGGCCCGCGATGCCGGAGCGCATGCCGGCCGCGGCCTTGGTCATTCCCGAGATCCCCGAGGTCATCCCGTCGATGGCCTTGGTCTGGCCGGCGATCCCGGACGTCATCTTCCTGATGCCGGCCGCCTGCTCGCGCAGCGCCGACGTCATGCTGGCCAGGTTCCGATCCATGGTGGCGACGCCGTCGTCCAGCTCGGCGACGGCGTCGCCCAGTGCGTCGACGCCCCGCTGGGCCCCCGACGTGATGTCGGCGATGGTGTTGGGCGTGGTCATCTCAAACATCCGGGACGCCACGGTCTTGGTCCGGTCGGTGATCGTCGTGACGTCGGCGGTGCGCAGGAGCTCCACGAGGTCGGACGGCAGCGAGCCGCCGCCGTCCAGGTCGATGGTGATGGTGGTGCGCCCGGTCAGGTCCGGGAGTTCCAGGTCGCCCAGCCGGTCCTGGAGGCGTTCGTCGGACCGCATCGCCTCGAGGGAGGCTTGGAGCTCGTCCGCGTACGGCAGCCGTGGCGCCGTGATCTGGGTGGGCAGGACGCCCACCACTGACTCCTGTAGTTGGGTCCCGGCGTGCGCCAGGAAGCCCACCATGATCGCCGGCGCGATCGTCGTTCCGATCGAGCGGACGAGCGACAGCGTGGCCAGGGCGGAGTTGGCCTCCTCGGGGCGGGTCTGCTCCAGCATCATGTAGTTCAGCGGCGAGCCGACGCTGAAGCCGAGGCCGAGGCCGAGCAGCGCCAACGAGACCAGGACGCTCGCCATGGACGGCGCCGGGATGGCCCAGCCGATGAGGACCAGGCAGCCGACCACGGAGGCCGCCAGGCCGAACCCCAGGACCCGGCGCGGGCCCAGGGTGTCGGTGAGCCGACCGCTCAGCGGGGCGCCGATCCCCGAGGCGATCCCCAGGACGATCACGAAGTAGCCGCCCTTGCCGGTGGGGATCGACAGCGCGTTCTCGGAGAACTGCGGGACGAAGACCGTGCCCATCAGGATGAAGCCGCTGAGGAACGCGATCGCCAACGTGATCACGATCGGCCGGGATCGGAAGAAGCCCAGGTTCGTGACCGGGTCGGCCGCCCGGCGCTCCGCCAGCAGGAACAGTGGCACCAGGACGGCAAAGGCCACCAGATAGGGGTAGACCTCGGTGCTGGCGAGGCTGCGGGTCAGGTCGAAGTAGTCCAGGTTCCGCAGCCCGAGCAGCAGCGACAGGATCATCCCCACCAGCAGGGTGATGCCGACCAGGTCGAGGGGCGCCGTCACGGGGCTGCGATGGTTGGGCAGCACGATCAGCCCGCCCGCGACGATGGCCACGGCGATCGGCACGTTGACGTAGAAGATCCACTGCCAGTTCTGCGGCCCGACCAGGTCCAGGATCAGACTGCCGACCGAGGAGCCGAAGATGTTGGCGATCCCGAACACCGCGCCCACCAGTCCCAGCGCCATGCCGCGCTTCTCGACGGGCACCTCGGTGCCGAACTCGGCGGTCGCGACCGGCAGGATGCCGCCGCCGCCCACCGCCTGGATAGCCCGGGCCGCGATCAGGAAGCCGAAGCTGCCGGTGTCCTGGGCCAGGCCGCAGAGCAGCGACCCCACCCCGAACAGCAGGATGGCGGTGAGGTAGATCGGTTTGCGGCCGTAGCGATCGGCCAGCTTGCCCATCACCGGGATGCTGGCCGCGTACGCCAGCGTGTAGCCGGTGATCATCCAGATGCCGGTCTGGTCGTCGACGCCCAGGTCGTTTTGGATGATGGTTCGCGCCGGGGTGACGATGCCTGTGTCGAGCGCGCCCATGAAGATGCCCAACAGGTACAGGGTCATGATCATCGGCAGGCTGCGACGCGTCGTCGTTCCCACGGCCCCGACGCTACGTCCTCGATCGCCCAGTCCCGAGGGGTGGACCAGAAGTTCAACCGATCCTCTCAGACGACTCAACCGATCGGATGACGGGACAACCGTTGACAGGCCGGGCTCAGTCGCTCGGGTCGCCTCGCTCCAGGTACGCCGTGTCGCCGTCGCGCCGCGCGGCCACGGCGGCGAGGAGCCGACCTGCGGCGAACGGCGCCATCCGCCGGGCGGCCTCGTCCGGCTGCAGCCAGTGGATGCCCGCGATCTCGGACGGATCGGGCCGCAGTTCACCAGCCTCGTCGGGGGTCAGCGTCCCGCCGTCGAAGATCAGCTCCAGGGCGTCCTCCCAGCCCAGATAGGGGCCCAACCAGTCGACCACGAGCAGTCGGCCCGGCGTCGCGTCGAGGCTCAGTTCCTCCATCAGCTCGCGGCGCGCACCCTGCTTCGGGCTCTCGAACGGGTCGACGATCCCGCCTGGGAGCTCCCAGTCGTCCTTGAAGACGGTGTCGACCAGGCACACCCGCCCGGCGGTGTCGGTGAGCAGGACGTGGGCGATCACCCGCTTGCGCGGCAGTACCGAGTTCATCACCGCGGTGAAACCCTCCGCGCCGCCCAGCAGGTCCCCCCGGACGACCGCGTACGTCGCCTCGTCCACGAGGGCGTCCGCCATCAGGCGCGCCGACCGATGGACGCCCTCCAGGCGGAAGCCCGTCCGGTGCAGGGCGCGCCTGGCGCGGCGGTCGTCCAGCGCGGCCACGACCTGGATCCGCGACACCTCGGGATCGGCCAGGGCCGCCCCCAACGCTTCGGCCAGCGCCCCCGTGAGGGTGCCCCTGACGGCGTCAGCCGGCAGGACGAGGCTGACGACCCCACCCTGCCGGCTGACCAGGATCCGTTGGCTCACCCCTCGTACCGGAAGAACACCGCCCCCAGGGGCGGCACCACGACGGTGGCGCTGGCGTCGAAGCCGTTCCACGGGTCCGGGTGGGCCGTGACGGCACCCAGATTGCCGTGGGAGTCGGAGCCGTCGTAGATGCCGGAGTCCGAGTTGAAGATCTCGGACCAGACGCCCACCTGCGGCAGCCCGATCCGGTAGTTCGGCCACGGCTCGGTCGAGAAGTTGATGATGCAGGCGATCTGCTGACCGTTGGCGTCGAAGCGCACCCACGAGAACGTGTTGGCCCCCGCGTCGTCGGCGTTGATCCAGCGGAAGCCGGCAGGGTCGCTGTCGAGCTCCCAGAAGGCCGGGTTGGCGCGGTAGATGTCGTTGAGGTCCTTGATCATCCGCTGCAGGCCGTGGTGGCCCCACAGGTCGGAGACCCACCACTCCAGGGACGTGGCCTCGTTGAACTCGGTGCGCTGGCCGAACTCGCAGCCCATGAACAGCAGCT
>CAZBMH010000151.1:0-5151 GCA_964492685.1 uncultured Micropruina sp.
TGGAATTTCGCCTTCGTCGGGGCGACGACGATGGTCACGGAATGCTACCGGCCGCGACATGCTGCTCGACTCGGCGGCCGAGGCCGTCGAGGTGCTGCCGCTCGGCTTCGGGGGCACCCGCTTCCGCTTCGCCGCCCCGGGCGGCGCCACCATGACGGTCGCCGACCTCGAGGGCCGCCGGATCGCCACCTCCTACCCGGGCCTGGTCGAGACCTACCTGGCCGGCCACGGCGTCACCGCCCGGCTGATCCACCTGGACGGGGCGGTCGAGACCTCCGTCCGGCTGGGCGTGGCCGACGTGATCGCGGACGTGGTCGAGACGGGCAGCACGCTGAAGCGGGCGGGCCTGGAGGTCTTCGGCGAGGCGATCATGGAGTCCGAGGCGATCCTGATCCAGCGCCGCGGCGTGCCCGCCCCGGCGGGGATGGACCTGCTCGTCCGCCGGCTCACCGGCGTGCTGACCGCGCGCACCTACGTGATGATCGACTACAACGTTCCCGAGGAGAAGCTGACCACCGCGTGCGAGGTCACCCCCGGGCTCGACTCGCCCACCGTCTCCCACCTGGCCAAGCCGGGCTGGCTCGCCGTGCGCGCCATGGTGCCCCGCCGCGACGCCCAGCGGATCATGGACGCCCTGTGGGAGGTCGGCGCCGACGCGATCCTGGTCACCCACATCGTGGCCTGTCGGCTGTGACCATGCCGTCGGCGGCCGCGGCACCGGACGAGGTCGTCGTCCGGCCCCGCGCCTCGCTCCGGATGGCCGTGTCGCTCTCGGTGAGCCTGCTGGGCCTGGCCGGCATCGGCTGGGTGTTGACCCCGCTGTCGATCCGGGTGCTGTTCACCGGGCTGCAGATCGCGACGCTGCTGCTGTTCCTGGCGATCATGGTCGGGATGGCGATGGCGATCGGCCTGTCGGTCGTCCGTGCCGACGCCGACGGGCTCCGCTTCCGCAACGGGGTGCGCAGCCACACCGTGGCCTGGCCGGACGTGAAGGCGATCCGCTACCGGGACGGCGACCCGTGGGCCTACGTGGTGGTGCGCACCGAGGTGGAGCAGCTGCCGCTGCTGGGCATCCAGCGCAGCGACGGCGAGCGCGCCGAGGAGGCGGTCGCCGCGCTGCGGGCGATGCTGGTGCGGGCCTACGGGGTCGGGGCGTGAAGTCCCTCGCCCAGCCGAACGCCGCCTACGTCGGCGACCACGGCGAGCCCGACCCGGCCGTGCGCGCCGCGCTGGCGGCGGCCGACCGCGACCAGGAGGGCTACCTCATCGCCGTGGCCGCCCTGTGCGGCGCGCGACTGCTGCTGCCCATCGTCGCCAGCGGTGACGAGTCCGGGGACGGCCCCAACCCCGACCGCCACGCCGAGATGTCAGCCGTCCTCACCCGCTCGGCGAGCGGCGCCACGGCGGTCATGGCGTTCACCGGGCTTGATGCGCTGCGGGCCTTCGACCCGTCCGCCCGCCCCGTGCCCTGCACGCTGGACGAGGTGGCCGCCACCGCGCTGGAGACGGGCTCGTCCGCCGTGCTGATCGACCTGTACGGGCCGCAGCTGCTGGTCATCGAGGAGCCGCTGCTCGGCGAGCTCGCCCAGCAGCACCGCCTGGTGCGCACCGGCGACGGCTGGGGCTGGCTGTCCGCCCGGCGCGCCGACCCCGATTCGCCCCAAGCGGAGCCGGCAAGCTAAGATCCTCGTTGATCGACCGGCCGTCAGGCTGGTTCACGCAAAGTGGAGTCCCGCACTCCCACCCGACCGGTGTCACATCGGCGGGTCGGTACCTCAGACGAGGCGGTTTCGGCCGTCGTCGCGAGACAGTGGGCCCCCGCATTTGCGGGGGCCTTCGCCATCTTCGGCGATCACCAGGAATCACGTCTTACGGAGGAACCATCACCGAACCGCGAATCAACGATCGCATCCACGCCAATGAGGTGCGCCTCGTCGGCCCCCAGGGCGAGCAGGTGGGCATTGTCCGCCTCGACGATGCGCTGCGTCTGGCCAGGGAGGCTGATCTCGACCTGGTCGAGGTTGCGCCCATGGCCCGTCCGCCGGTCGCGAAGCTGATGGACTACGGCAAGTTCAAGTACGAGGCCGCGCAGAAGGCCCGCGAGAGCCGTCGCAACCAGACCAACACGGTCATCAAGGAAATGAAGCTCCGTCCCAAGATCGACAGCCACGACTACGACACCAAGAAGGGTCACGTCGTGCGGTTCCTCAAGGCCGGCGACAAGGTGAAGATCACCATCATGTTCCGCGGCCGCGAGCAGAGCCGCCCCGAGCTGGGGTTCAACCTGCTGCAGAAGCTGGCCGGCGACGTGGTGGAGGACGGCTACATCGAGTCCGCCCCCAAGCAGGACGGCCGCAACATGATCATGGTGCTGTCGCCCACCCGCAAGAAGACCGAGGCGCGCGCCGAGGTCCAGGCCGAGAAGGCCGCCAAGGCCGCGACCCGCGCCGCCAGCGTGGAGGCCGAGCAGCGCGAGCTCGCCGAGCATCGGGCGGCCGTCAAGGCGGTTCCGGCACCCAAGAAGCGCCGCGGTCCGGCCGACAATCTCGACCCGGACATCGACCTGACCTAAGCATCCCGACCAGGGCAACGTAAGAGAAAGTGAGCGGCACGCTATGCCGAAGATGAAGACGCACTCCGGTGCCAAGAAGCGGTTCAAGATCACCGGCACCGGCAAGGTCATGCACCACAAGGCCGGAATGATGCACCGCAACGAGGTCAAGCCGTCCAGCCAGACGCGCCGCCTGACCGGTAACGCCGAGCTGAGCAAGGGCGACTCGAAGACCGCCAAGAAGCTTCTCGGCAAGTGACGCACTGACCCACACGATCTTTACTACACAAGGAGTAACAGTTTCATGGCACGCGTGAAGCGTTCGGTGAACGCCCAGAAGAAGCGCCGCGAGGTTCTCGAACAAGCCTCCGGTTACCGTGGCCAGCGGTCCCGCCTGTACCGCAAGGCCAAGGAGCAGATCCTCCACAGCATGACCTACAACTACGCGCACCGGAAGGATCGCAAGGGCGATTTCCGGGCGCTGTGGATCCAGCGGATCAACGCTGCGTCCCGTGCGGAGGGCATGACCTACAACCGATTTATCAGCGGCCTGAAGGCCGCCGGGATCGAGGTCGACCGCAAGATGCTCGCCGAGCTGGCGGTCAACGACGCGCAGGCATTCGCGCAGCTGGTGGAGTTGGCCAAGGCCAACGCCGGCGCCGCTGCCTGACCTCCGGGCGCCTCAGGCCGACGCGATGCCGCCTCCCCCAGCGGGGAGGTGGCGTCGCGTTTTCCATCTAGCGGCTGAATCGAAGAGGAGATCGTGGTGAACCAGACACCCCTGGAGCTACCGGAGCCGTCCCAAGCGCTGCTGCGGCAGGCGCGCACGCTGCTGCGCCGCAAGGAGCGCAAGAACGTGGGCCGGTTCCTCGCCGAGGGTCGACAGGCCGTCCGCGAGGCGCTGCGCCTGCCGGGCGCGGTCGAGGCGGTCTTCTTCCGCTGGTCGTCGGTCACCGAACACGAGGATCTGCTGGACGCGGCCAAGGCCGCGGGCGTGCCCTATTACGCGCTCAGCGAGCAGAACCTGGCCACCCTCACCGACACGGTCACGCCGCAGGGCGTGGTCGCCATCGCCCGGGCGTTGGACGTGCCCCTGGACTCGGTGGTGAAGCCGGGGGTGGGGCTCGTCGTGATCTGCGCCCAGGTCCGCGACCCGGGCAACGCCGGCACCGTGATCCGCTGCGCCGACGCGTTCGGGGCCGACGCGGTCATCCTGTCCGCCGACTCGGTCGAGCTGTACAACCCCAAGACCGTCCGCGCGTCGGTGGGCAGCATCTTCCACCTGCCGATCGTGACCGGCGTCGAGCTCACCGAGGCCATCGACGCCTGCCGCGCCGCCGGCCTTCAGGTGTTCGCCACCGACGGCGAGTCCGACGTCCTGCTGACCGACCTCGTCGAGGAGCTCCCGCTCCCCACCGCCTGGGTGATGGGCAACGAGTCTTGGGGGCTGCCCGCCGAGCACCTGGCGCTGGCGGACCGGACGGTGGGCGTCCCGATCTATGGTCACGCCGAGAGCCTCAACCTGGCCACCGCCGCCGCGGTCTGCCTGTACACCAGCGCCAGCGCGCAACGCCGCTGAACCAGAAGGGAATCACCCGATGTCGGGCCCGAACGATACCTACGACCCCAAGCAGGTGAGCAGCCTGTCGGCGGAGTCCCTCGACGCGATGGTGGCCGAGGCCGTCGCCGCGTTCGCGGCCGCCGATGGCACCGCCGCGCTCAAGGAGGCCAGGCTCGCCCACGCCGGCGACCGCTCCCCGATCGCCCTGGCGAACCGCGAGATCGGCGCCCTGCCGCCGGCCGCCCGCAAGGAGGTCGGCCAACGGATGGGCCGCGCCCGCGCCGAGATCAACGAGGCGCTCCGGCTCCGCGAGGAGGAGGTGGCGGCCGCCGAGCTGAGCCGCGCCCTGGTCGAGGAGCGCATCGACGTGACCCTGCCCGTCGAGCTCACCCCCGAGGGGGCGCAGCACCCGATCACCGGGCTGATCGACGCCATGTGCGACGTCTTCGTGGCGATGGGCTGGGAGATCGCCGAGGGGCCGGAGCTGGAGGCCGAGTGGCTGAACTTCGACGCCCTCAACATCGGCCCCGACCATCCGTCGCGCGGCACCACCGACACCCTGTTCGTCGAGCCGATCGGCAGCCGGCTGGTGATGCGCACCCACACCTCACCGGTGCAGATCCGCTCCCTGCTGGACCGCGAACTGCCGGTCTATGTCGTGTGCCCGGGCAAGGTCTACCGCGCCGACGAGTTCGACGCCACCCACCTGCCGGTGTTCCACCAGATCGAGGGGGTCTGCGTCGACAAGGGCATCTCGATGGCCCACCTCCGCGGCACGCTCGACCACTTCGCCAAGGCGATGTTCGGGTCCGAGATCCGCACCCGGATGCGGCCGCACTATTTCCCGTTCACCGAGCCGTCCGCCGAGGTCGACCTGGAGTGCTTCGTCTGCCACGGCGAGTCCGTCGGCAACCCGGATCGCCCGTGTCGGACCTGCAAGTCCGAGGGCTGGATCGAATGGGGCGGCTGCGGCGTGATGAACCCGCGGGTGCTGGCCGCCTGCGGCATCGACACCGATGTCTACTCCGGCTTCGCCTTC
>CAZBMH010000152.1:0-4991 GCA_964492685.1 uncultured Micropruina sp.
CCTGGGTGACGATCTCCTCGGCGTGGGCGTCGTCCTTGGCGAAGATCAGCGTCTTGGGGACCGTCCGGCGCCCGGGGAAGATCTCGGTGAACAGCCGGTCGCGGAACGCCTCCAGCACCGTGCGGATCTGGTCGGTGGCCGTCACGGCCCGGTCGAGCTGCTTGTCGGTGTACTCGAGCGCCTCGTCCAGGGCCTCCAGCCGCTGCGCGCGCGTGCGGCGGTCGACCCGCGGGACGACGGTGCCGGCCTCGATGGTGCCGCCCTGCTCGCTGATCTGGGTGCGGATCCGGTAGATGTCGAAGTCGACGTTCACCCGGTCGGCCACCGATTGGGGGTAGGTGTACTCGCTGACCAGGTTCTGCCGGAAGAACGCGAACGTCTGCTTGCCGGGGGTGGCGGTGAGCCCGACGACGTGGGCGTCGAAGTACTCCAGCACGCCGCGCCACACGCCGTAGATCGAGCGGTGCGCCTCGTCCACGATCACCAGGTCGAAGGTCTCCGGCGGCAGCTGCGGGTTGTAGGCCACGGTCACCGGCGCGTCCGGGACGAAGTCGTCCAGCGTCGGGTCGTCGTCGGCGGTCACGTCCTCGTTCCTCAGCGCCTTGAACACCCGCTGGATCGTCGAGATGACCACCTGGGACGAGCCGAGCATGCCGGACGAGGTCAGCTTGTCGACCGCGTACACCTCGGTGAACAGGCGGCCGTCGTCGGGCGCCCGGTAGGCGCGGAACTCGGCCATCGTCTGGTCGGCCAGGTTGTTGCGGTCGACGAGGAACAGCACCCGCCGGAAGCCGCCGTAGCGCAGCAGCCGATAACACTCGGTGACGGCCGTGTAGGTCTTCCCGGCGCCGGTGGCCATCTGCACCAGCGACCGGTCGTGGCGCTGCTCGGCCAGGCTGCGCTCGATGGCGGTGATCGCCGTGATCTGCGCCGGGCGGAGCGGCTCGGTGCGCAGCGCCGGGAGGTGGGCGACCTTCGCCCGCCAGGTGGGGTGTTCCGGGTCGGCCTCGGCGTCCCGGAGCAGGAGGGCCAGGGTTTCGGGGCGCGGGAACGTGAAGAGCGCCCGGGCTCGGGGCTCCGGGTCGTAGCCGTTGGTGAAGTGCAGCTCGCCGCCGGAGGCCTCGAACACGAACGGGAGCCGCCCGTCCTTGGTGAGGGCGCTGAACCGGACGTCCGCGGGCAGCCCGGTGGCGTACATCGCCGACTGCCACTCCACCCCCGACAGCGGGGTGCCGATCGGCTTGGCCTCGATCACCCCGACGACGCGTCTGTCGAGGTAGAGCAGGTAGTCGGCGCGGCCGTGCCCGCCGGCCATGATCGCCTCGCGGCGGGCCACCCCGGCCCCGGCCGACAGCGCCAGGTTCTTGGTGTCCTGGACGAGCCACCCCGCCGCCGCCAGCTGGGCGTCGATCAGCAGCCGGGCACGCGCCTCCGCGGCCAGGGCTGATTCGGGAACGGGGTTCATTGGGCCTCACTCTAGAAGGACCGCGCCGCCGAGGGGTGCCGCTCGCGCCGCGGGGCCGCGGAATTGGCAGCCCCGGACCGTCCGGGCTCTCCGCGTCGCCGGCCCGCACGGGCCCGGATCGCCCGTCCACGTGGCCGGCGGGAGCGTCAGGCCGGGCGCAGGACGCAGAACTCGTTGCCCTCCGGGTCGGCCAGCGTGAACCAGCCGGAGCCGTCCGGGCGCCTCCGGTCGGCGACCACGGTGGCGCCCAGCTCGCAGAGCCGCACCACCTCGTCCTCCCGCGTGCCGTCGGTGGGACGCAGGTCGAGATGCACCCGGTTCTTGAGCTGTTTGGCGTCCGGGACCTCGATGAACAGGATCCGCGTCCGACCGTCCGGCGAGAAGATCATGCACTCCTCGTGGCCCGGCTCGTTGGGGTCGTCCGGGTCCTCGACGAAGCCGAGCACGTGGCCCCAGAAGACGGACTGCGCGCAGGAGTTCAGGGCGTCGAACGACAGGTGGGAGATCGCGGAGGTCATGGCGACACCCTGGCACGGCCCCCGAGCCCTGTCGACGACTCGGGGACGCGGGCATCCGGTCCGGCTACTCCGGCTGAGCCAGCCGGGCGGCGAGCCCCAGGTAGGTGGCGGCGAACGTCCGGCGCAGCCAGGTCAGCACCCGCGGGCGCTCCAGCACATGGCTGCGCAGGGAGGCCGCGAGCAGCCCGTAGGCGGCGAAGACCAGCAGCGTCACCGCCATGAACGCGCCGCTCAGCACCGCCAGCTGCACCCAGCCCTCGCCCTGCCCGGGGCGGACGAACAGGGGCAGGAACGCGAAGAAGAAGAGCGTCAGCTTCGGGTTCAGCAGGTTGATCAGCACCGCCTCGCGGATCACCGCCGCGGTGCTGCGGGCCGCCGCCTGGTCGTCCACGCGCAGCAGGCTGTGGTCGCGCCAGGTCTGCCAGGCGAGGTACACCAGGTAGGCGACCCCGAGGTACTTCAGCGTCTGGAAGGCGACCGCGCTGGCATGCAGCAGCGCGGCCAGCCCGGTGATCGCGGCCAGCATGTGCGGGACAACCCCCAGCGTGCAGCCCAGCGCCGCGACCAGGCTGGCGCGGCGGCCGCGGGTGAGCCCGGCCGAGACCGTGTAGACCGCACCCGTGCCCGGGGTGGCCACCACGATGAGGGAGGTCAGCCAGAATGCCGTGTCCATGGGGGTGCTCCTGTCGCCGGTGCTCGGGAGCCTAGGCGGCCGGGCCCGGGCAGGCATACCCCTCGTCCGTCACGGCCGCGCGGCCGAGCGGCGCTCGGCGGCACATGCCGGAGTCCGGTTCGGCCGTCCACGACGCCGGGGACGTCCGGCCGCAGAAGTTGTCGCCGTGAGGGGGCCTGCGGGGTCGATTCGGGCTCGGCCGCAGAAGTTGTCCTTCTGGGGGCAATTCCGGGCCGTGTGGCGACACGTTCGGCGGTTGAGTTCCGGCGAGGCCTCGGAACAGGCCCCATGGCGACAACTTCTGCGGCCCAACCGTCTCGCGGCCGTGGCTGAGCTTGGGCCGACACGGCCTGAGAGCGACGACGTCTGCGGTCGAACCGCCGCCGGCGCCCAACCCGGGCCGCGACCCCGGCTAGGGGCCACGCGGGGGCTCAGGAGCCGAGGAGCGCGCGAACCTCGTCGAGGCCGGAGACCACCCGGTGCGCCTCCACGAGCTGGAGGGGGGTGAAGGTGCTGGTGACGCCGACGACGACGCCGATGCCCGCGGCCACCGCGGAGGCGACCCCGGCGGGGGCGTCCTCGACGGCCAAGCAGCGCTCGGGTGGCAGACCGAGGATGGACGCGGCCAGGGTGTACGGCTCCGGGTCCGGCTTGCCGCGGGTCACCTCGTCGCGGGTGACGATCACCTCGAAGCGGTCGAGCAGATCGCCGAGGCAGGTGCGGGCCCACTCGGTGTTTGCCGAGGTGACCAGCGCCAGCCGGACGGACGTCAGCCCCAGCAGGTCGAGGGCCCCCGCCGCCAGCGGGGGACTGGGCAGGTCGACCACGTGGGCCAGGAGCTCGGCGGTCATCGCCGCCGGGTCCTCGCCCCGCCAGGGCCCGTCCTCGGCGGCGAACACGTCGTCGGCCCGACGACCGGTGAAGCCGGCCAGCGTCGCTTCGCTGACCGGCCATCCCCGTCCGGCGAACCAGCTCCGGAAGACCTCGCGGTGGTACTGCTCGGAGTCGACGAGGGTGCCGTCCAGGTCCAGCAGGAGTGCCGCGATCTGCTCAGGCATCAACGCTGAACAGCAGGTCCCCCGCGGCCACGTCCTGGCCCATGACCGGGCTGGTCACGGAGCCCGCGGGACGATCCAGGGCCACGATCATCACCGTGGTGCTGATGTCGTCGCCGGTCATCTCCGTCGGGTTCCAGGAGACGATCGGGTCGCCGGCGGCGACCGTCGCGCCCTCGGTGGCGATCACGTCGAAACCGGCGCCGTCCAGCCGGACGGTGTTGATGCCCAGGTGAACCAGGAGGCCGAGGCCCTCGGAACTTGCCATGGCGAACGCGTGCGGGTGCAGCTTCACGATCGTGCCGGCGGCGGGCGCGATCACGGTGGTCTGGCCCGGGGCCGGCTCGATGGCGACCCCGGGGCCGACCATCTCACCGGCGAACACGGGGTCGCTGACCTCGGTGATCGGGAAGACCCGACCGGGGCAGGGGGCGAGGACCTCGGTCACATCAGGTCCTCAATGTCCTCGGCCAGGTTGTCGGCCTCGGGGCCGACGACGACCTGAACCACAGTGCCGGCGACGAGGACGCCATGGGCGCCGGCGGCCTTGAGGGCCTGCTCGTTCACGACCGACGCGTCCTTGACCACGGTGCGCAGCCGTGTGATGCACGGCTCGATTTCGACGATGTTCCCGGCCCCGCCCAGGCCCGCCAGGATCTTCTCGGCTTTGCTGCTCATGTACTGCTCCTTCCGGTGGGGTTGCGCCCCATTGCTTGACAACCTGTGCCGAACCCTAGCATGATTTCGGTCAGTGGTGCAGACCAGTACGAACCAGTACTTACCAGTACGGTCCAGCACCAGCCAGCAAAGGAGCGCGGATGGTGAGCAAGGGGGAGTCCCTCGTCGGGGGCTCGCGACCCCAGCACCAGCAATTGGGTGACCTGCTCGCAGCCAAGCTCGTGCCCGGGCGCCCGAAGACGCTGTGGGGCGAGGCGGCCGATGCCGAGCTCGCCGGTCACCTGGCGTGCCCCCTGAACACCCCCCTGCTGGTCCTCCGGCGGATCTCCACCGCCGGCGACCGACCCACCGAATACGTGATCTCCCGCTACCGCGGGGATCGCTACCAGGTCCACAGGGACCTGGGCCGGGACGCACAGTCCACGGCCGAACCAACCCAGGAAGGAATACTGCTTTGACAAGCAACGAGATGACGGCCACGAGCCGCTTCAATCTTGCGCCGCTTCAAAAGTTCGGACGCTCCTTGATGCTTCCGATCGCCTCCCTCCCCGCGGCGGGTCTGCTGCTGCGGTTTGGGCAGCCTGATGTGTTGGGTAAGGATG
>CAZBMH010000153.1:0-4984 GCA_964492685.1 uncultured Micropruina sp.
GCCCCGCCACCGAGTGCCTGGCCGACGTGGTCGTCCGGATGCTGCCGTACTGGTACGACGCGATCGTCCCGGATCTGCGCGACGGTCGGGTCGTCCTGGTCACCGCCCACGGCAACTCGCTGCGCGCGCTGGTCAAGCACCTGGACGGGATCAGCGACGAGGACATCGCCGGCCTGAACATCCCCACGGGCATCCCCCTGCTGTACGAGTTGGACGACGACCTGCGTCCCACCGTCCGCGGCGGCCGCTACCTCGACCCGGAGGCCGCCAAGGCCGCCATCGAGGCCGTGAAGAACCAGGGCAAGAAGTAGCCCGACCGAAACGCCCCCGGAGACTTCCGGGGGCGTTTCGCTTGCCTGCCCGGTCTCGGGTCGCGACAGTTCGGAGAACGCGAGGTGAACAGTGGATGAATCTCCGGGCTGGGTGAGGCGCGGCGCCGGTCGCCGCGGCTCCGGGGCCGTCCCGCTATGCCTATGATCCGAACGTGAGTACCCGCAGCACCCGCGTCGTCGCTCCCCGCCGGGGCGGCCCCACCGCCCTCACCCGCGGGGTGCGGCGCCCGGCCGCGACCTCCTCCCCGAGCGCCCGAGACCGGGGGGCCCGATGACCCGCGTGCTCGTGATCGAAGACGAGGCCACCTACCGCGAGACGCTGGGTTTCATGCTCGGCAAGGAGGGCTTCGAGGTCGTCGAGGCCGCCGACGGCGAGGCGGGGCTGCGCGAGTTCGACCGGGTCGGCGCCGACATCGTGCTGCTCGACCTGATGATGCCGGGGCTACCGGGCACCGAGGTGCTGCGCCAGCTGCGCACCCGCGGGTCGGTGCCGGTGATTCTCGTGACCGCCCGCGACACCGAGATCGACAAGGTGGTGGGTCTCGAGCTGGGCGCGGACGACTACGTCACCAAGCCGTTCAGCCATCGGGAGCTGGTGGCCCGGATCCGGGCGGTGCTGCGCCGGGGTGCGGAGTTCGACCTGGCGCCTGACGTCGTCGAGGCCGCCGGCATCCGGATGGACATCGAGCGCCACGAGGTGACGGTGCGGGGCGAGGCCGTGCGCCTGGCGCTGAAGGAATTCGAGCTGCTGGAGCTGCTGCTCCGCAACGCCGGCCGGGTGCTGACCCGGGGCCAGCTCATCGATCGCGTCTGGGGCGCGGACTACGTGGGCGACACCAAGACCCTCGATGTCCACATCAAGCGCCTCCGCTCCAAGCTGGAGCGGGACCCGGCCGAGCCGACGATCCTGCTCACCGTCCGCGGGCTGGGATACCGCGTCGAGGCCTGACGCCGCCGCGACCGGTCAGGCGTGACCGACCCGGAGCCGCGTCTCCGGCGCCGATGCCCCCCGAGCTGGGTCCTCGCGGGCCCCGTCCGGGAGCCCCCGCCGCCCGTCCTCGGGCCGCATCGTCCGGGCGGTCGCTGAGCGCGCGAACCCGCCTCGACGAGGCTGACGATTTCCACCCCGGGGGGTCAGTCGTGCCCCTAGGATCTGTGCTGCGATCTGAGTTTGAGTGGGTTTACTTCCGGTTTGGTGGGAACACTGCAACTAACTGGCCCGAACCCCTTGCGAGCACAGGGAAACACTGGTAGAACAATACATACCAACACAATGTCAGTGTGGGAAGGCGGAAGTGGTGTACGCGGAAGAGCGTCAACGGACGATCGTGAACCTGGCCCTGCGTTTCGATCGGGTCGCCGTGACCGATCTGGCCCAGCGTTTCAACGTGACCACGGAGACCATTCGACGGGACCTGGATGTCCTCGACCGGCGCGGCGTGCTGCGTCGCGTCCACGGCGGTGCCGTTCCGGCCGAGAACGTGCGGCTCATCGAGACCGCTGTGCCGGACCGGGAGCCCGCCTTCTCGCAGCAGAAGGGCCGCATCGCCCAGGCTGCCCTGCAGTTCCTGCCCACGGGCCCGGGCTCCACGGTCCTGGTGGACTCGGGCACCACCACCGGTCGGCTCGCGTCGGCGATGGCGGGCGGACAGACGGGCACCGTGGTCACCAACTCCGTCTCGATCGCCTCGCAGCTGGCCATCTCCCAGGCCGGGCCGGTCCACCTGCTCGGCGGACGCGTCCGGGGCATCACCCAGGCCACGGTCGGGGGCGACACCGTCGACGCCCTGGGCCGAATCCGCTGCGACGTGGCCTTTCTCGGGACCAACGGGCTCTCGATCGGTCACGGCCTGTCCACCCCCGACCCGGACGAGGCGGCGGTGAAGCGCGCGATGGTGCGCGCCGGCCGACGCGTCGTGGTCCTCGCCGACAGTTCCAAGGTCGGGGTGGCGATGCTGGTCAGCTTCGCCGCCCTCGCCGACATCGACGTTCTCGTCACTGACTCCGGGATCGCCCAGCACGACCGGGAGCTCATCACCGCTGCTGGAGTGGAGGTAGTTGTCGCATGATCATCACCCTGACCGCCAACCCGAGCCTTGACCGCACCGCAAGCCTCGACGTCGAGCTCGTCCGGGGCGGCGTGCATCGCGTCGTCGGCGTCTCGGTCGAACCCGGGGGCAAGGGCGTCAACGTCGCCCGCGCCATTCACTACGCCGGCCAGCCGGTGCGGGCGCTGCTGCCGGCGGCGCGCCGCGACCCGATGCTGACGGCCCTGGACGAGATCGAGCTCCCGTATCGGACCGTCGAGGTGGCCGAGGGCGTGCGGACGAACATCACGCTCACCGAGCCGGACGGCACCACGACCAAGCTCAACGAGCCGGGCCCGCTGCTGGGGGAGGCCGCCATCGCCCAGCTCGAGGCGCTGCTCGTGGAGGAGTGCCGGGCCGCCCAGTGGGCCGTCCTGTCCGGCTCGCTCCCCCCGGGGGCGCCGGTCGACTGGTACGCCCGGCTGATCCGGCTGCTGCGCCCGCTCGGCTGCCTGGTGGCGGTCGACACCTCCGATGCGCCGCTGGCCGCGCTGGCTGACGCGTTCCCGGACGCCGCCCCCGACCTCCTCAAGCCCAACTCGGAGGAGCTGGCGCAGCTGACCGGCGCCGACGCGCTCGAACTCGAGGCGGCGGCGAAGGCCGGCGACCCCAGCGCCGCCGTCCGGGCCGCCCGGAGCCTGGTCGATGCGGGCGTCACGGCAGTCCTTGGCACGCTGGGCGCCTCCGGCGCGGTGCTCGTGACCGGCGAGGGCGCCTGGCATGCGGTGCCGCCGCGGATCAAGCCCAAGAGCACCGTGGGGGCCGGCGACTCGTCGGTGGCCGGCTACGTGCTCGCCCACACGCGCGGGGCGGATGCACCCGAGCGCCTTCGTACCGCCGTCGCCTACGGGTCGGCGGCCGCCTCCCTGGCCGGGAGCGCCCTGCCCCGGCCTGACCAACTGAACATCACCGACGTCATCGTCCACGTCGTCGGCTGAGTAGAAAAACCGAAAGGAACCACCATGGCTAACCACCCGGCGTTGATCAACGCCGATCTGGTTCTCTTGGATGTCGACCTTGGTCCCACCAAGTACGACACCATCCACAAGCTCTCCGAGCTGGTGGCCAAGTCCGGTCGCGCTGAGGCGGCCGGTCTGGAAGCCGATGTCCTGGCCCGCGAGGAGAAGACTCCGACCGGCCTGGGCGGCGGCATCGCCATTCCGCACTGTCGCTCGAAGGCGGTCACCACCAACTCGCTGGCCTTCGCCCGCCTCAACCCGAAGGTCGACTTCGGAGCCTTCGACGGGCCCGCCGACATCGCCTTCCTGATCGCGGCCTCCGACGGCTCCGACGACGCCCACCTGGCCCTGCTGGCGCTGCTCGCCCGCAACCTGATGCGCGCCGAGTTCACCGACGGGCTCCGCAACGCCAAGACGGCCCAGGAGGTCGTCGATTTGATCAACAACGCCATCGCACCCGAGGAGACCACAGTGGCAGAAGCCGCTCCCGTCGCGACCGCCGCCGCCACGGGTCCCAAGCCCCTGATCGTGGCCGTTACGGCCTGCCCGACCGGCATCGCCCACACCTTCATGGCCGCTGACGGCCTGGAGCAGGCGGCCAAGGCCGCGGGCGTCGAGATCCATGTCGAGCCGCAGGGCTCCGGCAAGGTCACGCCGCTGGATCCGTCCATCATCAAGCGGGCGACCGCGGCGATCTTCGCCACCGACGTCGAGGTGCGCGACAAGGCTCGCTTCGCCGGCCTGCCGGTGATCGAGTCGGGCGTCAAGCGCGCCATCAACGAGCCCGGCAAGCTGATCACCGAGGCCCTGGACGCCGCCAAGAACCCGAACGCCCGGCGCGTCGCGGGCGATGCCGCGGGTGCCGCCCAGTCGTCCGGGTCCGGTGAGAAGGGCTGGGGCGAGAAGATCCGCGTCGCGCTGATGACCGGCGTGTCGTACATGATCCCGTTCGTCGCCGCTGGTGGTCTGCTGATCGCCCTGGGCTTCCTGTTCGGCGGGTTCGACATCGTGATGAAGCCGGCGACGGCCGCCGGGACGGCCGTGCGCACCTGCGCCGACCTCGCCTGGGCCGCCCAGGACGTCTGCGCCGCCGGTGCCAGCACGATCGGCCAGCTGGCCATGGCCGCCGGCTGGGGCGCGGGTGCGAACTACCTGGGCTACATCCTGTTCTCCATCGGCGCGGCTGCCTTCGGCTTCCTGCTGCCCGCCCTGTCCGGCTACATCGCCTACGCGCTCGCCGGTCGCCCCGGCATCGCCCCCGGATTCGTGGGCGGCGCCATCGCGGGTAGCCTCGGCGCCGGCTTCCTCGGTGCCCTGGTCACCGGCATCCTGGCCGGTCTGCTCGCCAACTGGATTGCCTCCTTCAAGGCCCCCCGCTGGCTCGCCGGCCTGATGCCGGTCGTCATCATCCCGCTAGTGGTCACGACCGTCGTCGGCCTGGTGATGTACCTGGTTCTCGGCCAGCCGCTTGCCTCGATCACCAAGGGTCTGCAGGACGCCCTCAACGGGATGCCCGCCAGCCAGGCCGTCCTGCTGGGCATCGTCCTGGGTCTGATGATGTGCTTCGACCTGGGTGGCCCGGTCAACAAGGCGGCGTACCTGTTCG
>CAZBMH010000154.1:0-4941 GCA_964492685.1 uncultured Micropruina sp.
AGTCCTTGCCGCCGGCGGTGCGCTCCAGCGACTTGGTGAAGGTGTCGCGGGCGTCCCAGAGCGCGAGGATCTCGTGCTCCATCGCGGGGAGGCTCACCTGCGGCGGGACGGGGCGGTACTGGTTCATGGTCATCCTTCGTCGTCACCGGACGCGGGTACATCCGGCCGGGTGGTGCTCTGACGAAGGGACGAGGCGAGCCCCGCGGTACCACCCTCCTTGGCCCTGGCCGATCGCCCGACCGGGACCCTCTCTGCGCTCGTCCGCCGCCGGTTCTAGTGAGCGCCTCGCGGCGCCGTTCTTCCGGCAGCTCCGGGGTGATGGCCCCATCGATGCCTGCGGACCGGCCTATTCTACGAACGGCGTCAACGCGGGACGAAATCGGGAGGCAGCCATGTGGGTCGAGGTGCTGTTCATGACCGTCGGGACCACCGCCATCCTGGTCGCCGCCTGGGCCCTGCGCCACCGCCCCGCGCACGAGCGCGCCATCGCGCTGGGGCTGCTGGGGATCGTGCTGCTGGGCTTCGCCATCGGCTGGGGCGCCCTGCTGCTCGCCGGCGGATAATCCACCGCCCGACCGGACGTGGACCGAGCCAGCACCCTCGGATCGGGGTACTGGCTCGGGATGTCACTCAGTCAGGCGCTACAGGCCGGCCGAGTCCTCGGCTGGGGCGGCAGGCGGCTCCGGGCGGGTGGTCGCGAAGGGCGGGGCCCCGGCGTCCAGCAGCGCCGCGCGACGCTGGCGATAGTCGTCGACCTCGATCTCGCCGCGGGCGAGCCGGTCGTCCAACACCGAGATCGGATCCGGACGGGGCGCGGGCGGCCGCTCGAACAGCGTGGCGCTGGTGCCACCCGGGTTACGCTTCTGCAGCTTGCGGTAGACGAGGTAGGCGATCGCACCCAGGATGGCCAGGGTCACCAGGAATGCGAAGAAACCGAAGAACGGGCCGGGCCCGCCCCACATGTGGGGGTTACCTCTCATGGACTTCCTCCTTGTTGCTCGATGGTGGCTTCAACTGACCCCCAGCGTCCTCGTCCAAGCTGTCAGGAGGCTGTGAGCGAGCCGTTCGTCCGATGTCAGGCCCGGTCGCCCCGCTCATGCCATTGACGGAGGCGTTCGTCGTACTCCTGCTCGGTGATGTCGCCCTCGGCGAGACGCTGCCGAAGGACCACTCCGGGCGGCAGTCGCGGCGGGTCCTGGGGCTGGGCCGCGGGCTCGGACGGGCCCCGGCGGCCGAGGCCTTGGCTGAGGAAGATTCCGAGCGCCACGACGACCGCACCGGCCAGCACCACCCACACCATGAAGAACATCCCGGCCATGCCTCCATTGTTGCGCGCCCGCCGAGGAATGACGCCGCACGGACTCCCCGTTCACTCGGGGACGACCGCGCCGCCACCACCACGGGGAGCGCCCGCGCTCCCGGCACGCAGCCGCCAGCGCACAGCTGCCCTCAGCGGGTGTGGCCGAGGAGCTCCTCGACCACCAGGGCGACGCCGTCGTGATCGTTGTCGCTTGTGACCCGATCCGCGGCCGCCTTGGCCTCGTCCGAGGCGTTGGCCATCGCCACACCCACCCCCGCCCAGGCCAGCATCTCCAGGTCGTTCATCCCGTCGCCGAACGCCATCACCTCGTCCTGCCCGACGCCCAGCAGACCGCACAGCTGCGTCAGGCCCGTGGCCTTGGTGACGCCGGGGGCCTGCACCTCGGCGAACGGGGCCCCGGTGGTCACCACCGTGCAGTGGTGGCGGTCGGCCGCCACGAACGCCTGCCGGACGGCCTCGACGTCCAGCTCCGGGTGGCGGGCCAGCAGCTTCAGCGCGGGCACGGCCGCGAGGTCGCGCCACGCGAGGACCTCGCCGCTCATCGCCAGGTGCGACGACTCCTGCGTCGTGATGAGGTCGCGGTAGCCGTCCCCGAAGACGAACTCGCGACCCCCGGAGCGGAGGGCCGCGACGGCGACCCCCGGCAGGGAGTCGATGACGCGCCCCAGGAGGTCGGTCATGACCTCGGGCTCCATCAGGTCCTCGAAGAGCACCTCGTCGGTGGCCAGCCGCAACCCCAGGGCGCCGCTGTTGGCGATCGCGTAGCGGTCGTAGCCCAGCGCGCCGAGGCGCCCGAAGAGGCTCGCGTGGTGGCGACCGGTGGCTGGGACGACGAGGATCCCGGCCGCCTCGGCCGCCAGCAGCGCCGCCTGGGTGCGCTCGGCCACGACGTGGTCGCTGGTGAACAGGGTGCCGTCAAGGTCGACGGCGATCAGCTTGATGCTCATGCGCCCACCGTCCGGCGGCCGGCGAACGCGCGACCCAGCGTGACCTCGTCCGCGTACTCGAGATCGCCACCCACCGGCAGGCCGGAGGCCAGCCGCGACACGGTGACGCCCATCGGCAGCAGCAGCCGCGAGATGTAGGTGGCGGTGGCCTCGCCCTCCAGGTTCGGGTCGGTGGCCAGGATCACCTCGGTGACCGTGCCGTCGCCCAGCCGGACGCACAGCTCCCGGATGTGGAGGTCTGCCGGGCCGACGTTGTCGATCGGCGAGATCGCCCCGCCGAGCACGTGGTAGAGCCCGCGGAACTCGTTGGTGCGCTCGATCGCCATCACGTCCTTGGACTCCTCGACCACGCAGATCAGCGTCTGGTCGCGGCGGGAGTCCCGGCAGATGCGGCAGCGATCCTCCTCGGAGATGTTGAAGCACTGCTCGCAGAAGCGCACCTTCTCGGCGACGTGCCGCAGCGTCTCCGCGAGCCGTTCCACGTCCGCCTTGTCGGTCTGCAGGATGTGGAAGGCGATCCGCTGGGCCCCCTTGGGGCCGATGCCCGGCAGCCGGCCGAGCTCGTCGATCAAGTCCTGAATCGGGCCCTCGTACACCGCTACAGCCCGAGGTTCGGCAGCTGGGGCAGGGACGTCTCGGTGAGGATCTGCACCTTCTTGTTGGCGTCACGAACCGCCGCGACGACCAGGTCGCCGAGGGTGGCGGTGTCGTCGGGATCCCACGCCTCAGGCTTGATGTCCACGCTCAGCAACTCGCCGGTGCCGCTCATCGTGACCCGGACGAGGTCGCCGCCCGCGGAGCCGCTGACCTCGCGCGAGGCCAGCTCGTCCTGGGCCCGCTGGAACTGGGACTGCATGGCCTGCGCCTGCGCGAGGAGCGCGTTCATGTCGAAGCCCTCGCCGAACATTCCGGTCATCGGGTCTCCTTCCGGGGATTGTGTGAGCGGGGTTGCCTGGTGGTTGCGGGTGGGTCGGCGTGGCGACGGACGGCGTGCGGCCGGTCATTCCTCGGCGATCAGCTCGGCGCCGAGCTGCTGGGCCAGGAGCTCGGCGTGGCCGCCGGTGCCCTCGTCCAGGTTCGCATCATCGCGGCTGGGCTCCGGCTCGTCCGTCGCGGCGCTCTCGGGCGAGGAGGCCGTGCGGGTGGGCCGGATGTTGCTCTTCGCCTCGACGGCGGCGGCGCGCGGCGGCTCCGGGGGTCGAGCCGGGGCGGGCGGCTGGGGGGCGAGGCTGGCCGCGGCCGGGGCCTGGCCGTCGGTGGGGGCCACGATGGCGTCGATCCGCACCGCCTCGCCGGCGACCGCCAGGATCGACTCGCGCAGCACCTCCTCGCTGCCACCCTTGCTGAACGAGTCGCGCGCGCCCGGGTTCGAGAGACCGAGCGTGAGCACCCCGCCCATGGCGTCGACCACGTGCGCGTTCTGGGTGAGCAGGATCCAGGTGTACCGCCGCCGGTCGCGGACCTCGGTGAGGATGTCCGGCCAGAGCCGACGGAAGTCGGCTGTGGTGAGCCCGGTCCCCGAGCGCTCCCCCGCGGAGGGACGTGTTGCTGGCGTCGGCTGGCTGGGCGGCCCTGGGTGGCTTGCGGGCGCCCCTGGCCGGGCCGCGGGCGCCGCGTGCTGGTTGGCCGGCGCGGTCGGCCCGCCTGCCGGGGCGGCGGGGCGATTCGCCGCGGGCGCTGGGCGGTCCACCCCAGGCGCCTCGGGCGCCGACGCGGACGATGCTGTCTGGGGGCGACCGTCGGCGGCCCGACCGTTGGTGGGCGCGCCGACGGTCCGGTGTCCCGGCCCCGCGGACGCCGGCCGCTGGGCGGAGGTTGCGGGGTGCGAGGGGTGCTCGTCAGGGGGCGGCACCTCCCACGGGGGTTCGTCCGCCCACGACGGTTCGTCCGCGGCCGGGGGCAGCGACGAGCCCGGGGCCGCGGGGCCACGGCCTGGACGCTCGGCCGGTCGATCGCCGGATCGTCCGGCCGTCGTCGCGACGGGGGTGGCCGCCTTGGCGGCGGGGGCCGGTCGGGGCTGGGGGGACAGGGCATCCCCGCCAGCCGGACGCGCGGCCGGTGCACCGGTTGGCCCGGAGGATGGCCTGCCGGGTCCGTCGCTCACGCCCCAGGGCGGCGCGGCATCGGAACGCACGGCCTGCTGGCCTGCTCGCTCGGCCTGCTGCGCCCCCCGCTCTGCCGGCTGGCCCGCTCGCTCGGCCTGCTGGGCCGCTCGCTCGGCCTCGGCGGCCTCGGCCCGGCGGCGACCGCCGATCACGGCCGTCTCCTCGCCGGTGGGGTCGCTTGCCGGGGCGGAAGACCGGCCGCCGACCGCACCCTCGACCCCGAGCCGGCGTTCCAGCCGATCCAGGCGGGCGTGCACCCCGCGGGCGTCCACGTCGGCCCCCGGCAGCAGCACCCGGGCGCACATCAGCTCCAGGTGGAGCCGCGGCGCGGTGGTGCCGCGCATCTCGGTCAACCCGGTCGCGATGACCTCCGCGGCGCGGGCCAGCTCGCCGGGGCCGAGCGCGCTCGCCTGGGCGCGGAGCCGGTCGGCCTGGTCGGCGGCCACGTCCACCAGCCCGGAGCTGAGGGCGTCCGGGACGGCGGCGACGATGATCAGGTCGCGGAGCCGGCGGAGCAGGTCCTCGGCGAAGCGGCGCGGATCCTGGCCGACCTCGATCACCTTGTCGA
>CAZBMH010000155.1:0-2409 GCA_964492685.1 uncultured Micropruina sp.
CGTCGAAGGTCTCGGAGGCCAGGATGGACGCGCCGCCGATGCCGTCGCCGCCGGTGGCCGCGCCGTACAGGATCACCTTGTTGCCGGTGCCGCGGGCGAAGGCCAGGTGCAGGTCGTCGTGCTTGAGGACGCCGACGCACAGCGCGTTGACCAGCGGGTTGCCGTAATAGGTCTTGTCGAAGACCACCTCGCCGCCGATGTTCGGCAGGCCGAGGCAGTTGCCGTAGCCGCCCACGCCGGCCACGATCCCGGGCATCACCCGGGCGGTGTCGGGGGCGTCCAACGGGCCGAAGCGCAGCGGGTCCATGACGCCGATCGGCCGGGCGCCCATCGCCAGGATGTCGCGGACGATGCCGCCGACCCCGGTCGCCGCGCCCTGATAGGGCTCGACGTACGACGGATGGTTGTGGGACTCGATCTTGAACGTGACCGCCCAGTCGCCACCAATGTCGACCACGCCGGCCTGCTCGCCGATGCCAGCCAGCAGCGGTCCGCGGGGCGTCTGGTTGCCCAGGACGCCGAACTTCTTCAGATGCACCTTGGATGACTTATAGGAGCAGTGCTCCGACCACATCACGGAGTACATCGCCAGCTCGCAGCCGGTGGGACGCCGCCCGAGGATCTCGCGGATCCGGGCGTACTCGTCGGACTTGAGGCCCAACTCCGCCCAGGGCTGCTCGATGTCGGGGGTCTGCCAGGCATGGGAAACGGTGTCGGCCACGGGAAGAAACTACCGGAGTTCAGGGACTCGGGGTTCCTCGGCCCACAGGGCGCGCTACTAAGCTGGACTCAGGACCAACATGCAGGAGATCGCGATGACGTACCTTGCAGCACGCGTTCCGCCCCCGGCACAGCCAGAGGGGATCCTGGCGGTCGATGTCGGCCAATCGAGCACCCATTTCCGGCTGGGCGGACCCGGCGGGGTCACTGCGTCGGCCGCCGGCGTGGACACCTCCCGTCCGGTCGTTCCCCAGATCGCCGCCGCGATCAACGCGTTCCTTCGACAGTCGGGCGCCAGGCCCACGGCCGTCGGCGTGGGCGCGTCGGGGCTCGACGACGCCGGGGCCGACGAGCTTCTCGCCCTGCTCGACACGTCGGTGACCTCGGCGGCTTTGGCCCACGACTCCACGACGTGGTACCTGGGCGCCCATGGTGACGCCCCCGGCGTCATCATCGCCTGCGGCACCGGGGTGGTCACGCTGGCCATGGGCCTCACCGAGGTTGCCCGGGTGGACGGCTGGGGCTGGGTCATGGGCGACGCGGGTTCGGCGTACTGGATCGGCCGCAACGCCCTGGAGGCCGCGATGCGCGGCTACGACGGCCGGCGCCAGCTGACCGCGCTGACCGACGTGGTGCTGGCCGACTTCGACGACATCGAGCGGGCCTACCTGGAGCTGCAGGCCGACGAGAATCGCGTCTCGCGGATCGCCCGCTACGCCCGGATCGTGGACGCGCTCGCCCCGACCGACCCGGTGGCGGCCAACATCCTCGACAAAGCCGCGGCGCACCTCTCCGAAGCGGTGTTCGCGGCCGCGTCACGGGTCGGGCTCGTGGAGCATCAGCCGCCCCGGGTGTGCGCCGTGGGCCAGACGTTCAGCTCGACGCGGTTGCTGAACCGCTTCACCGGCTTCCTGACGCTGCAATGGCCCAACTTCGCGCTGGCCGAGCCCAAGGGCAACGCCCTGGACGGGGCGGCGGCGCTGGTGCAGCTGGACGAGTCCAGCCCGCTGGAACAACGGGTCAAGCGGGCCCACCGCTAACGTCGGCCGTCCGCGGAGGTCGTCGTCCGGCCGCCGGTGGCGGTAGGGGCCGGGGATGTCGGCGCGATCGAGTGGGGCCGCCGGTCGCTGGGGCGGCGCTCAGCGCGTCCAGGCTCAGCCGACGAGCGCGCCCAGGTAGCGCCGCAGGCTGGAGAAGAACCGGCGCCCGTCGACCGACGGCGAGGTGAGCTCCTCCATGTTGTGCTCCGGATGCGGCATCAGCCCGACGACGTTGCCGCGGGCGTTGGTGACGCCGGCGATGTCGTTGAGCGAGCCGTTGGGGTTGCCGTCCAGGTAGCGGAAGACGACCTGGTTCTCGCCCTCAAGCCGGCGGATGGTGTCCGGGTCGGCGACATAGCCGCCCTCGCCGTTCTTCAGCACGATGGTGATCTCGTCACCCTGATCGAAGTCGCAGGTCCACACCGTGTCGCGAGTCTCGACCCTCAGCTTCTGGTCGCGACACACGAACGTGCGGACGTCGTTGCGGATCAGAGCGCCGGGCAGGAGGTGCGCCTCACACAGCACCTGGAAGCCGTTGCAGATGCCAAGCACCGGCATGCCGGAGTTCGCTGCGCGAATCACCTCGTCCATGACCGGGGAGAAGCGGGCGATGGCCCCGCAACGCAGGTAGTCGCCGTAGGAGAACCCG
>CAZBMH010000155.1:2419-4840 GCA_964492685.1 uncultured Micropruina sp.
GCCGCCGGGCAGGATGATCGCGTCCACACCCTGCAGCGAGTCGGACGCGTGCCACAACGGCACCGGCGTCGCACCCGCGAGCGTGACGGCCCGCTGGGCGTCGTGGTCGTCCAGGGATCCGGGGAAGGTGACGACGCCGACCTTGGTCACTGATCGACCCGGACGTCAAAGGACTCGATCACGGTGTTGGCAAGCAGCCGCTCGGCCGCCTCGCGCACCTGGTCGAGGCGCTCGGGGGTGAGCTCCCCCTCGACCTCGATCTCGAACCTCTTGCCCTGACGGACCGAGAGGCCGGCGAAACCGAGTCGCTTGAGCGCCCCAGTCACCGCCTTCCCCTGGGGGTCGAGGATCTCGGGCTTGGGCATCACGTCGACGATCACGCGGGACATGCCGGCGATCCTATCGGCTGCGCGGGAGTCTCTCGTCCCCGTCCGGCTCCTGCACCGGGTCCGGGTCCGGGTCCAACACCGATCTCATCATCGGTAACTACTTTCACCTTAGGTGTCTACTTTCGTGTAATAACGCGAAAGTGGCGACCGCTTCCCGAAAGTAGATACCGATGATGAGATCGGCGCGGCGGTCCCGCGCGGGGGTGAGTATCGGTCACGCACCCTCGCTTCCTCCTCAAACCGGCCTGCCCCGGGGGCGCGATGGGATCCGGCGGGCGCTGCGGCGCCGACGAACTTCCCGCCAATGTCCGACATCTGGGTGATTTCCTCGACCTCGTGGCCACGATGGGAGCGTGCTGTCACCTCACATCACCGCTCGCCCTGTGTTCACCACCGAGGAGGCCCGTGACTGCGGGCTCTCCGGTGCCGACCTGCGGCGCGCCCTTTCCCGGGGCGAGATCGTCCGACTCAAGCGTGGCTGGTTCACGGCCCAGCCGCTCCCCTACACCAGCGAGCGCCATCGCCTCCGCGTCGTGGCCGAGCTGCGCGACCACCCCGGCACCATCCCGAGCCACTACTCAGCGGCGGTGATGCTGGGCCTGCCCGTCCATGCGCCGGAGTGGGGACGGGTGCACCTGATGCGGACCGGTCCGGGGGCTCCCCAGAACCGCGTGGGGAGCACCATTCACCGGCAGGTCGGGGACGCCTCCCGCCTCGACGCCGGCCTGGCCGCCGCGCAGACGGCCCTGCTGTGCCCGGAGTCGGGGCTGATGGCACTGGACTGCGCTCTCCGCCTCGGGAGGACGACCGCCGCCGCCTTCCAGCGGTGGTCCAGGCTTGTGGAGGATCGGGCCGGACGACGCAACCTCGCGCTGGTGGCACGTCTGGCGGATGCCCGCCGCGAGTCCCCGTTGGAGTCGCGGACGGCGCTTCACTTCGATCGGTGGGGCTACCAACTGGAGCCACAGTTCGCCGTGCCGGGAACCAGGTACCGCGCCGACGCCCGGATCGTCGGGACCGCCGTCCTGGTGGAGGCCGACGGGCAGGGGAAGTACGACACCCCCGGGGCGGCCTTTGAGGAGAAAGTGCGTGAGGACGACCTGCGGGCCGCCGGGTGGGAGGTGGTTCGGGTCACGCATGCCCTCCTTGCCGACGGCGTGACCCTGCTGGCCCGGACCCGGGCGGCCATCGAGCGGCAGGCCGGTCATTCGCGCCCCGCGGCCTGAGGCCGACCCAAGCCCGTTGGCGACGAGACACCCGCGCGGCGTCCCAAGGTTGCCGTCGCGACTCCGCCGACCGATCACGCGGCCCGTACCGAACGGAGCGCGGCGGGGCAGGGACCGGGCCAGTGCCGTCCGACGAGGGCCCGACTGCGCCGCTCCTGCACCGCTGGGCCGCGAATCGCGGTGCACGCCGCCGACCCCGAGTGCGTGATGACCCGCGGCCGATGCGCCGAGCGATCGGGGCGTCGCTGACACACCACGCCCCGCAGATCCGATCTGTCGAGTGTCCGGGCGGGTAGGAGCTCGTCTGAGCGGAGCGTCGCCGTTCGCCGCCTCCCCCAGATCTCATCATCGGTAACTACTTTCAGGAAGCGTTCACCACTTTCGTGTTATTACGCGAAAGTCGAGACGTTTCCCGAAAGTAGTTACCGATGATGAGATCGGTGCAACCCGGGCACGAGGCAGCGGGGATTAGGGGACGAAGGGGGCGCAGGTCAGGCGCTCGTAGGCGTCGACGTAGCGGGCGCGGGTGGCCTCGACGACCGGGGCGGGCAGCGGGGGTGGTGGGGCGTCGGAGTGCCGGTCCCAGCCGGAGTCGTGGGCGAGCCAGTCGCGGACGTACTGCTTGTCGAAGCTCGGCAGAGCCTCGCCGGGACGCCAGGTGGCCGCGTCCCAGAAGCGGGACGAGTCCGGCGTCAGCACCTCGTCGGCGAGGACCAGGGTGCCGTCGGCGCGCAGGCCGAACTCGAACTTGGTGTCGGCCAGGATGATGCCGCGCTCCCGGGCGATCCCCTCCGCTCGGGAGTAGA
>CAZBMH010000156.1:0-4838 GCA_964492685.1 uncultured Micropruina sp.
GTCGGCAACTACATCACCTCGCTGGAGATGCAGGGCTGCTCGATCACCGTCCTGCGGCTGGACGACGAGCTGACCGAGCTCTGGGACGCCCCGGTGCTCACCGCCGCCCTGCGGCGCGGGTGCTGATGTCCGACGAGTTGGGGGTGGCCTGGGCGCTGGCGTGGATCCGCGGCGCCCAGGTCGTGCTCGGCGAGCACCGGATGGAGTTGATCGACCTCGATCGGGCCATCGGCGACGCCGATCACGGCGAGAACATGGACCGCGGCTTCAAGGCGGTGGTCGCCAAGTTCGACGAGACCCCGCCGCAGGACGTGGCCGAGGTGCTCAAGATCGTGGCGATGACGCTGATGAGCAAGGTCGGCGGGGCCGCCGGCCCGCTGTACGGGACGGCGTTCATGCGCGCCTCGAAGGCCGCCGACTCCGACCTCGACGCGGCCAAGGTGGTCGCCGTCCTGGCGGCCTGCCTGGACGGCATCGTCGCCCGCGGCAAGGCCACCACCGGCGAGAAGACCATGGTGGACGCCTGGACCCCGGCCATCGCGGCCGCCCAGGTGGTCGCGGACGAGGGGGGCAGCGCGGCCCAGGCGCTGCGGGCTGCCGCCGACGCCGCGGCCGCCGGGGCGACGGCCACCATCCCGCTGCAGGCCACCAAGGGCCGCGCCTCCTACCTGGGGGAGCGGTCGATCGGTCACCAGGACCCGGGGGCCACCTCGACGTCCTACATCCTCGAGTGCGCCGCCAAGGCGGCCGGCGCCTGATTCGGTGGGTGGGCGTCCCGGCCACGGGCGCCCACCCCGCCGCCTGGGGCGCGTCGGCCGCGGCCCCCACGGCCTTGGGGCGGCCCCGTCCGTCCGAGTCCCCCCGAGGACCCGGGTCTCACTAAGGAGCAGCATGACCGTTGCACTCGTGATCGTCTCCCACTCCGTGAAGCTGGCAGAGGGGGTCGTCGAGCTGGCCACCCAGATGGCCAGGGACGTCCAGTTCCGCGCCGCCGGCGGCACCGAGGACGGCGACATCGGCACGTCCTTCGACAAGGTCTACGCCGCTGTCGAGGAGTTGCTGGGCGAGGGCCACGAGGTGGCCGTCCTCACCGACCTCGGCTCGGCCACGATGACCGTGGAGGCCGTCATGGAGATGGTGGACCCCGACCGCGTCCGATTCGCCCCGGGCCCGTTGGTGGAGGGCGCGATCGCCGCCGCGGTGACCGCCCAGGTGGGCGGCGACCTGGCCGCGGTGGTCGAGGCCGCCGCCGCCCGCGACGCCTTCTGAGGCTGGTCCCCGGGCCGCGGCCGGGCTCGTGAGGGGCTGTCGCGTTCTCGTCCGCGCGGTCCCTCCTGTCGTGGCCGTGCAGAGGCCCTGACCTGAACGGCGAGCCGCAGCCGACGCGGCGGACGATGGCGCCGCGACAGGCGCGCCCACGCCTTGGACGCCCGCAAGAGCGCCTCACTACAGTGGACCCTCACAGGGCGGGAGGGCGAGATGACGCTCGAGTTGGCGGTGTTGCTCGTTGCCAGCGTGCTCCTGGTCTCCCTCGGCGCGGCCCGGATCGGCTCCCGGTTGGGGCTGCCGGTGCTGCTGCTCTTCCTCGCGATGGGGCTCGGGCTGGGGGCCATCTACCCGTTCAACAACGCCTCGATGGCGCACGACCTGGGCTTCGCCGCGCTGATCCTGATCCTGGGCGAGGGCGGCTACACCACCCGGTGGCGCGAGATCCGTCCGGCCCTGGGCGCCGCGGGCTTGCTGGCCACCCTCGGGGTCATGGTGAGCATCGGCGCCATGGCCGCGTTCGGGCACTACGTTCTGGGGCTCGATCTGGCCACCGCCACGATCCTCGGGGCGGTCACCGCCCCCACCGACTCGGCAGCGATCTTCGCCGTGCTGCGCAAAGTGCCGATCCCGTCGCGGGTGCGGGCGCTGCTGGAGGCCGAGTCCGGGCTGAACGACGCCCCGGTCGTGCTGCTGGTCGCCGCCACCACGGCCTGGGCGCTCGGGGAGACCCCCGAGGGTGGGCCGGCGATGATGGGGCTGTTGATCGCCCTGGAGTTGGCCGGGGGCGCCCTGCTCGGCGGCGCGATCGGCTGGCTCGGCGCCTGGATGCTCCGCCGGATCGCGCTGGCCGACTCCGGCCTGTACCCGCTCGGCGCGCTCGGCTGGGCGCTGTTCGCCTACGGCGCCGGCGCGCAGCTGCACGTCTCCGGATTCGCGGCGGTCTACGTGGCGGGGATCGTGATGGGCAACGCCCACCTGCCGCGCCGCAACGCCACCCGCTCCTTCGCCGAGGGGGTCAGTTGGCTGGCCCAGATCACGCTCTTCGTGATGCTCGGCATGCTCGCCACCCCCGACCGGCTCACGTGGGAGGTGCTGGGGGTGGGCCTGGTGGCCGGGGCGTTCCTGACTCTGGTGGCCCGGCCGTTGGCGGTGCTGCTGAGCCTGTCGTGGTTCCGGGTGCCGCTGCCCGAGCAGGCGCTCGTCTCGTGGGCCGGGCTGCGCGGCGCGGTGCCGATCATCATGGCGACCGTCCCGTTGGCCTCGGCGCTGCCGCAGGGACCGCGGCTGTTCGACATCGTCTTCGTCCTGGTGGTGGGCTTCACCCTGCTCCAGGCGCCCACCCTGCCGTGGGCCGCCCGGCTGCTGGGCCTCGCGCGTTCGCCCGATCCCGCCGAGATCGAGGTGGAGGTCGCCCCGCTGGACCGGATCCAGGCCGACTTCATGCAGATCAGCATCCCGGCGGGGTCGAAGCTGCACGGGGTGGAGCTGTGGGAGCTGCGGCTGCCGCCCGACACGGTGGTGTCGCTGGTCATCCGCGCGGGGCACTCGTTCCCCGCGAATTCCCGGACGGTGCTGCGCGCGGGCGACGAGCTGCTGGTCGTGGTGCCGGCCCGGTTGCGGGAGCTGGTCGAGCGCCGCTTCGTCAGGGTCGGCCGGCTTGGCCGGCTCGCCGGTCCCCCGGAGCGGCCAACGGCGCAACGGCGGATCACGTCGTAGGCCCACCCGGCAGGGCGCGGACGACCTCGCGGGCTACTTCGTGGGCTTGACGGACGGGCTCGCGCTCGGCAGCGAGGTGCCGGCGGTCAGGCAGGCCGTGCCGTCGGCCAGCGGCACCGACAGCGCCGGCTTCTCGGTGTAACCCGGGAACGTGGCGCCCAGCAGCACGTCGACGGTGCCGTCGTCGCGACCGTCCGCCTCGATGGCCGGGTCGACGAAGAAGCCAGCCACCAGCTTCACCGCCGGATCGTCCTTGTCGCGGCCGACGATGATCGTCGACTGCAGGCGTCGCGTGGTGTTGTTGATCTTGATGACCGTGAAGTCGCGGGAGCGCAGTTCGGTGCCGACCCGCTTGGCCAGGCCGCCGCTGAAACCGCCGTTGAAGATGCGGACGCTCACCAGATTCGGAGTGAGCGCGGGCCCGACCGACGTGGTGACGCAGGGCTTGGGCGGGATCGGGGGAACAGGTGCCAGCGTGGCGGCCCAACCCCAACTGGCGGCGAAGCCGACCAGAGCGAGCAGCGCGATCAGCGTCAGCGGAGTCTTCACGACTCGGACGATGGTACGGATCACGGCTCTGGCTCCTGCTGTGCGGCTCTGGGTCAGCCTACTTGAGTTCCAGAACACGGGCATGCAGGGTCTGGCGCTGCTGCAGCGCCGCCCGCAGCGCCCGGTGCAGGCCGTCCTCGAGGTACAGCTCGCCCTGCCACCAGATCACGTGGGCGAACAGATCGCCATAGAAGGTGGAGTCCTCCTCCAGCAGCATCTCCAGGTCCAGCATCCGCTTGGTGGTGACCAGCTCGTCCAGCCGGATCTGCTGCGGCGCGATGGCGGCCCACTGCTTCTGAACCAGCCCGTGCTCGGGGTAGGGACGGGAGTCGCCGACGCGCTTGAAGATCACCGGAGCATTGTAGGCGTCGGGTCTGAGAGTCGCCTGAGCCGGCGCCGGGGCCGGGACGACGCGCGTCCCCGCGACACTGACCGACGGCGCTCGGCAGCGTGATTCGGCCGGGGCGCCGGTCGAATACAGTGGCGCCATGACGACGCAGTCCCCGGACATCGAGGCCATCACGAAGGGCTACACCTTCGACAAACCGTCCATCGAACTCGGAGTTCTGATCAACGATGGCGCGGCGCTGCCCGACACCAAGATCCGCATCTCGCTGTCGATGCTGAACCGCCATGGCCTCGTCGCCGGCGCCACCGGCACCGGCAAGACCAAGACGCTGCAGCTGATGGCCGAGCAGATCTCCAAGGCCGGGGTGGCCGTGTTCGCCGCCGACATCAAGGGCGACCTCTCGGGCATCGCGCTGCCGGGCACCCCCTCGGAGAAGCTGCTCGCCCGCACCCAGGCCATCGGCCAGGAGTGGAAGCCCGAGGGCAACCCCGTCGAGTTCTACACCCTCGGTGGCGCCGGCACCGGGGTGCCGCTGCGCGCGACGATCTCGTCCTTCGGGCCGATCCTGCTGAGCAAGGTGCTGGGCCTCAACGAGACCCAGGAGTCGTCGCTCGGGCTGGTCTTCCACTTCTGCGACGTCAACGGGCTGCCGCTGCTCGACCTCGAGGACCTGCGCTCCGTGCTGGCCTACCTGACCAGCGACGAGGGCAAGCCGGAGCTGAAGAACTTGGGTGGGCTGTCGGCGGCGACCGCCGGCGTGATCCTGCGGTCGCTGGTGACGTTGCAGACCCAAGGGGCCGACGAGTTCTTCGGCGAGCCCGAGTTCGACACCCGCGACCTGATCCGGACGACCGCGTCCGGCCAGGGAGTCATCTCGCTGCTGGAGCTGCCCAACCTGCAGGACCGGCCCGCGATCTGCTCCACCTTCCTGATGTGGCTGCTGGCCGCCCTGTTC
>CAZBMH010000157.1:0-4784 GCA_964492685.1 uncultured Micropruina sp.
CCGACGTCGGCACCCGGATCCGCGACATCATGGAGTTCCTGCTGGAGCTGCACGAGGCGGGCGAGCTGCCCACCGACTTCCGGCCGATCCAGCTGACCACCGTGTACCACGCGCCCTGCCAGCTGAAGGCGCAGAACATGGGGCAGCCGGCGATGGAGATCCTGCGGCTGATCCCGGGGCTGGACGCGGTCGAGTCGGGCGCCACGTGCTGCGGCATCGCGGGCACCTACGGGTTGAAGAAGGAGAAGTACGCGATCGCGCAGGCGGTCGGCAAACCCCTCTTCGACAAGGTGAAAGAGGTCAACCCGGAGTACGCGCTGTGCGACACCGAGACCTGCCGCTGGCAGATGCGCAAGGGCTCCGGGGCCCAGGTGGAGCATCCGATCTTCATGGTGCATCAGGCCTACGGGCTGAGCTGACCCGTCCCTGACCGGCGGCTCCACCGTTCGTCCGAGCCCGGGACGGAAGCCGCCGCGCGGCTGGCCCGCTTCGACGGATCGGGTGGATCGGTCCCGGGGGTGGACGCCGACGTCGGGCGGGACCTCGCAATGGCGGCTCCCGAGATGGCGCTCAGCCGGTGACCGACCGCCGGTAGCCGGCCGGGGTGAAGCCCAGCACCCGGGCGAAGTCGTTGGTGAGGTGGGCCTGATCGGCGTAGCCCAGCTCGACGGCCAGCGCCGCCAGGTCCACCGCGGGCTCGACCCGGAGCCGCTCGGCGGCCTCCTGGAGCCGGCGCCGCCGGATCAGCATCGCCGGGCTGAGCCCGATATGGTCGCGGGCCAGGCGCTGCAGGGTGCGCTGCGACACCGCCAGCCGCTCCGCCAGGTCGCCGACGCGGCGCACGGCCGGTTCCTCCGCCAGGGCGGCGAGCCGGTTCGCCAGCAGCGCCTCGGGGGTCGGCTCCCCCACCCGGTCGACCACCCAGCCGGCTAGCACGCGGGCCGCCTCGGCGCGTCCGGCCTCCCCGGGGTCGGCCATCGCCGCCGCCACCTCGGCCTGCAGGAGCGGCTCGTCGAGGGTCTGGTAGCGATCGCGGAGCAGCGTCGGGTCGGCGGTGAACGCGGCGACCGCGGCCGGCCGGAGCAGCGCGCCGACCGCCCAGCCGGTGCCGACCAGATCCCGGTGTCCGGCCCGGGTGGGTGGCCCGGACAGCCCGACGACCTCGTCCTCGACCACCAGGTTCAGCGCCGGGTAGCCGATGAGCCGCTGTCGGGACGGCTGGCCCGCGGGCAGCTGCCACCGCGAGATCCAGATCCACGCCACCAGCTCCGCGGCCCCGGGCCCGGCCGGGAGCCGATGAAACTCGGGCAGCCGGTCGGGGAACAGGACCCCGCGCGAGGACGAACGCATGCGGGCAGCCTAGGGCCGCGGTCCGACGCTGGCCCTGGCCCGGGCGTCTGCGCCAGGCCGCCTCCGAGCACCTGTTGGGCGCGGCCCGGCCAACGGGTCCGGCGTCCAGGGGCAGCGGTCGGGGCGCCACTCCGCCCCCGAAACTGGCACTTCGCCCGCGAAATTCCGCGGGCGAAGTGCACGTTTCGGGGGCTAAGTCGGTTCCGGACGCCGGAGCGGGAGCGTCGCGGTTGTCGGGATTCTGCAAGAACGCGGCGACGCGGCCGCCCTAGCCTGACGCCATGACCCCAGCAGCGCACGGCGAGTTCACCACCCACGGCCGGCCCAACGGCTACTCGGCCCTTACCCCGTTCATCGCCGTCTCCCCGGCCAGTGACGCCCTGCAGTTCTACTGCGACGTGTTCGGCGCGACGGTGATCGGCCGAACCGACTTCGGCGGCCTGCTGGCGCACGCCGAGCTCGACCTCGGCCATGGCCGCCTGCAGCTCGGCGAGCCGTCCCCGGAGTACCACCTGGCGCCGCAGTCCTCGACCGACGACGCCTGCTTCTCGCTGGCGGTCTATGTGACGGACGTGGACGAGACCATCGCCGGGGCGGTTGCCGCGGGCGCCGTCGTCCGCGAGCCGGCGATCGACTTCGTCTCGGGCGACCGCTTCGCCAGCATCCGCGACCCCTTCGGCGTCCGCTGGTCGCTGCTGACGCGAATCGAGGACATCAGCGACGCCGAGAGCACCCGCCGCGTCGACGAGTGGGCGGCCTCGTTCGGATCCGCCTCGGAGTAGGGGGCTCGTCCGACCGCCGCGCGCCAGCGCTCCTCAGCGGTACCTAAGTGCCCGACATCGGTCACTTACGTGCCGATGGAACGGTCCGCGGCGCCGACCCGGAGTGACGGTTCCTCCCGCGGCCGGGGTGCCGGCGCCCTGAGTAGCCCATAGGTGCCCGACGTCGGTCCCTGACGTACCGATGAACCGGGACCGGGCCCCCTTGGGCCGGCGGAGGCGGCCCTACGGGGACGTCCGGGCCGCGAGGACGTCCAGGTCACGGACCGCGTAGCGATGGTGCTCCCACTCCTCCTCGAGGATCGTGTGCAGGCAGGACAGCACCGTCTTGGCATGATCGGGGGCATGCGGGTTGGCGCGGACCTCGGCCAGGTCGAACGTCGTGATGTCGGAGAGGTAGTCGCGGACCATGGCCTGCCGTCCCGCCCGCGCGACGAGGAGGTCCGCCCAGGCCGGCGGCGCGACCCCAAAGTTCGCGCCGTCGAAGGCGGGCGTCTCCCCGTCGGTGTGGGGCAGCCCGGCGGGGTGGAAGGGCTCGTCGAGCCGCAGCACGGCGCGGCCCAGCCAGACGTCGGTGGCCGTCACCAGGTGGCGCAGGGTCTGCGCCAGCGACCACTCCCCATCGACCGAGGCGTCGATCGTGCCGTCCGGCATGTCCCGGGCCCGCTGCAGCGTCGCGGCCCAGCTGCGCTCCACCGCCGTCCAGGCGTCGCGGAGGCCGGCGGGGTCGGACGCGCGGCGCAGCTCTCGACCGGGGAAGCGGCGATTGAGCTCGGCGTCGACCAGCGGCACCACATCCACCCCGTTGACGAGCAGGGTGCCGCCCTCCTCCACCAGCCAGGGCGAGTCGAGCTCGAGGCCGTCCAGCTCGCTGCCGCGGACCACGACCTCGCGCAGGTCGCAGCCCACGAATCGGGACCCCCGCAGCGTGCGGTCGCGGAAGACGCGGTGATGCAAGGGCTCGGGTTCGCTCATGCCACGAGTCTGTCAGCCGCCTCCGACAGTCGGGAGGCCACCCACGTCAGCGCGCTCCCGTTCTCCGTTGCGCCCGGGACGCGTCCGCTTTGCGACTCTCGCCTACACCGTCGTGGCCGCGATTCGGCCACGGGCACCCTGGCGACGTCCGGTGGCTTCGACGGCATTCAGGGCGGCGGGCAGGCCCTGGGTCGGCATGTCGATGTAGAGGGACTCGTGACGTCCGGCGGGGACGACGAGCGTCTCGTGCCAGATCCCAACCGCCCCGCCGGCCTTGCGTGCTCGGCGGTTGAATTCGGTCCAGGCGGGACGGTGTGCGGACTGCGAGCCCTGGGCATAGGCGATCAGGCTGTCGAGATCCTTCCAGTACTGCACCATGGTGGCCCCGCGCGGGTTGAAGTGCTGCGTGTAGCCGAGGAGACCCTGCGAGGGGTCGGCGACCAGCTCCTTGATCATCGGCACCATGGCCGCCATCGCCGGCCACCAGGCCCGGACCTTGGCGACCTTGTTCACGCGGATGCCGATCAGGAAGACCACAACCTCGCCGTCGTGCTGGTGGGTCCATCGCCCAGGGGTCGTTGAGACCATGATCTGCTCCTTGTTAGATAGTGACGCTATCCAAGTTAGATAGTAGTACTCTCCATGTCAATGCGAATCTCAGAACTGGCCCGAACAACTGGCGTTTCCCTGCCGACGGTGAAGTACTACCTGCGCGAGGGGCTGCTTCCGGCGGGGCGTCCCACCGCGGCCACCCAGGCCGACTACGACCAGACCCACGTCGAGCGACTGCGCCTGATCCGGGCGTTGGCCGACGTGGGCGGGCTCTCGCTCACCTCGGTTCGGCGGGTGCTGCGGATGCTCGATGCGGGCGTCGACCAGGTCCCGTATGCCATCGGGGAGGCGCACACGGCCCTGGGTGATGCCCAGGCCGGTCCGCTCGCCGAGCCGGCCCCGCCCCCGCTCCGGGCGCTGGCGCTCCTGCGGCGGCTCGGGTGGCAGACCTACGAGTCGGCCCCGGCGCTGAGCCAGCTGGAGGCGGCCCTGGAAGCCGTCGACCGAGTCGGCATTCCCCCGTCCGACTTGGTCCTCGACCGCTACGCCGCCGCCGCGCTCACGGTCGCCGAGACCGACATCGACTCGATCCCGGTGGACGCCGAACGAGCCGGCGCCACGGGCATCCCCGTCGACGGCGTGGGCTTCGTCGTCCTGGCGACCGTCCTGTACGAGCCGATCCTGCTGGCCCTCCGGCGGCTCGCCCACGCGCACGTCTTCGCCAAGCGGTACGAGGAAGCGCGTCCCGAGCTGGACGGTGGGTAGTGGCCCCACGCGGGCGGAATACCCCCCGGGGGTTCCGTGGTTGTGGAGGCGGGCCCACTAGAGTGTGGCCCGGTCAGTCCACGTGGAGGAAGCGGCATGTCAGAGGTTCGTGAGGTCATCATCATCGGCTCCGGCCCGTCCGGGTACACCGCGGGCGTCTACGCCGCGCGCGCCGACCTGAAGCCGCTGCTGTTCGAGGGCGCCATCACCGCCGGCGGGGCGCTGATGAACACCACCGAGGTCGAGAACTTCCCCGGCTTCACCGACGGCATCATGGGCCCCGAGCTGATGCAGAACATGCGCGCCCAGGCCGAGCGGTTCGGCGCCGAGATCATCACCGACGACGTGGTCGCGGTCGACCTG
>CAZBMH010000158.1:0-4763 GCA_964492685.1 uncultured Micropruina sp.
ACAAGCACAACGTGCTGGTGAACGCCGGCGGCCTGTGGAACCGGATCTTCACCGCGGTCGCGGCACAGTACCCCGAGGTGACCACGGACTACCTGCACGTGGACGCCACCATGATCATGCTGGTGCAGGACCCGCAGCGCTTCGACGTGATCGTCACCGACAACCTGTTCGGCGACATCATCACCGACCTGGCGGCCGCCATCACCGGCGGCATCGGCCTGGCGGCATCGGCGAACATCAACCCGAGCGGCGCCTTCCCGAGCATGTTCGAGCCGGTGCACGGCTCCGCCCCCGATATCGCGGGCCAGGGCATCGCCGACCCGACGGCGACCATCTCGTCCATGGCCCTGCTGTTGGACCACCTCGGCCGCGGCGAGGACGCCGCCCGGATCGACGCGGCGGTCGATGCCGACATCGCCGAGCGCGGCACCGCCCGTCGTTCCACGTCCGAGATCGGGGACGCGATCGCGGGCCGGCTGGCCTGAGCTCCTCCCGGGTCACCGGGTGATGGTGATGGTGACCCGCCGATTCAGCGCCCGACCCCGGGCGGAGCCGTTGTCGGCCCGGGGCTGGGTCTCACCCCTCCCCCCAACGGTCATCGCGAGGGTGTTGCCCAGCGCGGCTCTCAGCGCCGCCCGGACGGCCCTGGCCCGACGCAGCGACAGCTCTTTGTTGTAGCGGTCGCTCCCCCGGCTGTCGGTATGGCCGGTGACCCGAAGTCCCGTGACGGTGGCGGACCGCAGCCGCTCGACCACCGGGCCGAGCGCCCGGCGAGCCTCGGCCGTCAGGGTGGCGGAGTTGTAGGCGAAGAACACGTCCGCCGCCAGGGTGATCTCGTCACCGTCGACGAGCACCGACCCGTCGAGGTTCGACTCGACGAACCGGAGTGCCTCGGCCGTCAGGCGCAGTTCCGCCGCCGGGAAGCTCCGGGCCGTCGCCGGGTCGACCGGCAGATCGATCGGCGGCGGCGGTTCGGCCGCGGCAGGTGCGGCCACCGCCAGCCACGCCGCGACGGTCACGGCCACGGCCGCCCGGATCGTCCTCACCTGGTCACCGGGACGTCGGTGAACACCCCGGCCAGCGGGATCGCCACGTCCACGCTGGACACGGCGGGCGGGAGCGCCTGGTAGACGGCGTGGACCAGGATGGTCTGACCCGGCACGATCCGAGTGCCGCCCAGGTCGGAACAGACACAGCCGTTCTCGCCGTCCCGCGCGGGCGGATAGCGTCGGGCGTTCGCGCGGTCGAGGAGGTAGACGCCGTCGGTGCTGGTGCCCGGCATCTCCGCGGGCGCCCATCTCGTGGACACCCCCTCTTGGTAGATCCCATCGCCGAACGCCCCTTCCGGGAACCAGCGCTCGGTCTCGTCCCGGTTGGCGACCGACCAGGTCAGCGTCGTGAGGCTCCCCTCGACGCGCAGTTCCCGCACCGCGAACTCGAGCGGGAGCTCCCCAGTGGAGGCGGAACGGACGGCCACCGTCGGCAGAACGCTGGGCGCCGGCGTAGCGGAGGCGGGCGGGGTGACCGGAGGAGTCTCCGCCGGGCCGGAGGCGCTGGGCGGCGGGGTGGTGACGGTGGGCGGCGCGGCCGAGCAGGCCACCAGCGGCAGGACGCTCAGGATCAGGGACAGGACGACTCTCATGACGACTCCCGGGGGTTGGGTAGCGCGAGCCTAACCCGATTCGACGGGCCACCCCCGAAGTTATCCACAGGCCCGGGTGGCCGGGCCTGGCCTCCGTGCCGGGGACTCATCCGGGAGGCTGGCATAGCGCAGTGGGGGGTGGGTGACGACGGGCTACTTGCCCGCCCGCGTCAGGCGCCCGACCCGCTGCCGAAGCTCGCCGATGACCGCCCGGACTCAGCCCGTGGGATGACCGCGCCACCGCACCGTCGGAGCGCTCAACCCTCCGACCATGCGCGGACCGGACGGTCAGCCGCGGGCGAGCGCGGCGCGGCGCTGGATGCCACGGTTGACCCGCCAGACGGCCTCGATCCCCAGCGCCCCCACCAGCCCCGAGACCACCCCGACCGCGAGCACCTCGGGCGAGGAGATATCCAGGAAGAAGAGGTTCCGCGTGACCTCCAGCGAGAAGATCAGCACGTACATGCCGAGCGACGCCGCGAGCAGGACGACCTTCCACCACGCGTAGGGGCGGGCGACCACGGCCAGCACCCACGAGGCCACCAGGATGGTGGTGATCAGCGTCGACGTCACGATCTGGGTCTCGTGCTGCGGCCCGGCCGCCCCGCCGCCGCGCAGCAGCACGTACGTGGTGAACGTCGCGATGCCCACGACGAGCCCGGCGGGGATCACGAACTCCATCACCCGCGGGACGAAGCCCGGCCTGGCACGCTCGTTGTTGGGGGGCAGCGACAGCACGAACGCGGGAATCCCGATGGTGAACCAAGCGATGAGCGTGATGTGGATCGGCAGGTAGGGGAAGGGCAGCCGCCACAGCACCACCAGCAGCGCCAGCACCACCGAGTAGATGGTCTTGGTCAGGAACAGGTTGGCGACCCGCTCGATGTTGCCGATCACCCGCCGCCCCTCGGCGACCACCAGCGGCAGCGTGGCGAACCGATCGTCCAGGAGCACGACCTTGGCCACGGCCCGCGTCGCCGCCGAGCCGGAACCCATGGCCACGCCGAGGTCGGCGTCCTTGAGCGCCAGCACGTCGTTGACGCCGTCCCCGGTCATCGCGACGGTGTGACCGCGGCTCTGCAGGGCACCCACCATCTGCCGCTTCTGGAGCGGGGTGACCCGTCCGAACACCGAGTTGGCCACGATCTGGTCGGCGAAGTCGTCGCCCTCCGGCAGGGTGCGGGCGTCAATGGCCTCGGCGGACACGACGCCCAGCCCGCGGGTGACGGCACCCACCGAGGCCGCGTTGTCGCCCGAGATCACCTTGACGGCGACCCGCTGGTCGGCGAAGTAGGCCAGGGTGGCCGCGGCGTCGGGGCGGACCCGCTGCTCGAGGACGACCAGGGCGACGGGGGTGACCCGGCCGGGGGCGTCCGCCTGATCGACGGGCAGCTCCGCGCGGCCGAGCAGCAGGACCCGGAGCCCGGTGGACCCGATCTCCTCCGCGTGCCGGGCGGTCGGGGAACCCGGGGCGGCCAGGACGTCGGGGGCCCCCAGCACCCAATGTCCCCCGTCGGCGAACGAGGCCCCGGACCACTTCTTGGCCGACGTGAACGGGGCCCGGGACGTCACCGGCCAGGGCGCGCCGGGCGCGGGCATGGCGGCCGCGATCGCCTGAAGCGACGCGTTGGGTCGCGGGTCGGCGGCACACAGTTGGGCGAGCGCCGCGCGGGCATCCTCGGCCCCATCGTCGAGGGCGTGCAGGGTCCCGAACCGCAGCCCGTTCTCGGTGAGGGTACCGGTCTTGTCCGCACAGACGATGTCGACCCGGGCGAGCCCCTCGATGGCAGGCAGTTCCTGCACCAGGCACTGCTGGCGTCCGAGGCGAACGACCCCCAGCGCGAAGGCCACCGACGTCAGCAGCACCAGCCCCTCGGGGACCATCGGGACCAGCGCACCGGCCATGGCCAGCACCGACCTGCGCCAGTCGTTGTGCTCCTGGGTGGACTGGACCCAGATGGTGGCCAGGCCGACGGGGATCAGCACCCACGTGATGATGGTCAGGATGCGGTTGATGCCCTGGGTGAGCTCGGAGTGGACCAGGGAGAATTTGCTGGCCTGGGCGGTCAGCTGGGCGGCGTAGGAGTCGCCGCCGACCTGCGTGGCCCGGTACGTGCCGGCACCCGACACCACGAAGCTGCCCGACATCACGGGGCTGCCGACGGTCTTGGCCTCGGGGTCGGACTCGCCGGTGAGCAGCGACTCGTCCGCCTCCAGGTAGTCGGCGGCCACCACCACGCCGTCGACCACCACCTGATCGCCCGGCCCCACCTCGATCAGGTCGTCCAGGACGATCTGGTCGCGGGCCAGCTCGGCGGTGACGCCGTCGCGACGCACGCGAGGGCGGGACTCCCCCACCACCGCGAGGCTGTCCAGCGTCCGCTTGGCCCGCAATTCCTGGACGATGCCGATGATCGAGTTGGCGAGGATCAGGAAGCCGAACGTGCCGTTGATCCACGAGCCGGTCGCCAGCACCATGGCCAACAGCACCGCCAGGATCGCGTTGATGCGCGTGAAGACGTTGGCCCGGACGATGTCGCCGACCGTCCGCCCCGACCGCGGCGGCAGCGTGTTCACCTGTCCGCGGGCGACGCGCTCGGCCACCTCGGCGGCCGTCAGTCCGGTCATTTCGTTGGCGTCGGCGATCGTCACCGGCACAGCATGCCATGCCCGCGCAACAGGCCCCGCGCCGCCCCGGCGTTCTCCCGCGACGGGTACCCACAGACGAGTGATCGGCGCCGCCCGGCGGGTCAGCCGGGCGACGCCGATCACGCTAGCCGCCCCCAGGGTGGCGGGGGCGGACGACTCAGCGGGCCGCGTGGCCCTCGACGTAGTCGTCGTCGTGGCTCTTGACCCACGCCATCAGGCCGCGCAGCTTTCGGCCGGTCTCCTCGATCGGGTGCGCCTCACCGGCGGCCCGGAGCTGCTTGAACTCCGGCGCGCCGGCGTCCTGGTCGTCGATGAAGCGCTTGGCGAACGCGCCGGACTGGATGTCGGCGAGCACGTCCTTCATGCGGGCCTTGACCGACGCGTCGATGACGCGCGGGCCGGAGACGTAGTCGCCGTACTCGGCGGTGTCGGAGACGCTCCAGCGCTGCTTGGCGATGCCGCCCTCGTACAT
>CAZBMH010000159.1:0-4679 GCA_964492685.1 uncultured Micropruina sp.
GGCGTACACCACGGTCATGACCGTGTTGGACCGGCTGGCCAAGAAGGACATCGTCGAACGCGAGCTCGACGGGCGCGCCTGGCGCTACACGGCGGCCAAGTCGCGCGCCGCCATGGTGGCCGACGAGATCGACGCGCTGCTGGCCGAGGGAACCCGCGAACAGCGCGACGAGGTGTGGCGCGAGGTGCAGCGCCGGCTGTTTCCCGCCGAGCCCGCGCGGTCGCTGCCGCGCTCTTAGCCCCCTGCGGGGGTGCCGCCGCGGTCGCCCGTCGGCCCCGGATCCCGCGACGCGCCGAGCCGCAGCCGAACCTCCTGATCAGGGCGTCCCTGCGCGAGCAGGTCGAGCGCCCTCGCCGTGAGCACCGCGATGACCGGGTAGCCGCCGGTGACCGGATGGTCGGGGCCGAAGATCACGGGCAGCCCGTCCGGCGGCACCTGGACGGAACCCCGGACCGTGGGCTCGCTGGGCAGTTCCCGGCCCTCGAAGACCGGCCGGCGCGTCAGCGGCTCGCCGGTCAGGCGCACCCCGATCCGGTTGGACGCCGCCGTGATCCGCCACGTCGCCGTGGCCAGGCTTGCCAGGTCGAACCAGTCGTCGCGGGGTCCCGGGAGGGCGTCCAGGACGAGCGCCCCCTCGTCAGGACCGGCGACGCCGACGGTGTCGGTCACCGGGAAGTCGCCCAGAAGGGGCCGGATGCCGAGCAGGTCGCCGGTGCGCAGCCGGGGCGGACCGAGCCCCGAGAGCAGGTCCGCGGACGCGGACCCGAGGGTGTGGGGGAACTCCAGGCCGCCGCGCGTCGCCAGGTAGGTGCGCAGCCCGACGCGGGGCGTCCCGAGCCGCAGCACGTCGCCGTCGACCAGATAGAGGGGTGTGTGCGGGGCGGCCGGACGGGGGGCGGCCGTGCGGGGCTCGAGGCGAGCCCGGGCGTCCGCACCCGTGAGGACGCACAGCACCTCGCCGCGCGCCCGGACGGCCAGGCCGCCGAGCGTGACCTCCAGCGTCGGGGCACCCTCGGGGTTGCCCGCCAGCCGGTTGGCCAGCGCGTGGCTGGCCCGGTCGAACGCCCCGGACGGGCTCACCCCCAGCGCGGCGAGCCCCGGCCGGCCCGCGTCCGTCGGCAGCGTCAGCGGCCCCGGCGTCAGCACCTCCAGCGCGCTCACCGGATCGCCCCGCCGTCGTCGTCCCTGGTCTGGGCTCGCTGGGACGGGGCCGATCGCCGGGGCGCCCTGTCGCGGGTGGGTCGCCCCCTGCCCCGCCCCGCCCCGAGATGCGTGGGCCGCGGGGTCACGGGACGGCCTCGAAGCGGACGAGGGCGCCGGGGACGATCAGCGCCGGCGGGTCGGCGGCGGCGTCCCAGAGCCGGGCGTCGGTGCGTCCGATCAGCTGCCAGCCGCCCGGGGACTCCCGCGGGTAGCAGCCGCTGAACTCGTCGGCCAGCCCGACGGCACCCGCCGGCACCGCGGTGCGGGGCGTGGCCCGGCGCGGCACCCGTAGGCGCGCGTCGCCCCCGGTCAGGTACACGAACCCCGGGGCGAACCCGCCGAAGGCGGCCCGCCAGGCGGTTCCCGTGTGCGCCCCGACGACCTCGTCCGCGGTGAGGCCGGTGAGCCGAGCCACCTCGTCCAGGTCCGGGCCGTCGTAGCGCACCCGGATGGTGACCGGCACGGGGGTCGGGGCGAATGTGCGGAGGGTCGGGACGGCCGGGGCCGGCTCACCGGGTGCCACCGCACCTATCGCGGGCGGAGTGGGGGCAGCCGCCCTCGCCGTGGCCTCCCTGACGGTGTGGCGCACGGCCGGGAGCAGCTCCGCCAACGCGGTCGCGGACGAGGCCGTCACCAGCACGGTCCGGGCCGCGGGAACCACCTCCACCAGCCCTGGCGGCGCCGCCGCCCGCAGCAGGTCGGCGAGGGCCAGCACCTCGTCCAGGTCGTCCAGCTCGATCAGCAGCGCGGTCTCGCCGCAGGGCAACAGCCGCGGCATCAGGCGAAGGCCTCGACGCGTACCCCGTCCTCGGCGAGCCGTTGGCGCACCCGACCGGCCAGCGCCACCGCGTGCGGGTTGTCGCCGTGAACGCACACGGTGCGCGCGGGCAGGGCCAGCTCGGTGCCGTCGATCGCGGTCACGCGCTGCTCACGGGCCAGCCGGACGACGCGGTTGGCGACGGGCTCCGGATCGTCCAGCACCGCCCCCGGCTCGCCGCGGGGGACAAGCGTCCCGTCGGCGGCGTAGGCCCGGTCGGCGAAGAACTCGGTGATCGTCCGGAGCCCCGCGTGCTCCGCCAGCTGAAGGAAGGCCGAGCCGGGGAGCCCCACCACCGGCAGCTGCGGGTCGTAGGCGAGCACGGCCGCCACGACGGCCGCCGCCTGCGCCTCGTGGTGGACGATGGTGTTGTAGAGGGCGCCGTGGGGCTTCACGTAGCGGACGGCGGTGCGGGCCGCCCGGCAGGCGCCGTCCAGGGCGCCCAGCTGGTACAGCACGTCGGCGGTGAGCTCCGCCGGGGAGGCGTCGATGAAGCGGCGGCCGAAGCCGACCAGGTCCCGGTAGGAGACGTGGGCCCCGATCCGCACCCCGTTGTCGGCGGCGAGCGCGACGGTGCGGCCCATCGTCAGCGGGTCGCCGGCGTGGAAGCCGCACGCCACGTTGGCGCTGGTGACGAGCGCGAGCATCGCGGCGTCCTGGCCCATCGTCCAGGCACCGAAGGACTCCCCGAGGTCGGCGTTGAGATCGATCACGGCCATGGCCCATCGTTGCACCCGGCCCCGGATCGTGCCCGCCGTCCCGTCCGGCACCGGCTCAGAGGTGGGCGGCGATGCCGGGTGCCCGCTCGAGGAAAGCGGCCAGCAGCCGCTCGGTCCCCTCGGGTTCGCCGAGCGCGAGCAGGTTGCGCATCCCCTCGTCGCCGCGCCGGACGGCCTCGCGGATGCCGTCGATGGCCACGTGGACCCGCACCGGAACCGCCGCCAGGATCTCCGCCGCGGTGTGTCCGCCGTAGGCGTCGGCGATCAGACGCAGCCGCCGCGCGGCGTCGTCGTCCGGGATCGGACGGAGCAGCGGGACGCAGTGCCAGGCCAGCTGCGCCAGCTCCAGCAGCGGCGTGGACGGCCCGGCGAGGTCCCAGTCGAAGACCCCGGCCAGGTCGTCCCCGGCGAAGCAGACGTTGTTCGGTGCCAGGTCGTTGTGCGCGATGATCGTCGGCCCCTCCACCCCGAAGAACCGCCAGGTCCCCGAAAGCGGGAACGACGCCGCGCGGTCGTGGAAGCGCCGCGTCCAGCGGGCCAGGGACACCAGTTGCCCCTCGGACAGGGCGTCCGGCGCCTCATCCTGGGACCGGCGCCCCCCGGGGACGGGGTGGGGGGACCGGGCGCCGACGACCTCCCCCGGGAGGAAGTCGAGGATCTCCCGGCCGCGGGCGTCCAGGCCGTGCGCGCGCGGGACGTGGGCCAGCCCGGCGTCGGCCAGGTGCGCCAGCAGGCGGTGCACGTCGCTCGTCCAGGGGCCGACCGGGCGCCGGACGGTGTCGCCGACGCGGCGGCAGCCGCCGACGTTGCCGGGCAGGTAGTCACCGTCCAACAGTGCCTCGCGGACCTCGTCCAGGAACGGACGATCGGCGTCCAGCCAGTCGACGTCGTCCAGGGACTCGGGGGTGAGCCGGCGCAGCGCCCGATGCTCGCGCGGGCTCGGGTCGCCGGCCACCGTCGCGCAGCGGGCCACGCGCAGCCGCAGCCCCGCCCCGAGCTCCACCGTCGGGGACAGCCACCCCACCACGCGGACGACGCAGCCCAGCTCCTCGGCGATCTCGCGGATCAGTGCGGCCTCGGGCGTCTCGCCGGGTTCGACCTTGCCGCCGGGAAACTCCCAGCGTCCGGCCAGCTCCGCGGGGAACTGGCGGCTGGCGGCCAGCACCAGCCCGTGTTCGATGATCGCCGCCCCCACCACCACTGTCACGGGGGCAAGTCTCCCAGAGGCCGACTCCGCCCCCGAAAGTGGCACTTCGCCCGCGAAATTTCTGGGGCGAAGCGCCACTTTCGCGGGCGAAGTCGACGACCGAGGGATCTCCGCGGCGGCGGAGTGGACGTCGGGGCAGGGGCGTCCGACCCCGGCCGGTACAAAGGTGACCGATGTCGGTCACTTTCGTACCGATGAACCGCACCGGACGCCCGTCAGGCGGCGGCCTCGTCCTCCTCGGTGATCGCCGCGGCGAATTGGGCCTGGTAGAGCCGCCAGTAGGCGCCCTCGGCCCGCATCAGCGCGTCGTGGCTGCCCTGCTCCACGATGGCGCCGTGCTCCATCACCAGGATCACGTCGGCGTCCCGGATGGTCGAGAGCCGGTGGGCGATCACGAACGAGGTGCGGTCGGCGCGGAGCGCCTTCATGGCGCGCTGGACGAGCACCTCGGTGCGGGTGTCGACCGAGGAGGTCGCCTCGTCCAGGATCAGGATGGCCGGGTCGGACAGGAAGGCGCGGGCGATGGTGATCAGCTGCTTCTCGCCCACGGAGATGTTGGCGCCCTCCTCCTCGATCACCGTGTCGTAGCCCTGCGGCAGCGAGTGGACGAAGCGGTCCACGTAGGTGGCCTCGGCGGCGGCGCGGATCTCGTCCTCGGTCGCGTCGGGGCGGCCGTAGGCGATGTTGTCGCGGATCGTGCCGCCGAACAGCCACGCGTCCTGCAGCACCATGC
>CAZBMH010000160.1:0-4663 GCA_964492685.1 uncultured Micropruina sp.
AAGGTCGCCGACTTCGGCCTCGCGAAGGCCATCAGCGCGCAGACCGCGACGGCCACTGGCATGCTGATCGGCACCGTCTCCTACATCGCCCCCGAGCTGGTCACCCACGGCAAGGCCGACCCCCGCTGCGACGTGTACGCCGTCGGGGTCGTGCTGTACGAGATGCTCACCGGGCAGAAGCCGCACACCGGCGAGAACCCGATCCAGGTGGCCTACAGCCACGTCCACAACTCGATCCCGGCCCCCTCGGCGGCCACCAAGGCCAGCTGGCGCGACTCCCGCAGCGGCATCCCGCCCTACCTGGACGCCCTGGTGATGGCGGCGGCCGCCCGCGATCCCGAGGAACGACCCGTCGACGGACGGGTGCTGCTCGACCACCTGCAAGCGGCCCGCGACGCCCTTGCCCAGGGCCTGATGGACGATCCGACGCTCAGCGCCCAGGTGCAGCAGACCCGGCTGGACCCGGCGACGCAGCACACGGACGTGGTCCCGATGGTCTCGCCCAACACCGGCGACATCGTCCGGGTGCCGACGCTGCGGTTCACCCCGACGACCCCGGTGAGTCCCGGCTTCCCGCAGAGCGCGGACGGGCTCCCCTACTACGACGGCCCGCCGGCCGACGTCCGGCCCCTCGTGCAGCAGCCTGCCGCGCACCGGCAGCGTCGCCGCTGGCCGCTGCTGCTCCTGCTCCTGCTGCTGACCCTGGGCCTGGCCAGCGGCACCGCGTGGTTCGCCTACGGGCGCACCGTCCCGGACCTCCGCAAACTCACCCAACAACAGGCCGCCTCGGCGATCAACGCGGCCGGCCTCCAGGTGAAGTTCGACTCCGAGTACTCCGAGGACATCCCTGCCGGTCAGGTGACGCGCACCGACCCGGCCGCCGGTCAGCGGGCCTCGCTCGGCAGCGAAGTGCGCGCCTACCTGTCCAAGGGCCCGGAGCGCTACGCCGTGCCGAAGCTCGCCGGCAAGACCCTGGACGAGGCCACGCTGCTGCTCACCGACGCCCACCTGGTGGTCGGCACGACGACCCCCGCCTACGACGACAAGATCGCCGACGGCAGCGTGATCAGCTCGTCGATCAAGGCCGGCACCCAGGTGAAACCGGGGACGACGATCAACCTGACGGTCTCGCAGGGGCCGGCGCCGGTCACGCTGGCGGACTGGACGAACAAGCCGATCGAGGAGGCCACCAAGGCGCTGGAGGCCGACGGCCTGGTGGTCAAGGTCACCAAGACGCAGTTCTCCGATGAGGTCGCCGACAAGGCGATCATCAGCCAGACGCCGCCGGCCGGGGAGGTGCACCGCGGCGACACCGTCAGCTTCGTGGTGTCGAAGGGACCGGAGTTCGTGGTCGTCCCGAGCGTCAGCGGCAGGGGGGTCACCGAGGCCAAGCGGCTCCTGACCGCCGCCGGTTTCAAGGTGAAGACCCGCTACATCGGCCCGTCCAGGTTCGGGATCGTCTACTCCAGCAACCCCGCGGGCGGCACGAAGGCGAGGACGGGCTCCACGGTGACCATCAACCTCGTCTGAGGATCCCCCGGCTCGCTAGCCTGAAGCCGAGACCCCCCGACAGGTTGGAACCCCATGGATACGTCCGCCCTCCCGGTGATCCTGGCGGCGATCGCCGCCGTCGCGATCGCCGTCCTCGTGGTCAGGCTGGTGATCCGGCGTCGTTACATCGGGTCGCTGAAGGCGCTCGGCTGGGAGTTCCAGAACTCGCCGTCGCTGGAGATCACCCACGGCCTGAACTGTCCGCCGTTCGGCCTCGGGTTCCACCGGGACGTGGACGACCTGATCACCGGCCAGACCTCCACCGGGATTGGTTTCCGCGTGTTCGAGTACGGCCGGGACCGCGTGGTGGCCGCGCCGCTGCCCGCCAGCCTCCCCGAGGTCTTCATCAGCCTTCCCGGCGCCGGTCGCCCCGGCGTCAACGGGGAGGTGCGTATGGTCGGCCCCTGGCAGGTGACGAGCACCCAGCCCGGGTTCGCCGACGCGGCGCTGGCCGCGCTCGGTCCCCATCTGGACGCCCTTGGCGCCGTGGGCCCGGTGAACCTCTCGGTGGACGGCGCCGCCCTCGTGGCGTCCGGGGCCCCGGAGAAGGCCGAGCAGCTGCAGCCCTTCGTGGAGGGCGTCGGTCGGCTGGCCGCGGCGCTGGCCCCCCTCGCCCGGGACGGCCGCTTCCCTGGGCCGGCGCTGCCGAGCGAGCTCAGCCTGTACCGCCACCCCGAGTGGGCCTACCGCCCGGCCGACGACCGCTTCCTGTCGCAGGTGACGATCACGCAGGACGGCTACGGACACGAGGCCCGCGACGTCGTCCTCGGCGAGGTGGCCGGCGGCATCCGGCTGATCGCCCTGACCCATCACTGGAAGACTGACCGGACGGTGACCACCACCGACGCCGAGGGACGCACGTCCAGCCACACCGAGACTGACCACCACAGCGAACCGATCCTGGAGTTCCACCTCCCCTGGGCCTTCGGCGACCTGTCCCTCAACGGCCCCTGGACGGGCGGCAAGGTCCGGTTCGAGTCCTCGGACTTCAACGACCGTTTCACGGTGCGCTGCGGGAATCCCAAGTTCGCGATGGACGTGTTCCACCCGCGGCAACTGGAGTTCATCCTGCGCAGCGACCCGCTCCCCTTCGTCATCGAGGGGGGACGGCTGCGGATCCGCCCCCGCGCGAGCGACCCGGAGACGATCGAATGGGCGGCCGCCTTCGTGGTGGCCTTCTTCGCCGGGGTCCCCCGCTTCGTCTGGGACGACCTCGGTCAGCCCACCCCGCCGATCGATCCCGAGCTCGCCGGGTTCTGACTCCTCCGCGCGCCCGGGCCGTCCTCACACGGGACGCCCGGCCCCGGCGGCACGGCCCGACTCGTCGCCGAGGCGCACTGCGCCCGCAAAAGTGGCGCTTCGCCCGCGAAATTTCGCGGGCTACGTGCCACTTTCGGGGGCGGAGTGAGGCGGGGGTCCCCGTCCTGCGACCGGGGCGGCGCCTCGGCCCGACTCCGGGCGACCATGCGGCCGGGTCAGGCGGTAACCGTCCAGGGCTTGTGATCTCGCAGGTCGCGCAGCTTCACCGGCGTCATGCCGTCGACCCTGCCGTAGGTGAGCTGGACGCCGCGCTCCCCCAGCAGGCCGTCGTGGATCAGGAACCCCTGCGGGGCGGCCACCTGGCGGGCAAAATCGATGGTCTCCTTCATGGCGGCCCACGGGCCGTAGGCCGGGACGGCCAGCACGTCGATCCCGGACGGGACGGTCGCCAGCGAGTCGCCGGGGTGGAAGAAGGTCGGCTCCCCCTCGGCGCTGATCACCACCCCGACGTTGCCGATCTGCGGGATGTCGCGATGGATGATCGCGTGCAGGCCGCCCACGGCGGCGACCCTCACCCCGCCCAGGTCGACGACCGTGTCGGCGGCGAGCGGCTCGGCCCACGGCAGCGGCACCGCGGCGATCACCTGCGGCTCGACGTACACCGCCGCCCTCTCGTTGTGCTTCAGCAGCACCGGGGCGTGCTCGGGGTCGACGTGGTCGCCGTGCTGATGGGTCACCAGGATCGCGTCCAGGTCGCGCAGATGGTGCCAGGCGGAGGAGAAGTTGCCCGGGTCGATCAGGATGCGCCGGTCGGCGACCTCGACCAGGACGGCAGCATGCCCGAGATGGGTGATCTTCATGACCTCACCCTAGGCAGCCGACGGCGAGCTGTCAGCAGCGCGCCGGAGCCGGTCAGAAGTCCTCGGCGCGGAACTCCTGGATCGGGTTGACCCGCTTGATCCGGCCATCGGTGAGGCGCTCGGCGATCAGGAACGCCAGCTCCAGCGACTGGTTGCGGTTCAGCCGCGGGTCGCAGGCGGTCTCGTAGCGGTTGGCCAGGTCGGCCTCCACCAGGTCCTCGACGCCGCCGACGCACTCGGTGACGTCGTCGCCCGTCAGCTCCATGTGCACCCCGCCCGGCCACGTGCCGAGGGACTGGTGCACCTCGAAGAAGCCGTTCAGCTCGTCCACCACCTCGCTGAACGCGCGGGTCTTGTAGCCGTTGGCGGTCTCGAAGGTGTTGCCGTGCATCGGGTCGCACAGCCACGCCACCTTGCGTCCGGTGGCCTCGACGGCCTGGACGAGGGCGGGCAGCTTGTCGCGGATCTTGCCCGCACCCATGCGCGAGATCATCGTGAGCCGGCCGGGCTCCTGGTTCGGATCCAGCGCCTCCGCCAGGGCCACGGCATCCTCCGGTGCCGTGCCGGGGCCGATCTTGACGCCGATCGGGTTGCGCAGCGATCGCGCGTAGGCGATGTGCGCCCCGTCCACCTGGCGGGTGCGCTCGCCGATCCACACCATGTGCGCCGAGACGTTGTAGGGCGTCTCGGTGCGGGAGTCGATCCGGGTGAGCGCGTGCTCGTAGGGCAGCAGCAGCGCCTCGTGGCTGGAGAAGAAGTCGACGGTACGGAAAGCTTCCTTGTCCACCCCGCAGGCCACCATGAACGCCAGCGCCCGCTCGATCTCGTCCGCGAGGGACTCGTAGCGCCCCTCCACGCCGGAGTTGCGGACGAAGTCCTGGTTCCAGCTGTGCACGGCGCGCAGGTCGGCGAAGCCGCCGGTCACGAACGCCCGGATCAGGTTGAGGGTGGCCGCCGAACGGTTGTACGCCTCCAGCAGCCGCTTCGGGTCG
>CAZBMH010000161.1:0-4641 GCA_964492685.1 uncultured Micropruina sp.
GACCGTCGCCGATCGCACCTACTACGTCCGCCAGTTCCGGAACATGAAGGGCACCGTGCCGCTGGATTCCATGACGGCGACCGCGCTGGCCGACTACGCGGGCATCGTGGGACACCTGCTGGCCAAGGGGCACGCCCGCACGTCGGGCGCCTCCATGATCGCCGGCTACCTGGGCGACGGCGAGGAGGCCGCCACCGCGCTGAGCGGCTTTGCCCGGCGCTACGCCGACCAGACCGAGGCCGACCACGCCACCCTGGTGCAGGCGGTCAAGGGCGGGCTGTTGCCGGTCGCGGACGGCGCGCTGGACGCCATGGGCTCGGCCTTCCGCCCCGGCGGCTGAGGACCGGGCCGAGTGCTCGTGCGCGGACGGCACCAGCCCGCGCCGAGAGGCGGCACGCCCGGCGGGATCGGCCGCGCGCGCCGGGGTTCGTGGCATGCTGCTGGACGTCGGAAGGAGCCTGGGTGCGCGCCCTGATGGTGGCCCTCGCGGCCGGTCTGGTGCTGACGGCCTGCGCCGGTCAGCCCGCCCCGACCGTCACGGTGACCCAGGTGACAAGTGCCTCGCCCTCGGCGAGCCCCGCACCGTCCGCCTCCGCGTCGCCCACGCCAAGCCAGAGCCCGACCACCCAGCCCCCCAGCGTGCCGGCCGCCAAGGGGGCCCTCGACGTCGGCGGCGACCAGGCCGCGTTCGCCTCGCCCAGCGGCCGGATCTGGTGCGCCCTCGAGACGACGGGGGCGCTGTGTCACTTCCCGAAAGGGATCCGGGGGATCATCCCGCCGAGCGACGACGTCTGCCCGGGCCAGGGACTGGGCGTTACCGGCGTCAACATCACCGGGACCGGCCCCGACTACTTCTGCAGCGGCGACCCGAGCGCCTACCCGGTGAAGGGCCAGCCAGCGGTCGGCTGGCACGCCAAGACCGGCTACCCCTGGGTGAGTTACGAGTCGCTCAAGCTGGCCGTCCTGCCCTACGGCAAGCGGCTGCGTGCCGCGGGCTACGTGTGCCTGAGCGCCAAGGAGGGCGTCACCTGCGGCAACACCGCGACGGGTCAGGGGTTCCGGGTCAGCCTCGCCGGCGTCGTCCTGTTCTGAACTGAGGCCCACCGGATCCTCCCCGGACGCGGACACACCCCGTCCATCCCGCCGCGACGAGGCGCTCGCGGCCGCCTCCCGCCGCATCGCCCCGCGACACCGCGAGGCGCTCCCGGGGAACGGCGTTGCTTCGCACGCGGAACTGGCCCGCCGCGACCCGCGCCGCGTGGCATCCGGACCCGCTGGCCGCTACGGTGGCCGGAACACCCACCACCCCCTCTGGAGATTCCCATGACTTCCCGCTGGTGGAGCGCCCTGCTGCTCAGCCTCGTCCTGCTCGTCACGACCCCGATGGGCCATGCCCAAGCACAGCCCGCCCCGCTGCCGGCCGCCCCCGGCAACCAGGCCGGGGAGGCCCTCGACCTCGGCGACGTCCCCCGGGGCGCCGCGACCTACGTCGTCCGCTACAAGGACGGCGTCGATCCCGCCCCCCGCGCCGCCGCGGCCGCCGCCCAGGGCCTGAAGGTCGCCCGGAAGCTCACCATCGTCCCCGGCCTGATCGCGCACCTCACGCCGGCCCAGCGCGACGCCCTGGCCGCCGACCCCGCCGTCCGGTCAGTCGAGCTACTGCCCGACGTCCAGGGGGACACGACGCAGGCCGGGGCCACCTGGGGGCTGGACCGCATCGACCAGCGCTCGTTGCCCCTGGACGGCAACTACCGCTACGCGACCGCGGGCGCCGGGGTGAAGGTCTACGTGATCGACTCGGGAATCAACGCCTCCCACGTCGAGTTCACGGGCCGCCTCGCCCCTGCTGTCTGGCTGGATTACCTGGGCAGCGCGGATGACTGCAACGGCCACGGGACCCACGTTTCCAGCACCATCGCCGGAACCACCTGGGGCATCGCCAAGAGCGCCACGATCGTCCCCGTTCGGGTCCTCGACTGCCTAAACCGCGGCACCGGCGCCGGCCTTCTGGCGGCGATGGACTGGGTTCGCGGCGACCACCCCGCGGGCGCCCCGGCTGTGGTCAACATGAGCATCGGCGGCGGCTACAGCTCGGTGATCAACGACGCTGTGCAGCGGCTCGTCAACGACGGCATCACCGTGGTGGTCGCGGCCGGCAACGACACCCAGAGCGCCTGCAAGGTCTCGCCCGCGTCCGCGCCCGCCGCCCTCACCCTGGCCGCCTCGACGTCCGGTGATCGGCAGGCCGGGTTCTCCAACTACGGCAGCTGTGTCGACCTCTACGCCCCGGGCGTGAACATCACGGCTGCGGCCTTCACCAGCACCACCGCGAGCGCGCTGATGTCCGGGACATCGATGGCGTCCCCGCATGCGGCCGGTGTCGCGGCCCTCATCCTGGGCGTGCACCCCACCTGGAGCCCCGCCACGGTGAACAGCCGCATCAAGTCGATGGCCATCACCGGAAAGATCCTCGGCCGCACCACGGGGACACCCGACCGGCTGCTCAACATCGCCACCAACCCGACGTCGATCAGCGCCACGTCGGGTCGGGCTTCCGGCGGCCAGAAGATCACCATCAAGGGAACGAACCTGAGTTCGGTCTCGCAGGTGCTGTTCGGCAGCACGCCCGGCACCGGCCTGTCCACGGTGTCCAACAGCGAGCTGTACGTCTACACCCCGGCCAGCGCGACGGAAACCACCGTGCCGGTCCGGTTGATCAACGGGTACAGCGATCAGCCCGCCGCCTTCAACTTCCGCTTCGTCAACCCGGCCCAGATCACGGCTGTCACCCCGAACTCCGGGTCGACCTCGGGTGGGACGACAGTCACCATCAGCGGCAACCGGTTCGTCAACGTGACCTCCGTGTTGTTCGGCGGCACCGCGGGCAAGAGCGTGCAGGTCCTCTCCGAGGGGACGTTGCGGGTCACCGCCCCGGCCCACGCCTCGGGTGTCGTCGACGTCCGGGTGAAGACCCGCTCGGGCACCTCCGCGGTGGTGGCGACGGACAAGTACACCTTCGTCCGGCCCCCGGCGATCTCCGCGGTCAGCCCGCGTTCCGGGCTGGGCGTCGGCGGCACGTCGGTCACCATCACGGGTAGCCGCTTCCTCAACGTGGGCGCGGTCACCTTCGGCGGCGTTCCGGCGACGAGCTTCACCGTCGTGTCGCCCACGTCGATCGTCGCCGTCTCCCCGCGCCATGTGACGGGCACCGTCGACGTCCGGGTGGTCACTCAGTACGGCACGTCGCCGGTGACCACCTACGACCGGTTCCGCTACATCGGCCCGAGCGTCTCGTCGGTGTCCCCGACCTCCGGCCCCACGGTCGGCGGGAACAAGGTGACGGTGTACGGCAGCCGCTTCAACGGTTCGCCCCAGGTCACGTTCGGCGGCGTCCCCGGGACGGGGATCGTCGTGGTCTCCTCCACCAAGCTGACCGTGATCGCTCCGGCCCACGCGGCCGGGTCGGTGGACGTCCAGGTCACCACCGGTGAGGGCAGCTCCAAGCTCGTCAGCGGCGATCGCTACAGCTACCGCGTGCCCGTCGTGACCCGGATCACCCCGACCAGCGGCCGGTTGGCCGGTGGCACCACGGTGACCATCTACGGCACCAACATCGGCAGCAGCCCCCAGGTCACGTTCGGCGGGATCCGCGGAACCAGCGTGACCGTGTCCTCCTCGGGCAAGATCACCGCCAAGGCCCCGGCCGGCGCCGCGCTCGGCGGGGTGGACGTTCGCGTGACCAACAAGTACGGCACCTCGGCGATCGTGCCGGCGGGTCGCTACACCTACATCTGACCAACTGACGAGACCCGAGGGTCCGTCCGGCCGCACCTGCCGGGCGGACCCTTCGGCGTTCCCCGGCTCGGGACGAGCGGCGCTGGGTCCGGGAAGATCCCCAGGGACGGAGGGAAAGGGCGGAGGGGTGGTCCCCTCCGCCCTTGCCGGTCGTGGTCAGGCTGCGGGTCGGCGCCCGGCGCGCCTCACCCCAGGACGAGCAGCAGGTCGCCGCCCTCGACGGCCTGGGCGTGGCCGATGGCCAGCCGCTGGACCGTGCCCGCCACCGGGGCGGTGATCGCGGCCTCCATCTTCATCGCCTCGATCGTGGCCACCGGGTCGCCCTGGGCCACCTGCTGGCCGACGCCGACGGTCAGCGTCACCACGCCCGCGAACGGCGAGGGGACGTGACCCGGGTTGGCGGTATCGGCCCGCTCGGCGACGGCGACGGTCGACTTCACCGACCGGTCCCGCACCCACACCTGGCGCATCTGACCGTTGATGGTGGCCATCACCGGACGCAGGGCCCGCTCGTCCGCCTCCCCGATCGCGACGACGCTCATCAGCAGCGTCTTGCCGCGCTCGATCGGCACCTCGTGCTCGGCGCCGGGGATCAGGCCGTGCAGGAACTGCCGCGTGGTCAGCACCGACAGGTCGGAGTAGTCCTCGATGGCGTCCTCGTAGTCCTTGGTCGGGCCGGGGAAGAGCAGCCGGTTGAGCGTGCGGCGCGGCTCCGCCTCCAACGCCGCGGCGTCGGCCTCGGTGAGCTCGGTCTCCACCGGACGGGTCACGCGACCCTGCAGCGCCTTGGTGCGGAACGGCTCGGGCCAGCCGCCGGGCGGGTCGCCCAGGTCGCCGTTGAGGAAG
>CAZBMH010000162.1:0-4613 GCA_964492685.1 uncultured Micropruina sp.
AGCCGCCGTACTTCTTCATGTTGTCGGCGACCTCCTCGGGGTTGAAGGTGATCGCCACGTAGAAGTAGGCGAAGAAGACGATCAACAGGAAGAAGGCCAGGTTGTAGACCCAGTGGTCACCCCGGACGAAGTACGTCGCAATCCAGCTCGCCGCCGGAGAGGTCGGCTGGATCTGCGCGTACAGCATCGGCAGGTAGAGCAGGGACGAGGCGAAGATCACCGGGATGACGCCCGCCTGGTTCACCTTCATCGGGATGTAGGTCGTGGTGCCGCCGAACAGCCGCCTACCCACCATCCGCTTCGCGTACTGCACCGGAATCCGCCGCTGTGCCTGTTCCATGAAGATGACGCCGAGCATCACCAACAGGCCGACGGCCATCACCATGATGAAGGCCAGCCAGCCGGCCGCACCCTCGCGGCTCTCCTTGATCGACCACAGCGAGGCCGGGAACTGCGCGGCAATCTGGGTGAAGATCATGACCGACATGCCGTTGCCGACGCCGCGGTCGGTGATCAGCTCGCCCAGCCACATGATGACCCCGGTGCCGGCGGTCATCGTCAGCACCATCACGACGATCGGGAAGATGCCCTTGTCGTAGACCAGGTCGAGGTTGCAGCCCTGGAACAGCTGACCGTTGACGGCCAGGGTCACATACGCGGTCGCGTTCAGGACGGCCAGGACGAGGGTCAGGTACCGGGTGTACTGGGTGATCTTGGCGCTGCCGGACGCGCCGTCCTTCTTCAGGGTCTCCAACCGCGGGATCACCACGGTGAGCAGCTGCAGGATGATCGACGCGGTGATGTAGGGCATGATGCCCAGCGCGAAGATCGCCAGCTGCAGCAGAGCGCCACCGGAAAACAGGTTGATCATGGAGTAGAGCCCGGCGGCGTCACCGGTGGCCGTCTGCAGCCGGCAGGTGTTGACGTTGACGATGTTCACGTTGGGTGCCGGGATGACTGACCCCAGCCGGAACACCGCGAGGACAAACAGCGTGAACAGGATCTTCTTGCGAAGATCCGGCGTTTTGAACGCATTAAGAAAGGCGGAGAGCATCCGACCCAAGCTCCTCGAGGTCAATGGGCAACGGGTCGCACTCTACCAAGGCGCACCGCAAACCCGGGCATCGGAGGGGATCAGACCGACCAGCCGTCCACGCCGGGGCCGGCGGGCGTCGCCGGCAGCGCCACCCCGGCCCGCTCCTTGGCGGCGCGCAGCACCGCCCGGGCCTGCTCGTGGGACCAGCGGCGGGCCATGTCCTCGTCGCCGGCGGCGATGGCGGCGGCGATCCGGCGGTAGCGCAGCGCCCAGCGGGGATCGGCCGCCTCGCCGCGCTGGATCACCACCAGCTCGGTGTGGACCAGGCGCAGCATCCCCGCGATGGTGGCGATGATCTCGTTGCCGGAGGCCCGCAGCAGGATCGAGTGGAACTCCACGTCGGCGGTCAGGAAGTCGGGGTGGTCAGGGGCGACGGCCGACACCCGCGCGGCCAGCTCGACGAGCCGCTCCCGCTGCTGCCGGGTCGCGCGGCGACAGGCCAGCTCGGCGGCCATCGGCTGCAGGCCCGCCCGCAGCTCGCAGACGTCGACCAGGGCGCGCAGCCGATCGTCGCTGGCCAGGCGCCACCGCAGGACGATCGGATCCATCGACTTCCAGTGCGACCGCTCCAGCACGGTGATCCCGACCCGGCGCCGCGAGCGGATCATGCCCAGCGACTCCAGGACGCGCATGATCTCCCGCGCCACGGTGCGCGACACCAGGAACCGCGCCTCCAGGTCGGCGAGGGTGACCACGGCACCCACCGGGATCCGACCGGACACCAGCTCGCGGCCGAGACGTTCCAGGGCCTGGTGGTGCAGGGGGGATGCGGTCACCACAGTTCCTTCCGGGCTGCCGCCTGCGGGGGTCGACTCAGGATAGCCCCTCCGCACCGGCGCTCCGAGGGCGGGCGCGGGGATGACGAAGGGCGGCCGGATCCGCTGGGGACCCGACCGCCCTTCGATCGAAACAGACTCAGAGTTCGTCGGCGGAACCGCCGGCGGCCTCCAGCTTCCTCTTGGCGGACGCCGAGAACGCGTGGGCGCTGACCTTGAGGGCCACCGACACATCGCCATTCCCCAGCACCTTCACCAGGTTGCCGTCGCGGACAGCCCCGGCGGCGACGAGGTCGGCCACGCCGACGCTGCCACCCTGCGGGAACAGCTCGGCCAGGCGACCGACGTTCACGACCTGGTACTCGACCCGGAACGGGTTCTTGAAGCCGCGCAGCTTGGGCAGCCGCATGTGCAGCGGCATCTGCCCGCCCTCGAAGCCCACGGGCACGTTCTTGCGTGCGCCGGAGCCCTTGGTGCCACGGCCTGCGGTCTTGCCCTTGGAGCCCTCACCGCGACCCACACGGGTCTTCGCGGTCTTGGCGCCCGGAGCCGGACGTAGATGATGAAGCTTCAACGGCATGTCACTCAACCTCCTCGACGGCGACCAGATGCGGGATGGCCTTGGCCATGCCCCGCAGCTCCGGACGATCCTCATGGATCGCCGAATCGCCGATTCGCTTCAGACCCAGCGAGCGCAAGGTGGCGCGCTGGCTCTGCGTTCCTCCGACCCCAGACTTGACCTGGGTGACTTTGAAGCGTGCCATCAGTGCTTCTCCTCCTGAGCCCGCAGCAGCGCGGCGGGGGCGACGGCCGCGACCGGCAGCCCGCGACGCTTGGCCACGGCCTCCGGGGTCTCCAGGCTCTTCAGCGCGGCCACCGTGGCATGCACCACGTTGATCGCGTTGTCCGAGCCCAGCGACTTGGCCAGGACGTCATGCACCCCGGCGCACTCCAGCACGGCGCGCACCGAACCACCGGCGATGACACCGGTACCCGGCGAGGCCGGACGGAGCATCACGACACCGGCGGCCTTCTCGCCCTGCACGGGGTGCGGGATGGTGCCCTGGATCCGGGGGACCTGGAAGAAGTGCTTCTTGGCCTCCTCCACGCCCTTGGCAATGGCGGCCGGGACCTCGCGGGCCTTGCCGTAGCCGACACCCACGTTGCCATCACCGTCGCCCACCACGACGAGCGCGGTGAAGCTGAACCGACGACCACCCTGCACGACCTTGGCGACCCGGTTGATCGCCACGACCCGCTCGAGGTAGTTGCTCTTTTCCTTCTCGGCGACAGCGCCTTGGCCACGACGGTCTTCGCGGCCACGACGCTCGCCACCAGGTGCGCCGCCACCGCGGCGCTGGTTTCCATTCATCGCTCGTTACCTTTCGATTCCGTCAGAATCCGAGTCCGGCCTCACGCGCGCTGTCAGCCAGCGCGGCGAGCCGTCCGTGGTACTTGTTGCCAGCCCGGTCGAAGACGACCTGCTCGACCCCGGCGGACTTGGCCCGCTGGGCGATCAGGGCGCCGACCAACTTGGCCTTGGCCGTCTTGTCGCCCTCGGTGCCACGCACGTCCGCCTCCATGGTGGAGGCCGAGGCGAGGGTGGCGCCGCGGGTGTCGTCGATCACCTGAGCGAACAGGTGACGCGACGAGCGGGTGACCACGAGGCGGGGACGCGCGGCGTCGCCGGCGATCTTCTTGCGGCCACGAACCTGACGACGCACCCGCGCCGCGACCCGGGCAGCCATGCCCTTGTTGTCCGACAGAGAGATAGCCATCACTTACCCGCCTTTCCGACCTTGCGGCGAACACGCTCGCCGGCGTAGCGCACGCCCTTGCCCTTGTACGGCTCCGGCTTGCGAATCTTGCGGATGTTCGCCGCGACCTCGCCGACCGCCTGCTTGTCGATGCCGTAGACGGTGAAGGCCGTGGGGCGCTCGACGGAGAAGGTGATGCCCTCGGGGGCGTTCACCACCACCGGGTGGCTGAACCCGAGCGCGAACTCGAGCTGCGTGGGGCTCTTGGCGACGACGCGGTAACCCACGCCGACGATCTCGAGCTTCTTCTCATAACCCTGGGTCACGCCGGTCACCATGTTGGCGACCAGGGTGCGGGTCAGGCCGTGGAGCGAGCGGCTGACCCGCTCGTCGTCCGGACGGGTCACCTCCAGCTCGCCGGCCTCATTGCGGCCGACCTTGATGGGCTCGGCCACCACGTGGCTGAGCGAGCCCTTGGGGCCCTTCACGGCAACCTGCTGGCCGTCCAGGGTCACATCGACCCCGGCGGGCACGGCGATGGGGAGCCTGCCAATACGAGACATGTCAGTACTCCTTTCTCACCAGACGTAGGCGAGGACTTCGCCACCGATGGACTTGGCCTTGGCCTCACGGTCAGTGAGCAGGCCGTGGGACGTCGAGATGATCGCGACACCCAGGCCGCCGAGCACCTTGGGCAGCGCGGTCGACTTGGCGTAGACGCGCAGGCCGGGCTTGGAGATGCGGCGAACCCCGGCGATCGAACGCTCGCGGTTGGTGCCGTACTTCAGCGTCAGCTTGAGGGTCTTGCCAACCTCGCCTTCGGCGGGCTGGTTGACCTCGTAGCCGGCGATGTAGCCCTGCTGCTTGAGGATCTCCGCGATGCCGACCTTGATCTTGCTGTGGGGCATCGAGGTGGTCTCGTGGTACGACTGGTTGGCGTTGCGCAGACGCGTCAGCATGTCTGCGATCGGGTCAGTCATGGTC
>CAZBMH010000163.1:0-4595 GCA_964492685.1 uncultured Micropruina sp.
GCCAGGTGTTGAACTCCTCGACGCCCGGCGGCACCGACCACCACATCCGGCCCGGACGGCTGCCGTCCTCGGTCGGGCCCGTGTAGTAGATGCCGCCGTTCTGGGTGGGGGCGATCATGCACTCGATGGTGCGGATCTGCTCGGGGATGTCGAAGTGGACGCCGTTGAGGGCCTCGATGGCCGCGTCGGCGGTCTCCTGCATCCAGGCCCGCAGCGCGTCGGTGCCGTGGAGCCGGCGGGACTCGTCCCGCTCCAGGACGGCGACGGCGTCGGCCATCGTCGCGCCGTCCCCGGCGATCCGGCGGATCACCTCGTCCTGCTCGGCGGCGACCCGGGCCAGCTCCTCCAGGCCCCACTCGTAGGTCTCGTCCAGGTCGACCGTGGCGCCGACGAAGTCGCGGGAGTGGAGCGCGTACCGCTCGCGGCCGAACGCGTCGTCCAGCGGCGCGTCGGCCTCGATGCCCCGCAGGTAGGACGCCAGGCCGGCGTAGGCGTCGGTGGCCGCGTCGGCGGCGCGGGCCAGGTCCTTGGCCAGGCTGTCGGGGATGCCGGTGGCGTCCGCGGTGAACGTGGTCCAGAACGAGGTCGGTTTGTCGGCCAGCTCGTCGGCCTGCTTCGCGCACTCGACGACCTGCCGCCTGGCCGCGCGCAGCCCGGCGGTCGCGCCCGCGTCCAGCGACTCGATGTAGCCGCGGACGGCGCCGGGCACCGCGCCCAGCCGGGTGGCGATGGTGGCCCAGTCCTGCTCGGTGGCGGTGGGCATCAGGTCGAAGACGTCGCGGATGCCCTGCAGCGGCGAGGCGATGACGTCGAGCTGCGCCAGGCGCTCGCCAGCCTCGTGAAGTTCCTGTTCGAGGCCCAGCCGGTCGCGCAGGGCGGCGGCGGTGACCCGGTCGGTGGCGTCGGCGGGCTGCAGGGTGTCGAGGGTGGCGAGGGTCTCCCGAGTCAGCGCGGCGAGGGCGTCGTGGCCCGCCGGCGAGAAGTCGGTCATCTCGGTGTCGTGCCCGGCGATGCCCAGGTACGTCGCGGCGATGGGGTCGAGCGCGGCCATCCGCTGGGTGTGGCGGTCGGCGAGCGCGTCAATGGTGGTGGATTCACGGAGGCTCATTCCCCGACACTACGCCCCGGGGTTCGGTCCCCGGCAAGGGCGCGGCACAGTTGTCACCATGACCGACATCTGGGCCCACCGCGGCGCGAGCGCAGCCCATCCCGAGAACACCCTGGCCGCGTTCGCCGGCGCCGTCGCAGTCGGCGCGGACGGGGTGGAGTTCGACGTCCAGCTGTCCGCCGACGGGGTCCCGGTGGTGATCCACGACGAGCGCGTCGACCGCACCCACGAGGGCTCCGGGTGGGTGGGCGAGCTGTCGGCCGCCTCGCTGGCCTCGCTGGCCCCGCGCGCGACCGGCGCCGCGGGCACGATCCCGACGCTGGACGAGGTGCTGGACCTGCTCGCGCCGACGCCCCTTGCGATCAACATCGAGCTGAAGAACTCGGTGGTGTCCTACCCGGGGTTGGAGGAGCGGGTGGTGGCCGCCGTCCGGGCCCGCGGGCTGGCGGGGCGGACGGTGCTGTCGACGTTCAACCACTACTCGCTGCGGCTGCTCGCGGGCCTGGACGCGGGCTGTGAGCTGGCCGCGATCTACTCCGACCCGCTGTACAAGCCGTGGGACTACCTGGCCTCGCTGGGCGTCCAGGCCGTCCACCCGCCGGTCGTGGCGCTGGCCGACGACGAGTTCGTGGCCCGCTGCCACGAGCGCGGGCTGGCTGTCCGTCCCTGGTTCAGCAACGACGCGGACGAGCTGGTGGGGCTGATGGCCGCCGGCGTCGACGCCGTCTTCACCGATGACCTCGCGCTGGCCCTGGCCGTCCGCGCCGACCGTAGGAGCACCCGATGATCCCCCTCGACGCCTGGACCGACCTCTTCACCCACATGGACATCTCGCTCGTCGAGAAGATCGTCCGGACCGTGGCGGTGTACCTCGGGATCGCCGTCCTGATCCGGCTGGCGGGCAAGCGGCTGATGGCGCAGATGAACAGCCTCGACCTGGTCGTGGTGCTACTGCTGTCCAACGTCGTCCAGAACGCGATCATCGGCCCCGACAACTCGCTGCTCGGCGGGCTCGTCGGGGCGGTGGTTCTTGTGGGGATCAACAACGGCCTGGACCGGCTCGCCCACCGCTACCCCTCGGTCCGCTGGCTGCTGGAAGGCCGCTCCACCCGGTTGATCACCAAGGGCAAGGTCGATCACGAGGCCGTCCGCCGGCTGGGCCTGACCGACCACGAGCTGAAGATCGGCCTGCGCCGGCTCGGAGCCGACGATGCGACGCAGGTGCAGCACGCCTCGCTGGAGCCGGGCGGCGACCTGATGGTGAGGATCGCCCCGGGCGCGCAGTCCGCGACCCACGCCGACCTCAGCAGGGCGATGGCGGAGCTGAGGGCCTACCTGGACGAGCGCCTGCCCGCGAACCCGCCTCCCACCGTGACGTAAGTGACCGTCTGGTGGTCAGTACGTCACCGTGAAGTGTGTCCTGGGCGCGGTCAGCCGCGCGGCGGCAGCAGGGCGGGCAGCTCGCGGCGCAGGATCTTGCCGGCGGCCGAGCGCGGCACCTTCTCCACGAACGTGACGCCGCCGAGACGCTTGTAGGAGGCCACCTGGCCCGCCAACCAGTGGGCGAGGTCGTGCTCGCTCACCTCGGTGTCGGGGCGCAGCTGCACCAGCGCGTGCGGGATCTGCTCGCCCGGTGTGGTCGAGGCAACCCCGGTGACCCCCGCGTCCGCGACCGCCGGGTGCGTGCACAGCAGCGCCTCCAGCTCGGCCGGCGCCACCTGGAAGCCGCGCCGCTTGATCAGTTCCTTGATCCGGTCGACCACCCGGACGGCGCCGCGGGCGTCCACCACGACCAGGTCGCCGGTGTGCACCCAGCCGTCCACCAGCACCGCGTCCACGTCCTTGGGCACCCCGAGGTAGCCGAGCATGGCGTTCGGCCCCGTGCACCACAGCTCGCCGGGCGCGCTCCAACCCTCGTCCGGCACCGCGACGTCCTCGCCGGAGGTGGGGTCGACCACCCGGAACCGGACGTTCGGGATCGCCAAACCGATCGTCCCCAGGTCGATGTCGGGCCGGTCGAGCGGGATCACGTGCGTCACCGGCGACAGCTCCGTCATGCCGTAGCCCTGGATCACCCGGCAGCCGAGCCGCTCCTCGATGGCGGCGCCGACCGGTCCGTCCATGGGGGCGGCGCCCGAGACCACGAGGCGCACCGAGTCCCACGGCACGCCGGCCACCGCCGGGTGCTTGGCCAGGAAGGCGGCCACCGGGGGCACGATGAACAGCATCGTCGGACGGTGCGTCGCCACCGTGGTGAGGAAGACCTGCGGGTTGAACCCGGTCAGCGTGTACTGGGTGAAGCGGCGGAACAGCCCGTAGTTGAGGTTCGTGGTGAGCGCGTAGATGTGGCTGTACGGCAGGAACGCCACCAGCGAATCGCCCTTCTCGAAACCCACCAGCACCTCGTTGAACTGCAGCAGGTTCGCGACCAGGTTGCGGTGGCTCAGCATCACCGCCTTCGGCAGTCCGGACGTCCCGGACGAGAACGGCAGCGCCACCAGGTGGGTCGCCGGCTCGATCTCGACGGGCGGGGGAGCGGGCTCGGTGGCGAGCAGGTCGGCGTAGGCGGTGAACCCGTCCGGGACGTCGCCGCCGACCACGATGACGGCCTCCTCCGGCAGCCCCACCAGGGCGGCCGCCGCCGACACCTTGTCGAACAGGCCGGCGCTGGTGACGATGTGGGACGCCCTCGTCTCGCGCAACTGCCGCGCGATCTCGGCGGTCACGTAGGCGGCGTTCACCGGGGTGACGGCCGCCCCGGCGCGGGCGATGCCGTGGAACGCCGACAGATACTCCGGGCAGTTGGGCAGATCGATGGCCACGGCGTCGCCGGGACCCACCCCCTGCGCGGCGAACCAGGTGGCGACCGCGTCCACGTCCCGCTTCACCTGGGCGAAGGTGAGCGAGCGGCCGTCCTCGTGGACGACGGCGACCCGGGCGGCGTCGGCGTCGTCCAGGTCGGCGAAGATCAGGTCGTACAGGCTGACGTCGGGGACGCTGACGTCGGGCAGGGGGCCGCGATGCTCCATGGGTGCTCCTTCGCAATGGGACGGACCCACGGTACTCAGCCGGGCCCGCGGGCGACACCGAAGACTCCGCCCCCGTTCGTAGCACGTCGCCCCCGTTCTGCCGCGGGCGAAGTGCACCGAACGGGGCGGAGCCGGCGGTGACGGCCGGCCCGGCGACGGTAGCGGACGGGGCCAGCGCCCCAGCCGCCGGGTGCAGTAGTTTCGGGCCATGACCGCGAACCCCTTCGACGCAACACTGTGGACTCCGGTGGCGGGGTTCGAGTTCACCGACATCACCTACCACCGGGCCAACGACGTGCCCGCCGTCCGGATCGCGTTCGACCGTCCCGAGGTGCGCAACGCGTTCCGGCCGCACACCGTGGACGAGCTGTACACCGCCCTCGATCACGCCCGCCGGGCCGCGGACGTCGGCTGCGTCCTGCTCACCGGCAACGGGCCCTCGGCCAAGGACGGCGGCT
>CAZBMH010000164.1:0-4546 GCA_964492685.1 uncultured Micropruina sp.
ACGTACTTGTTGAGCAGCTCGGGGCCCTTGATGTTGAGGAAGTGGCTGCCGGAATCGCCGCCCATCAGCTCCGCCAGCGACTGGGCCACCGCCTTGGCCACCATCGTCTTGCCGCACCCGGGCGGGCCGTACAGCAGCACCCCCTTGGGCGCCGACAGCCCGAAGCGGGCGAACAGGTCGCGGTGCAGGAACGGCAGTTCGACCGCGTCGCGCAGCTGCTCCAGCTGCGCCTCCAGGCCGCCGATGTCGGCGTAGGAGACGTCCGGCACCTCCTCCAGCAGCAGCTCGGCGACGTCGCTGCGCGGCACCACCGAGACGGCGATCCCGGCGCGCCGGTCCGCCAGCAGCGCCGTCCCCGGACGAAGGTCTCCCAGCTCGGCCGCCGCGCTCAGCACCGCCTCGTCGCCGCCCGGCGTGGCCACCAGCAGCCGCCCGTCGGGCAGCGTCTCCTTGAACGTCAGCACCTCGGTGAGCAGGCCGCCCTCCAGACGCCCCACGAGCACCATGGCCTCGTTGAGCAGGACGGTGTCGCCCGGGGCCAGCGAGGCCTCGTCCACCTCGGGGCCGATCCGGACCCGCAGCAGCCGTCCCGACACCGACACGTCGACCATCCCGTCCGCGGCACCCCGGACGACGGTGGCCCACGCCTGCGGCGGCTGCGCCAGGCCGTCCAGCTGCTCCCGCAGCCCCAGCAGGCTGTCGCGCGCGTCGCGCAGCGTCTCGTTGAGCCGCTCGTTCTGCTGCGCCAGCGAGCGGGCGTCGGAGCGGGCGTCCGCCAGCCGACGCTCCGCCAGGTCCAGCGCCCGGCCGCGGGCGTCCAGCAGCCGCCGGAGCTCGGTGACGTCCTCGGCGGTCATGGGGCTCAGTCCTCGCTCGGCTCGACCGGCACCCCGGGCGGCCGCGGCCCCGTGTAGTCCGGGCCGTACGCCCCCGGGGCCGGACGACGACGCCGCAGTGGGGCCGTGACCCCGGGCGCCAGCCGCCGGGTAAAGATCAGGAAGCCGGTGTGGCCGGAGGTGGCGTGGCCCGGGCGCACCGCCAGCCCCTCGGCGTGCCAGTCGCGGGCGGTCAGCTCGCGCGCGGATGGCTCGGTGAAGCCGCCGTGCGCCCGCAGCGTGTCCATCGTCCGCCCCAACTGGGTGGTGGTGGCTACGTAGCAGCACAGGATGCCCCCGGGAACCAGTCGCTCCCCGACCGCGTCCAGGCACTCCCAGGGGGCCAACATGTCGAGCACGGCCCGGTCGACCGGCTCGTCGACGATGGTCTCCACGAGGTCGCCCACGTGCAGCCGCCAGGCCGGGTGGGGCTCCCCGTAGAAGGACTCCACGTTCTTCGCCGCGATGGCGGCGAAGTCGGCGCGCCGCTCGTAGGAGTGCACTGTCCCGGTCGCGCCGACCGCCCGCAGCAGGAACAGGGTCAGCCCGCCGCTGCCGACCCCGGCCTCCAGCACCCGGGCGCCGGGGAAGATGTCGGTCTGAACCAGGATGTGGGCGGCGTCCTTGGGGTAGATGACGGTGGCGCCCCGCGGCATCGTGACCACGAACTCCTCCAGCAGTGGCCGGAACGCGACGTACGTCACGCCGCCGGCGGAGCGGATGACGTTGCCGTCCGGGCCGCCGATCAGGTCATCGTGGGCGATGCCGCCCTTCGTGGTGTGGAACACCGCCCCCGGCCGCAGGATCACCGAGTGCCGGCGCCCCTTCGGGTCGGTGAAGGTGACCCGTTCCCCGGCCTCCAACGGGCCGCTCCGGATACCGCTCAGTTCCGCCATCGAAATCCCCACAATCCGAGTTGCCAGCCGGGTCCGAACGCCTCGCCCACCAGCTCGAGCCGCTGCCGGACGACGAGGGTGCCGGGGAGCGCCGCCACGGGCAGCACCGTGGCGTCCCGGGCCGCCTGCTTCTGAAGCTCGACCAGCGCCGCCAGCCTGTCGTCGGCGTTCGGGGCGCTGCGCGCCTCCCGCTCGAGGTCGGCCAGCGTCTCCCGGCTCGCCGGAAGGGGGTCGTCCAGGTACTCCTGCAGCCAACCCATCGCCGTGTTCACCCAGGCGCCCCGCTCGGTGAGCCGCAGGTCGGCGTCCGGGTCGTCGGCCACCACGTGGACGCTGACGCCCGCGGAGTTCTCCACGCGGTCGCGCAGCAGCCGCGCCAGGTCACCCAGGCCGGGCGCGGCGGCGGGATAGCTGAGCCTCAGCGCGATCCGCTTGCCGGCGATCTTGGTGATCTTCGGGGTCCCGCCCACGGCGAACGCGGCGACGTGCCCGGTCACGGCGGGCGGCACCAGCGAGTCGAGGGTGCGGTCGGCCTGCAGCGCCCGCGCGACGGCCCGGCGGAGGGGGGCATTGCGGCGCCGGGCCGAGTCCGGGTTCCACACCAGGCGGCGCACCACCGTGTTCGCCATCGGCACCCGCAGGAAGCCGGACGCCGTGGCGCCCGTGCCCGTCGCGTCCACCGCGGCCTGCAGCCGCGCCAGCGCCGGCGCGTCCAGGGTGCGCCAGATCACGTCGGCGGTGCCCTCAGCCAGCGACGCCTCCGCGGCGGCCGAGTCGCCGTAGCGCAGCCGGATCGGGGTGATCTCCCCCACGTCCGGACCCACGTAGTGCACGGCCTTGGCCAGGGTCGCCCCGTCGTCATCGATCGCCGTCAGGGTGTAGGGCCCCGAGCCCACCGGGGCCGACTCCAGGGGCAGGGGCGCATCGGGGTCGTAATACTCCTCGTCCACGATCGACAGCCCCGGCGTGGCCAGCCCGTACCCGAACCGCGTGTCCGGCCACAGCAGCCGGAAGCGGACGGTCTGGGCGTCCGGGACCTCGATTCGGTCGAGGGAGTTGATCAGGCTGAGCGAGGTGCCGGGCACCTGCAGCCGCAGCGCCCGCAACACGCTGAACCGGACGTCGGAGGACGTCAGCGCGTGCCCATTGCTGAAGACGAGGTCCTTGCGCAGCTGGCACTCGTAGACGGTGTCGGCGGTGAACAGGCAGTCGGCGGCGAGGTCGGGCTTCAGGATGCCGGTGCCGGGCTGGACGAGCATCAGCCGCTGGTACAGGTTCAACGCCATGATCGCGCCGACGTCGGTGGTGACCACCGCGGGGTCGGTGGTGGTGAGGTGCTCGGCGGTCACGACGGTGAAGTCCCGCGGGGCCGTCGTGGCCGTCGGCGAGACCGAGGACGAGGCCGACGGCGGAACCGGCGGCCCGCCGGTGCAGGCGGTCAGCGCCGCCAGCAGCACCAGGGCGAGGCGCCACGGTCGGGAATGGGGGTTCACGAACACAGGGTAGGCCCTCCCGACGGCACCCGGCGCGCGCTCGGCGGCCTCACCGGGCGTTGAAATACTTGGCCTCGGGGTGGTGCACCACCAGCGCGTCGGTGGACTGCTCGGGGTGCAATTGCAGTTCCTCCGACAGCACGACCCCGATCCGTTCCGGCTCGACCAGGGCCACCAGGCCGCGCCGGTACTCCAGGTCCGGGCAGGCCGGGTAGCCGAACGAGTAGCGGGATCCCCGGTACGCCTGATCGCGGATCATGGCGTCCTTCTCCCCGTCACCCACCAGTCCGAGCTCGCCGCGGACCCGCGCGTGCCAGAACTCGGCGAGCGCCTCGGTGAGCTGGACGCTCAGCCCGTGCAGCTCCAGGTAGTCCCGGTAGGCGTTGGCGGCGAACAGCTCGCCGGTCGCCTCGGCCACCCGCGACCCCATGGTCACCAGCTGGAACGCGATGACGTCGGGCCCCAACTCGGCCGCCTCGTCCGCGTCCCGGAAGAAGTCGGCCAGGCAGAGGCGCCGCTCCCGCGACTGGCGCGGGAACGTGAAGCGCTGCAGCTCCCTGGCGGGGTCGTTCGGGTCGCCCACGATCAGCGTGTTGCCCTCGGAGTGGCACGGCCAATAGCCGTACGTGACGGCGAACTCCGCCAGCCCCTCGGTGTGGATCCGGTCGAGCCACATCCGCAGCCGTGGCAGGCCCTCGGTCTCCACCAGCTCCTCGTACGAGACGCCGTCGCGGGCGCCGCGCAGCCCCCACTGGCCCATGAACGTCGCGCGATGATCGAGCCATTCGGCCACGTCGCCCAGCTTGATGCCCTTGACCACCCGGCTGCCCCAGAACGGGGGGGTCGGGACGTCGACCCGGCGGGCCACCTCGGAGCGGACGGTGTCGTCCACGACCGGGGCCTCGGCCCGCGGCACCGCCGCCACCCGCCGCACCCGGGGGGCGGGAAGGCTTGCGCCGGGCACGCCCTTCTTCACCGCCATGACGGCGTCCATCAGCGACAGCCCCTCGAAGGCGTCCCGGGCGTAGCGCACCTCCCCGGCGTACAGCTCGTTGAGGTCCTGCTCGACGTAGGCGCGCGTGAGCGCCGCGCCGCCGAGCAGCACCGGGTAGTTGGTCAGCCCGCGTTGGTTCAGCTCCAGCAGGTTGTCCTTCATCACCACGGTCGACTTCACCAGCAGCCCGGACATGCCGATGGCGTCCGCCTCGTGGGTCTGGGCGGCGTCGATGATGGCGCCCACCGGCTGCTTGATGCCCAGGTTGATCACCGTGTAGCCGTTGTT
>CAZBMH010000165.1:0-4538 GCA_964492685.1 uncultured Micropruina sp.
TCGAGGACTCGATCGTCCGGATCACCCAGCTGGCCCGGGCCGCCGGCATCCACCTCGTCCTGGCGACGCAGCGCCCCTCCACCGACGTGGTCACCGGCCTGATCAAGGCCAATGTGCCGTCCAGGCTGGCGTTCGCGACCTCGTCCATGACCGACTCCCGCGTCATCCTCGACCAGCCGGGCGCCGAGAAGCTGGTCGGCCAGGGCGACGGACTGTTCCTGCCGATGGGGGTCAGCAAGCCGGTGCGCGTCCAGGGTGCCTGGGTCACCGAGGCGGAGATCCGCACCGTGGTCAAGCAGGTCAGCGACCAGGTCGGACCTCAGTACCGCGAGGACGTGGCGGCCCCCGCCGAGGCGTCCGCCAAGGTGGCCGAGGACATCGGCGACGACCTCGAGCTCGTCCTCGAGGCGGCCGCGCTCGTGGTCAATCTGCAGCTCGGCTCCACGTCCATGCTGCAGCGCAAGCTGCGGGTCGGCTTCGCCAAGGCCGGCCGCCTGATGGACATCCTCGAGACCAGAGGGGTGGTGGGCCCCTCCGAGGGGTCGAAGCCCCGTGAGGTGCTCGTGAAGCCCGACGACCTGGATGAGGTGCTCGTCAACCTGCGCGAGGGCTGAGGGCCCACCGACGTTGCGGCACGCCTCAGATGAGCAGGTTCGAGGCGAGGTTGGTGACGACGTGCGCCGTGGTGCCCGGCCAGATGCTGCCGATGCGCTGTCGCACCCAGCCGAGCGCGATCCCGACGGCGAGCTGGACGGCGACCAGCGGCGCGACGCCCGCGGGGCCGCCCTCCCACTCCAGGACCACGTGGAGGTTGGGGTACCGTTGCGCGGGTGAATCCGACGCCCGTGCACCTGGTCTCGCTGGGCTGCGCCCGCAATGACGTCGACTCCGAGGAGTTGGCCGCCCGCCTGGAGGCGGGAGGCTTCCAACTGATCGATGAGGCCGACGAGGCCGAGGCGATCGTGGTGAACACCTGCGGTTTCATCGACGCCGCCAAGAAGGACTCCGTCGACACCCTGTTGGCCGCCTCCGACCTGAAGTCCTCCGGGAAGGCGCAGGCCGTGGTGGCGGTCGGCTGCATGGCCGAGCGCTACGGGCAGGAGCTGGCCGACGCGCTGCCGGAGGCGGACGCCGTGCTCGGCTTCGACTCCTACGCCGACATCGCCGACCGGCTGCGCTGGATCATGGCGGGCGGTCACCACCAGGCCCACCAGCCCCGCGACCGCCGGACGCTGCTGCCGCTGGCCCCGGCGGCCCGGCCGGCGGTGGCCTCCGGGCTTGAGCTCCCCGGGCACGCCCCGGCGACAGGGCCGCGGACGCTGCGGCGTCGGCTAGGCGGCGGCCCGATGGCCGCGCTGAAGATCGCGTCGGGCTGCGACCGACGCTGCACGTTCTGCGCGATCCCGGCCTTCCGCGGCGCCTTCGTCTCCCGTTCCGCCGAGGATGTGGTCGCCGAGGCCCGCTGGCTGGTCGAGCAGGGCGTGAAGGAGGTGCTGCTGGTCAGCGAGAACTCGTCCTCCTACGGCAAGGACCTGGGCGGGCCCGGCGCGCTGGAGGCGCTGCTGCAGCAGCTGTCCGCCGTCGACGGCCTGGAGTGGATCCGGGTCTCCTACCTGCAGCCGGCCGAGATCCGCCCCGGCATGATCGAGGCCATGATCGCCACCGACAAGGTGGTTCCGTACTTCGACCTGTCCTTCCAGCACGCCGCGGCCCCGGTGCTGCGCCGGATGGGCCGCTTCGGCGTCCCGGACGCGTTCCTGTCCCTGCTGGACCGCATCCGGGGCCTGGCGCCCGCGGCCGGTATCCGCAGCAACGTCATCGTTGGCTTCCCGGGCGAGACCCAGCAGGACTTCGACACCCTGCTCGACTTCGCCTCCGCCGCCCGCCTGGACGTGCTGGGGGTCTTCGGCTACTCCGACGAGGACGGCACTGAGGCCGCCACGCTGGAGGGCAAGCTCGCCGAGGACGTCATCGCCGAGCGCCTCGACACCATGGCCGAGGTCGCCGACGAGGTGGCCAACCAGCGCGCCGAGGACCGGATCGGCGAGCGGGTGCGGGTGCTCGTGGAATCCGTGGACGAGGAGGGGCCGCTCGGCCGGGCCGAACACCAGGGCCCGGAGGTCGACGGAACGACCAGACTCCACCACTCGAGTGCGGGCGTCGGCGCGATGGTCTGGGGTAATGTCACGGCATCGAATGGCGTCGATCTCATCGCCCATGAGGAGCCCTGATGTCTGCCTCGCCCGCGCCGAGTCTGGTGAACGTTCCCAACGCCCTGACGGTGCTGCGGCTCATCCTGGTGCCGGTCTTCCTCTGGCTGCTGTTCGCCCAGCCTGACTCGCTCGCGTGGCGCCTGGCCGCCACCGTCACCTTCCTGGTCGCCATCATCACCGATCTGTTCGACGGTCGCATCGCGCGCAAGTACGACCTCGTGACCGACTTCGGCAAGATCTGGGACCCGATCGCCGACAAGGCGCTGACGGGAGCCGCGTTCATCGGGCTGAGCATCCTCGCCGAGCTGCCCTGGTGGATCACCGTCACGATCCTCGTCCGGGAGTGGGGCATCACCTGGATGCGGGTGGCCATGCTCAAGTACGGGGTGATGGCGGCCAACCGCGGCGGCAAGCTGAAGACCGTGCTGCAGAGCATCGCTCTCGTCCTGTTCCTGCCCGGGCTGCCGCTGCTGCCCGCCCCGATCCAATGGCTGGCCTGGGCCGTCATGATCGCGGCCTGGGCGCTCACGATGCTCACCGGCATCGACTACGTGCGCGAGGCCCTGTCCCTGCGCAACCGGGTGCGGGCGGAGCGTCAGGGCCAGTCATGACCTCCGAGGACCTGGCCCGACGGGTGGGACAGAGTCTCACCCAGCGAGGGCTGTCGCTGGCGACCTCCGAGTCGCTGACCGGCGGGCTGATCGGCGCCGTCCTCACCGCGGTCCCCGGAAGCTCGGCCTACTACCTCGGCGGCGTCATCACCTATGCCACCGGGATGAAGTCGAGGATCTCCGGTGTCGACCCCCGGGTGCTGTCCACCTACGGGGTGGTCTCGGAGCAGACCGTCACCGAGATGGCGCTGGGCGTCCAGACGATCGCCGACGCGGACTGGGCGATCGCGGTGTCCGGCGTTGCCGGTCCCGATCCCCAGGAGGGCGTCGCCCCGGGAGTGGTGTGGATCTGCGTCGCCGGGCCCACGCTGGGGCAGGGCATCGCGCCGCTCCAGGCACACCGCTACATCTTCGAGGGGGATCGGCGCGCCGTGCGCGAGCAGACGGTGGCCGCGTCGCTGGAGCTGCTTCTCCGCATGATGTCGCCGGTCTGAGCGCCGCGGACGCCGGGGGAACAAGACGCCCTGGTGTGGCGTTGCACCACAACGACGAGTACGACCGATCGATGGGTAGAGTCAACGCCATGATGCACCAGGTGCGCGAGAAGCCGCTGCTGATGCGTGAGCTGCTGGGGGAGTCCCTCAGGGAGCTGCGCACCGCGGAACGGTTGACGCTGCGCGACGTCTCCGCGCGGGCGAGGGTCAGCCTGGGCTACCTGTCGGAGATCGAGCGCGGTCAGAAGGAAGCCTCCAGCGAGCTGCTGAACGCGATCTGTGGGGCGCTGGACGCCCCCCTGTCCCAGGTGCTGCGCCGCGTCAGCGACAAGATCGACGGTGACCGGGTCGCCACCCTGCCGGTTCAGCCCCGGCACATCGCCGCCGCCTGATGCGGGAGGCCGAGCTCTGGGAACGCCTGCGCCGCCACCTCGGTGATGGCTACGCCTCGGTTTGGGCCGATACCCAGGTGCTCGTCGGGCTGCAGGGCCGGACGGTGGCCGAGGCGCTCAGCCAGGGAGTTCCCAGCAAGACGATTTGGCGGGCCGCCTGGTCGGCGTTGGAACTGCCTCCCCGGGAGCGCTGAAGCGCGTCGGCGTGTCGCCGCCAGTTCGAACACCTGTTCGGTAACCTCTCTCATGGAAGCGGCCACCGGCGACGGATGTGGAACATCTCGTCTGCGGCTTGGGCCTTTTGTCAGACCCGGTTCCTAGGGTGTGACACGAACGTAATCGTCCGGCGCTGCCGGCAGAGAGACAGGACTTGGCCATGGCAGTTGCGGATCGCTCGAAGGCCCTTGAGGCGGCGCTCGCCCAGATTGAGAAGCAGCACGGTAAGGGCTCGGTCATGCGGCTGGGCGAGGAGACCCGGCAGCCGATCGAGGTGATCCCCACCGGGTCCATCGCTCTGGACGTGGCGCTGGGCATCGGCGGCCTGCCGCGCGGGCGCGTGGTGGAGATCTACGGCCCCGAGTCCAGCGGCAAGACCACCGTGGCGCTGCACGTGATCGCCAACGCGCAGAAGGCCGGCGGGATCTGCGCCTTCATCGACGCCGAGCACGCGCTTGATCCCGACTACGCCCAGAAGCTGGGCGTCGACACTGACGCACTCCTGGTGAGCCAGCCCGACAACGGCGAGCAGGCACTGGAGATCGCCGACATGTTGGTGCGCTCCGGTGCGCTGGCGCTGGTCGTGATCGACTCGGTGGCTGCGCTGACGCC
>CAZBMH010000166.1:0-4476 GCA_964492685.1 uncultured Micropruina sp.
ACTCGCGGGTCAAGCTGACCAACGCCAAGGACCTGGTCAAGCGCGGGCTGGTCGCCGAGGGGGACGACCCGCTCAAGGTGGCCGCCGAGCGCCTGGTCGCCGACGGCGTGGACGTGCTGCACACGATCGGCGGCGACGACACCAACACCACCGCCGCCGACCTGGCCGCCTACCTGGCCGCCAACGACTACCCGCTGACCGTCGTGGGCCTGCCCAAGACCATCGACAACGACGTGGTGCCGATCCGGCAGTCGCTGGGCGCCGACACCGCCGCCGAGATGGGCGCGCGGTTCAGCCGCAACGTCCTCGCCGAGCACAACGCGGGCACGCGGATCCTCATCGTCCACGAGGTCATGGGCCGCAACTGCGGCTGGCTCACCGGCGCCACCGCCCGCAAGTACCGCGAGTGGCTGAAGGCCGCCGAGTGGCTGCCCGAGATCGGCCTGGACTCCAAGGCCTGGGACGTCCACGGCGTCTTCGTCCCCGAGGCCGAGATCGACCTGGCAGCCGAGGCCGCGCGCCTCCGCGTGGTCATGGACGAGGTCGGCTGCGTCAACCTGTTCATCTCCGAGGGTGCCGGCGTCGACAGCATCGTCGCCGAGATGGAGCGCGCCGGCGAGGAGGTGGCCCGGGACGCCTTCGGCCACATCCGCCTGGAGCGGATCAACCCGGGTGCGTGGTTCGCCAAGCAGTTCGCCGAGATGCTGGGCGCCGAGAAGGTGCTCGTGCAGAAGTCCGGCTACTACGCCCGCTCGGCGGCGGCCAACCAGTATGACCTCGACCTCATCAAGTCGATGACCGACCTGGCCGTGGACGCGGCCCTGCGCGGCGAGCCCGGGGTCGTCGGCAACGACGAGGAGAACGGCGACGTGCTGACCGTCATCGACTTCCAGCGGATCGCCGGCCACAAGCCGTTCGACATCGCCCAGCCGTGGTACCTGGAGCTCTTGGCCGAGATCGGCCAGGCCGCCCCGGTTCCCGCCCAGGCTCACTGATCCGAATCATCAGGGCCGGTCCCCTCGGGGGCCGGCCCTGACGGTCGTCCAGGGGCCGCGGTCGGCGGCCGGGTCTCACTGAGCCAGCCAGGCCTCGAGGCGATCCAGGGCCTGGGTGAGCTCGCCGGACGACACGCACAGGCTCAGGCGCGCGTAGCGGTGACCCGCCACCGGGTCGAAGTCGAGGCCCGGCGCCAGGGCCACCCCGGTGTCCTGCAGCAGCCGGCGACACCACTCCTGGCTATCCCCGGTGAGCTCGCCCACGTCCAGGTAGGCGTAGAACGCCCCGTCCGGGGGCGCCAGCCGGGTGATCCCCAGCGAGGGCAGGCGGCCCAGCAGCAGGTCGCGGTTGCGGGCGTAGCCCTCGACGTGGCCGGCGGCCTCCCGCAGCGACTGGGGCTCGAAGGCCGCGACGCTCGCCCACTGCGACAGCGTGGGTGCGCAGATCGCCAGATTGCCCTGCAGCAGCTCCACGCTGCGCCGCAGCGGCTCGGGCACCAGCAGCCAGCCCAGTCGCCAGCCGGTCATCGACCAGTACTTGCTGACAGAGCCGACCACGATGCTGTGCTCGGGCGCGAACTCCCACGCCGAGGCGCAGCGCCGTCCGAACGAGATGCCGTGGTAGATCTCATCGCTGATCAGCCAGACGTCGTGCGCGCGACACCAGGCGGCGATGGCCGCCAGCTCGCCGGGGTCGATGATCGTGCCCGTCGGGTTGGACGGGCTGGCCAGCACCAGCCCCCGCGGCGGGTTGGGCAGCGCCTCCAGCATCCGCACGGTCGGCTGGAAGCGGGTGTCAGCCCCGCACTCCAGGTCGATCACCCGGCAGCCGAGCGCCTCCAGGTCGTTGCGATACGCCGGGTACCCCGGACGCGCCATCGCCACCTCGTCACCGGCGTCGAAGGCGGCCAGCAGCGCCAGCAGGAAGCCGCCGGAGGAGCCGGTGGTGACCACCACGTCCTCGGGTGACGCCTCGACCCCGTAGGTGTCCCGGTAGTGGCGGGCGATCCGCTCGCGCAGCGGCCGGATCCCGAGCGCCTCCGTGTAACCGACCGGGTCGTCCCTCAGGGCCGCGGCCGCCGCCCGCAGCACCGGCCCGGGGGCGGGCGCGGAGGGCTGGCCGACGCACAGGGCGAGCACGTCCGCGCCCTCGCGGCGCCGGTCGGCGACGGCCTTCAGCACCTCCATGACGTGGAACGGCTCCACGCGGCCGCGGCCGGACGGCGTCGCCGTCATCACCGACGCCACAGGGTGGCCACGCCGCGCGCCAGGGACGCGATCACCGCGCCGACGCCGATACCGGTCGCCGCGCCCAGGGCGTAGCCAGCGCCCAGTCCGACCCCCATCGCCCGCTGGGCGACGGCCTGGCTGACCACGGCCGGCTCCGGCTCGGCGACCTCCACGGGTTCGGGCTCCGGGGGCGCGACCGGCTCGAGGGGCACCGTGGCCGTCGCGATCCAGGCCGCCACCAGCAGGATCAGGGTGGCGAACAGGTTGAAGAACAGCATCAGGACGATGACCGGGCCGAACAGGGCGGCCGCGGCGTTGCGTCCGAACACCCCGAACAGGATGCCGGTGGCGTACTGCAGCAGCGCCAGGCCGAGCGTCCCGGCCGCGGCGCCGCGCAGCAGCGCGGCCCGGGGGGTCGGCGTTTCGGGCAGCACCCAGTAGAGGAAGGCGAACAGGGCGAAGCCGGTCAGCAGCGAGAAGGCCACCGGCAGCACCCGCAGCAGCAGCCCGCCGCCGGGGATGGCGCCCAGCCCCCAGGCGTCGGTGAGCAGCTCCGCCAGCGACGTGGCCGCGCTGGAGGCCGCGAACGTGATGATCATCCCGACCAGGATCGCCGCCAGGATGCCCAGGTTGTCCAGGGCCTCCTTGATCGGGTTGCCCGGTCGTCCGAGCGGCACCCCGTCGGGGTGCGAGACCGCCCGCACGGCGCCCTTCAGGTTGGCCACCCAGCCGATGCCGGACCAGCCGGCCGTCAGCACGCCGATCAGGCCAATGGCCCCCCAATTGCTGAGGGCCTGGTCGACCACCGCGATCAGGGTCGGGCCGAGGTCGCCACCGGCGAGACTGCTCGTGATCAGGTCGTGCACGGCGGCGAGCAGGTCGGGGCGAAAGACCGTGAGGGTCATGCCCAGCACCGCGAACGCGAACATCAGCACCGGGACGATCGAGAGGATCGAGAAGTAGGTGATCGCGGCGGCGAACTGGCTACCCAGCCGCGAGCCGAACCGGGTGAACGCCCGCTCCAGGTGCGCCACCCAGGGCCGCTTCCGGAGGTCCTCCAGCCACGCCTTCATCGCCGCCACCCCTCAGTCGATCTCGCTGTAGCTCTCCAGCGGCGGACAGCTGCACACCAGGTTGCGGTCGCCGAAGGCCCCGTCGATCCGCGAGGAGGCGGGCCAGTACTTGTCCGTCGCCCCCCAGCCGACGCCTCCGAGCACCCGGCCGCCGGGGAAGGCCGCCTGCTGCCGGCTGTACGGGTGCGACCACTCGTCCGCGGTCACCTGGCTCAGCGTGTGCGGCGCGTTGTGGAGCGGGTTGTCGGCCGCCGGCCACTCCCCCGCGGCCACCCGGTCCGCCTCGGCGCGGATGGCGATCATCGCGTCGCAGAAGCGATCCAGCTCGGCCAGGGACTCCGACTCGGTGGGCTCGATCATCAGCGTGCCGGGCACCGGGAACGACATGGTCGGGGCGTGGAACCCATAGTCGATGAGGCGCTTGGCCACGTCGTCCACGGTGACGCCGGTCTCCTTCGTCAGCGGACGAAGGTCGGCGATGCACTCGTGGGCGACCAGGCCCGCCGCCCCGGTGTAGAGGATCGGGTAGTGCTCACCGATCCGGCTGGCGATGTAGTTGGCGTTCAGGATCGCCGTCTGCGACGCGGCCCGTAGCCCCTCGGTCCCCATGAGCGCGATGAACGCGTAGCTGATCGGCAGCACGCCCGCCGACCCGAAGGGTGCCGCGCTGACGGGCCCGTAGCTCGTCTGGGGCCCGGCGTCTGCCAGCAGCGGATGGTTGGGCAGGTAGGGCGCCAGGTGCTCCCGCACCGCCACCGGGCCGACGCCCGGCCCGCCGCCGCCGTGCGGGATGGCGAACGTCTTGTGCAGGTTGAGGTGGCTGACGTCGGCGCCGAACCGGCCCGGGCGGGCCAGGCCCAGCATGGCGTTGAGGTTGGCGCCATCGACGTAAACCTGACCTCCAGCCTCGTGCACCAGCGCACAGATGTCCGACACGGTGGTCTCGAACACACCGTGAGTCGATGGGTACGTGATCATCACGGCGGCAAGATCGGGAGCGTGCTCGGCAATCTTGGCGCGCAGGTCCGCCACGTCGATCGACCCGTCCGCAGCGGTGGCGACCACAACCACAACCATCCCGGCCATCACCGCTGAGGCCGCATTCGTGCCGTGCGCCGAGGCAGGGATCAGGCAGACCACTCGGCGGTCGTCGCCGTTGGCCCGATGCCAGGAGCGGA
>CAZBMH010000167.1:0-318 GCA_964492685.1 uncultured Micropruina sp.
TCCAGCCCATGTTCCACTTGAAGCCGAACCCGAGGCCGCCCCAGTCGACCGGCTTGGTGACACCGCCGAAGGAGGTGGACTCCTCGGCGGTCAGCGTGACGCCGGGCACGCGCTCGTACAGGTGCTTGTTGACGTAGCGCAGGAAGTCGATGGCGTCCAGGTTCTCGTTGCCGCCGTAGATGTTGGGCACCCACTCGCCGTCGTTGCGGGAGTAGTCCAGGTAGAGCATGGAGGCGACCGCGTCGACCCGGAGCCCGTCGATGTGGAACTCGCTCACCCAGTAGAGGGCGTTGGAGACCAGGAAGCTCTTCACCTCGT
>CAZBMH010000167.1:328-4467 GCA_964492685.1 uncultured Micropruina sp.
GGTCGGCGTGCTCGTAGAGCGCGGTGCCGTCGAAGCGGCCGAGAGCCCACTCGTCCTTGGGGAAGTGGCCCGGCACCCAGTCGAGGATCACGCCGATGCCGGCCTGATGCAGCCGATCGACCAGGTAGCGGAACTCGTCGGGGCGTCCCAGCCGCGACTGCGGGGCGAAGTAGTTGGTGACCTGGTAGCCCCAGGACGGCTCGAACGGGTGCTCGGTCACCGGCAGCAGCTCCACGTGGGTGTAGCCCTGCCAGGTCACGTACTCGACGAGCTCGTCGGCCAGCTCCAGGTAGGTCTTACCCTTGCGCCACGAGCCCAGGTGCACCTCGTAGATCGACATCGGTTCGCGATGCGGCTGGGAGTCCTTGCGCTTCTCCATCCACGCGTCGTCGGCCCAGAGGTACTTGCTCTCGTAGACGATGGACGAGTTGGCCGGCGCCTGCTCGGCGAAGCGGGCCATCGGGTCCACCTTCTCGCGCCACACGCCGTCGCCGCCGAGGATGTTGTACTTGTACATCACGCCCTCGCCGACGCCCTCGACGAAGATGCCCCAGACGCCGGAGCCCGGGATCAGCTGCATCGCGTCGCCGGTCCACCAGTTGAAGTCGGCGTTCAGCCGGACGGCCTGCGCGTTGGGGGCCCAGACCGCGAAACGCGTGCCGGTGACCTCGCCCCGCTCCTCGTCGTGGAGGGTGATGACGTGGGAGCCGAGCCGCTTCCAGAGTTCGGTGTCGCCGCCGCTGTGGAACCCTTCAAGGTCCCAGCCGGTGAGCCCGCCTGCGGGATCGAGTGCCATCAGATCTCCTTCGTTGATCGTGCGGGCTGGCCGAGTGCGGCTCGCCTGGCTTCATCATGGACCGCTGCGAGGGGGATGTGTGCCCAATTGGGGCGGTTCCGCACCTCGTAGACAACTTCGTAGATGGCCTTGTCGGCCACGTAGGCGCCCAGCAGGTCGGCGTCGGCGACCTGCTCCTCGGCGCCACCCGCGTAGCCCTCCAGGAAAGCGGCCGTCGCGGCCGCCGCCCAGGCGCGGGCCTCGTCGGACTCGGGTTCGGGGTGAGCCCCGCGGACGTAGTCGAACGAGCGCACCATGCCGGCCACGTCGCGCCAGACGCTGTCGGGGCGGCGCCGCTCGTCCAGCGACTTCAGGGGCTCGCCCTCGAAGTCGATGATCGTCCAGGCGTCGGCGCTGCGCAGCACCTGGCCGAGATGGAAGTCCCCGTGGACGCGCTGGGTGGCCAGCGATCGTCCAGCGGTGGCCGAGAAGGCCAGCCGGAGCGACTCCCGGTAGGGCTCGAGTTCGCTCGCCTGGGCGATGGCCGCGTCCAGCCGGACGTTCATCTGGGCACCCACCTCGTCGCCGACCACGGTGGTGCTCCCGAAGGCGTCCACCAGCAGCGCGTGGACCTCGCGGAGGGTCACCCCCAGCTGCGCGGCCTCGACGCGGATGTCGCGGCCCTCCGCGCAGGCGGTGCAGGCCCACTGCCAGCCGTCGCTGACCCCCGCCATCCGCTCCACGAACATGCCCAGGTCCGCCTGGGAGCCGTCCGGAAGCGCACCGACGATCGTCCCAAAGAGCGCCGGGGTGTCACCGGAGCCGTTGAGGGCGGTGAGCACCTCCACGTCCAGGTTGCGCCCGGCCTCCAGCCGACGGAACAGCTTGAACAACACGTCGCTGCCCACGCAGATGGTCGTGTTGGATTGCTCGCCGGCCCAGACCGACGTGGCTGCCGCGGGGTCGACCGAGTCCGCATCGGCCCAGTCGATGGCCGGGTGACCCGCGACCAGCGACGTGAGCAGCGCGCGCATGGCCGCCGGGTGACCGGCGGCGTCGAAGAACCCCAGCCGCCCGTGGGCCGGGTCATCCACCACCCCGAGCGCCCCGGACGTCTCGGCGGTGTAGGCCACCAGGAGTTGGTAGTACTCCACGCGCCCGTCGGCGTAGTTGACGGTGGCGATCTCGCTGCGGACGCCGATCCCAGACTCCGGGGCTACGAACCAGGGGAGTGGGGTCAGCGCGGTCAGCTCGGCCGGCAGCCCCTTGCCGCCGAACCAGCGCGCCTGGCTGATCAGCGGCCACCAGAGCTCACGCATGATGGTCCGGGTGCAGCTGCAGCCAGCAGAAGCCGTGGGCCGGCAGAGTGACCCGCAGCCCGTTTCCATGCCGCGTCACCTCGCGGGCCGTGCCCTGCAGGATCGTGGGGACCCAGTCATCGGCCAGCGCGAGCTCGAGCTCGACGGTCTGCTCGCTGGAGGCGAGGTTGTTGAGGGACACGATCCGCTCGTCCTCGTGGTCGCGGAGGAAGGAGAAGACGGCCTGGTTGGAGCCGCCGAGGTCGGTGAACCCACCCTCGCCGAACACCGGGTGCTCGCGGCGCACCGACAGGATCGTGCGCAGCCAGTTCAGCAGCGAACCCGGATCGGCCTGCTGCGCGGCCACGTTCACCTCCGCCGGGGAGAAGCCGGGGGAGTCCACCAGCGGGTAGGGGAACGCGGCCGGATCGGCGGTGGAGAACCCGGCACCGGGGGCGTCGGTCCACTGCATGGGCGTGCGGACGCTGTCGCGATCCTGCAGCCAGATGTTGTCGCCCATGCCGATCTCGTCGCCGTAGTACAGGACGGGCGCCCCGGGGAGGCCCAGCAGCAGCGCGTGGAGCAGCTCGATCCGGGCCCGGTCGCCGTCGACGAGCGGGGCCAGGCGGCGGCGGATCCCGAGGTTGCACTTCATCCGCTCGACGGGGGCGTACTCGCGCCACATGAACTGACGCTCGTCCTCGGTGACCATCTCCAGGGTGAGCTCGTCGTGGTTGCGCAGGAACGTGCCCCACTGGGTGCCCGCCGGCAGCGCCGGGGTGTCGGCGAGGATCTGGCTGATCGAGGCGCGCGACTCCTGGCGAAGCCCGAGGTAGAGCCGCGGCATCAACGGGAAGTGGAAGGCCATGTGGCACTCGTCGGAGTCGCCGAAGTACTCGATGACCTCTCCGGGCCACTGGTTGGCCTCGCAGAGCAGGATCTTGCCGGGGAACTCCTCGTCGATCACCCGGCGCACGCGCTTGAGGATCTCGTGGGTCCCGGGCAGGTTCTCGCAGTTGGTGCCGTCCTCCTCGACCAGGTAAGGCACCGCGTCGAGCCGGAAGCCGTCGACCCCGAGCGCCAGCCAGAAGCGGATCGCATCCAGGATGGCGTCCAGGACCGCCGGGTTCTCGAAGTTCAGGTCGGGCTGATGGGCGTAGAACCGATGCCAGAAATACTGGCCGCGGACCTCGTCGTAGGTCCAGTTGGACGAGATCGAGTCGATGAAGATGACGCGGGCGTCCAGGTACTCGGTGGGCTCGTCGCGCCAGACGTAGAAGTCGCCGTACGGCCCGGTCGGGTCGCTTCGCGAGGCCTGGAACCACGGATGAGCATCAGAGGTGTGGTTCATCACGAAGTCACTGATCACCCGGATGCCCCGCTCGCGCGCCGCGGCCAGCAGCGCCTTCACGTCCTCGATCGTCCCCAGCTCCGACAGCACGCCGGTGTAGTCGGCCACGTCGTAGCCGCCGTCGCGCAGCGGCGAGGGGAAGAACGGGGGCAGCCACAGGCAGTCGACGCCCAGCCACTGGAGGTAGTCGAGCTTCGCGGTCAGGCCCGGAAAGTCGCCGGTTCCGTCGCCGTCGGAATCGGCGAACGACCGGACCAGCACCTCGTAGAAGACCGCCCGATGGAACCAGTCGACGTTCGTGTTGGCCACTGAATCACCCCTCGCTGAGTACGTGAAGAATGTGCGCGGGGGTGCCTGGGGTCAGCTTCACGTAATTGCGCTGGCCCCAGGTGAAGGTAGCACCGGTGAGCTCGTCGCGCAGGTGAACGGTGTCGCTGCCGGGCAGGCCCAGGGCGTCCATGTCCAGGTACACGTCCGACTCGACGGTGTTGTGCGGGTCGAGGCTGCAGATCACCAGGACGCAGTCGTCGCCGTCCCGCTTGGAGTAGGCGATCACGGCGTCGTTCGGGGCGGTGTGGAACGTGATCTGGCGCAGCTGCTGCAGGGCCGGATGATTGCGACGGATCGCGTTGAGGGTGCCGATCAGCAGGTTGAGGTTCGGCTCCGCGTGGTAGTTGCGAGGCCGGTACTCGTACTTCTCCGAGTTGCGGTACTC
>CAZBMH010000168.1:0-4282 GCA_964492685.1 uncultured Micropruina sp.
CGATCGCGCGACACGGAATCGGGTCGGGTTTGCGGAGCTGAGGGCTCCGCAAACCCGACCCAATTGGTCAGGACTGCCCACGCGCGGGACGTGGGGCGGGGTTGGTCAGCTCTGCGACCACCTGGTGCCCAGGCCGAGGCCGAGGAAGGCCCCGGTGCCGTAGTCGTCACCGAACGTCTTGGACGTGAAGGTCAGGGCGTCGCTGAACGACAGCCCGGTGCTGGTCCCACGGAAGACCTGCACCATGCCCTGGAAGATCTCGCCGCCGAGCGCCTCGAGCGGTGCCCCGACGGCCACATCGAGGCGGCCGTCACCGGAGAGGTCGACGAGGCCAACCGCGAAGCCGAAGGAGTCGAGGTCCTCGGCCGCGCCGGGGACGCCCGGGGTGTCCTGCGTGACGAGGATCCCGCTGGCCAGCGGCGTGTGGCCCCCGCGCATGACGGTCACCGAACCCGCGGACTGCGCCGTGCCGACGTCCTCACCCGGAGCACCGATCACGACGTCGGCGTCGCCGTCCCCATCGACGTCGCCCGCGGCCAGGGAAGCGCCGAAGACGTCGCCGGACTCCGCCGCGCCCGGCACGCCCGAGCTCGCCTGGCTGATGACCTTGCGCCGGGCCGACGAGAGGGGACCGCCGGCCGCGCCGGTCAGCAGGACCACGCGACCGCTGCCCTTCGCGGGAGCGCCCACGACGAGGTCACCGACACCGTCGCGGTTGACCCCGCCGATGGCGAGGGACTCACCGAACTGGCCGGCTCCCGACACGCCAGCGCCGGTTCCGCCGATCATCGTCGCCCCGGACAGCGACGGACCCGAGGCGGTGCCGTAGAACACGTGCACGAGCCCGTTGTCCCCGTTCTCCCCCATCGACCCGACGGCGAGGTCCTGGTTGCCGTCCCGGGTGAGGTCGCCGATCGCCAGCGCGCTGCCGAACATGTCCGCGGCTTCCGCGGCTCCCGGAACCCCGGGGGCGTCCTGCGACACGAGCACGGCCCCGGTCGCGGTCGTACCGGAGGCGCTGCCCTTGAGCAGCGTGACGGTCCCCGCCTGCGACTTCGACCCGACGCCCTCGGTCGGGCTGGCGACCGCGATGTCGGCGTAGGAGTCCGAGTCCAGGGTGCCGCAGGCGACCACGGCCCCGAACTGGTCGCCCTTCTCGGCCAGGCCCGGCACGCCCGCGCTGTCCTGGGTGAACGTCTGGGCAGTGTCGGCGTCGAGCCCGGAGGACGACCCGTACACGACGTGCGCCGCGCCCTCGTCGGTGACACCGGCGCTCACCTCGTAGCCCGAGTCGCCCAGCACCAGATCGGTGTACCCATCGGCGTTGATGTCGCACGAGGCGATCGCTGCACCAATGCCATCGGCCTTGCTGTCGAGGTCCTGCCCGCTGATCGACTGCACCGAGCCGTCGCCGAAGGCGACGTAGACCATGCCGCCGTCGTCGGTGCCCGGGCGGCCCATCGCGAGGTCGGCCTGCCCATCGCCGTCATAGTCCGGGCTGACCGCCGGAGCAGCCATAGCCGGTGACGCCCACGGGACTGTTGCGAGCCCGAGGACCAGCGCAGTTGCCGCCCCCTTCGATCGCCAATTCCAACTGCGCGCGCACGTACCCACAATTCCCCCTTCAATCGGTGGGCCGGCGACGCCAGCCCTGCATCCCGCCGAGCACCCTAAACGCCGCCACCTGCGCATTCCGGAACGAACGAGTGACGACTACGTCACAGTCCGGCGCTCCGGGCGCCCGACGCCCCAGGCGCGGGAATTCGCGTCTGTTCTCGGGAGCGCGACACGGAATCCCGTCGGTTCTGCTGAGGGCGGAGGCTCCGAAACTCAATCGGATCCTGCCGGCCGGGGTGCGTGGGGTGCGGGGGGGTGCTCCCAGGGACCGGGATCCTCCGGGCGAGGACTCGGCGGATCGTGTCCAGGACGTCCTCCGGGCGACGCTCGACGTCCTCCCACGTGAACCGGATCACGACGTGCCCCGCGGCAAGGAGACGCTGGTCCCGCGTCCGGTCGGCCTGGAAGCGGTCGTCGCCGTGGAAGGCCCGGCCGTCGAGCTCAACCACGGTTCCGCTCGGCACATGCAGGGCGTCCACCACCAGGCTCGCCCCGCCGATCGTCAGGAGGACGTTGAACGTCCAGCCCTGCCCGCTCCGGGCCAGCAACTGGTGGAATCGCCACTCCAGCGGGGAGAACGGCCGGCCCGCGCACGTGCGGGCCACCATCCTCGCCCGGCCGGCGCCGGTGCGCCCGCGGCACGAGCGCGCGGCCTCCGAAAGGTCCGCGGGATCGAGCAGCGAATCCCGCATGGCAGCGGTGGCGAGCCTGATCGAGTCCGCCACCGGCAACCCCCGGAGGAGGTCAGCCACCGTCCGCAGGGGACTCGTCACGACCAGCCCACCGACCGCCACCAGGTCCGACCCAGGCAACTCGGACCGGTGGATGTGGATGCCCCGAGGCTCGATCGGGCGACGCGCCGACCCGTGCAGATCCTCCCCCACGGCCAACCCCCAGAGCCGGCCCGCGGTGACGTGGCACGGGATCAGGCCGCCCGTCAGGTGCACGGCCCACGCGCGCATCCAGGGGCCGTCGGGCGCGTCGCGATGTCGCACGACGCTGCCGACGACTGGAACCCAGACCCCGTTGCGCAGCAGGGTCCGCTGCCGCGCATCCGACCACCCGGCTCGCCGCGCCTGGGACCGCGTGAACGCCCCTGCCTGGGCAACCGCATCCGGCGGGATGGCCAGACCCACGGGGATCGGAGGCCGCGGGACAACCGCCAGGGTGCGCACGCCGGAATCCTCACGGCGAACGAGGAATCCCAGAACCCGTGGCGAGGAATCTGTGGACAACGCACCTCTCTCGCCCCGGTACTTCGCGCACCTACCGAACAGTCGGGCCGTGCGCGGCGCTATCCGCCATCGAATCCCGTCGGGTCTCGACACTGCGACACGGAATTGCGTCGGGATACCGCGGCCGCAGGGTTCCGAAAGTCAATCGGATTTGTCTCCGGCGGGGGCTCAGCGGCTGCCGAAGTCCTGGGTCCAGTAGATGCCGTAGGTCGAGGACGAGCCGCTGGCCACGCCCACGCCGAGATCGCGGAACGATGCGTTCATGATGTTCGCGCAGTGGCCCGGGCTGGCCAGCCACGCGGCCATCACCGCCTCGGGCGTGGGCTGCCCCGCGGCGATGTTCTCCCCGGCCGTTCGGTAGCTGTAGCCGGCGGCGGTCATGCGCTCCCAGGGGGTCCGGCCGTCGAGGCTGGTGTGGGAGAAGTAGTCCTTGGCCTGCATGTCCTGGCTGTGGGCACGGGCAGCCGCGACGAGGGCGGCGTCCGCGGCCAGCGCGGTGGTGGCCGGGTAGGCAGTGGAGCCGCACGAGCGCGCGACGGACCGGGCCTGGTTGACGAGGGTGAGGACCCGCAGCTCGGTCGCGGTCATCCCGCCCGTGGCCGGAGCACTCGGGGAGGGGCTGGGCGTCGGGGTCGGCGAGGTACTCGGCGTCGGCGCGCCCGGGCGACGGGCGGCCGACTTCCATCCGCTGGTGGCCAGACGGGTCGTCGCCTTGGACCGGACCCGCACGCGGTGCGCGCCCGTGGGCAGCGTCGCGATCGCCCGCCCCGCGGTCACCCGCCGCGTGATGGTGTGCCGGTGCGTCGTGGTGTAGCGGACCAGGACCGAGCGCGCGTTCGTCCGCACGACGACCCGGATCCGACCTGAGGACAGCGTCGTGCGGGTGGCTGACACGGTGGCCCTGGGCCGCGATCGAGCCGCCACCGAGCCGCCGGCCGAGACCGGGCCGCCCGTCGATGCCGGCGCAACCGCCGCCAACACCGCTGGGGCCAGACCCGGGGCGTTGACGTCGTGGGTCGCGCCCGGGCGGGTCCCAGCCCCGGCTGGGGCACCACACAGGCAGACCGCGCCGCTCAACAGCGCAGCCGCGGCGATCATGACCGAGCCCGTGACCCACCGCACCTGGCGCCTCCCTCGCACACCCCGGCCTGAACGTCGGCGCAGCCCGGCCCGGCATTGAGCCGCCTCACCCCGACGCGGGACCCCGGTCGCCCCGCCGCCACCCGCCACCCGGCACTCGCGAGCTCGCCCGTCGTGGCCCGCCGCCGGACGAGATCGCGTCTGGTTTCAATCGCGCGACACGGAATCCGGTCGGGTTTGCGGACCCCGGGGGTTCCGAAAGTCACTCGGATTTCGCTGGGCGGGCGGGCGCGCGGGGCGGGGCGGGCTGGCCGCGGGGGGCTACCGGACCCGGCCCCAGGGGCGGACTC
>CAZBMH010000169.1:0-4259 GCA_964492685.1 uncultured Micropruina sp.
TCGGGGTCCGTCTGGTCTGGGCGTACACCATCGGAATGACCGAGCCGACCAAGTCTGTCACGGCCTGCTGCCCCTCGGCGACCAGTTGCGGCCAACGCTCTGGGTCGATTCCTCGGAGGCTGTCGGGCGGGTTCGCCGGATCTGCCGTCCCTGCGGCGACGCCGAGGTCGCGGGCGTGACAGAGCGCCAAGATCGAAGGGCCGTCCAGGACAGTCCCGGGGCTGATCGTTGGTTCCATCGGAGCTAACCGTGCAGAGGCGGCAGGTTCCCGCACGGCTGTTGCCTTGGGCTCCCCCGGTACGGGCGGCGCCGCAGCGTCCGGCAGGTCGACCTCGCGAAGCATGCGGGGGTTGGTCAGGTATTCCAGTGAGAGTCGGCTGATCCCGGCAGCAGCGCGTTGGGCCGACGGCTCGCCGGTGAGGTTGGCGACCAGAACCGCCTGGCCGAGACCGGATCGCAGCAGCAGGTCGAGACGGACGTGGAGAGGCTCGGTGTGCTCGGGGCGTCCGGTCAGTTGCCGCACGGCTGTGCCGACCTGGAGCATCACGGCTTGGTCGACGCGGGTGGCGCCCAAACGTCGACCGTCGATCTGGCCCAGTGTGGTCTGGTGTGCTCGGGCGAGCTCGCGAATGTTGCTGAGGAGGGCGTCCGCGTACGGCGCGGGCAGTGCGCCGGCGCTTCTGGCTTCGTCCACTAGGGCGTGACTGTTGCGCAGGATCGCCAGGTGCCCGAGCGCCACGCTGCGGCGCACGATGGGGGCGCGGTGGACGGGCTGGACGGCTGCGAGGGCGTCCTGCCAGGCCGCCAGGCCGACGCCGGCGGCAGCGCGGCTGGTCGGGGCGTGGATCGCGCCGTCGAGGGCGGTCTCCCCGGCCAGCAGCCATGCCTTCGCCTTCTCGTTTGGCGTCCGGACGCGCACCCAGTGCACGAGTTCGTAGGCGACGTGGTTGAGCGTCGCCGCGTCCCGCTGCCGGTCGAACTCGGGGCGCGACGCCACGTCCTGGGCGACGTCGGTGAGCGCCGCGTTCACAGCGCCCAGCGACGGTGCCAGGATCGGCTTCACGTCCGCAGTCCGCACTGCGCCAGTCGTCGCGGTGGCCAGCAGCGCGAGGGGGTCAGCTGTGGAGATCGGGCCGAGCGCTCGGCGGATCGTCACCAAGCTGGACACGGTCTGGGTCCAGTCGGCCATCAGATCCAGCGTGAGGGGCGGCTCGGCCTCCCACTCGAGGCGGGCGAGTTCCCGCCGGACAGCCTGCCACATGGGCCGTTACCCTCGCCGTCCGACAGCGCTGTCCGACTCCCTGCGGACGTCGGCCAGCAGCACCCGCAACCGGGCCAAGTCGGGCAGATCTGCGGCGAGGGCCAGGTCCCAGGTATGAACCTCGCGCAAAGCGTTCTCGACGCACTCGAGCGCCGTCAGTCGTGTCAGTCCCGGGACGTCCACGGGCCGGCTCGACGGGTGAGTGGCCGCCATCAACAGCGAGATCCCCATCGCCTCGTGGATCATCGCGGCCAGGTCGTCCCAGCGGTCAGCAGTCAGCATCGTCGCCTGCCCCAGCAGCAGATCGACCTTGGCGATCGACTCGGCGGGCATCGGCACTCCGGTCATGATCGTGATCCCTTCCTTCCAGTTGTCCTCGGATCGTGGGCGAACCCATGAATCCCTTCGCCCGTACGAGTCACCAATCGTCCGGGCGAGCGCCACTGTCCACAGGACTCGATGCCACGCCTCCGCGCAGAGGTGCAGGGTCGGCGTCCGACGTGGGTCGCGGTGGGCCGGACGGGTAGCACGACCGGACGCGGCGTCGCCGGACCGGCTGGCGTGGCCGACGACCGTTCGAGATCCGCGAGCGCCTGCGAGACCAGGCGCTCATGGCGTGCATGCGTCCAGGGCAGCAGGTACGTCAGCCCGATCACCACGACGATCCCCACCGTTGCCGCATGCTGGCCGGCGACGACGGTCTGCCAAAGGGCGATGCCGGCGACAACCAAGCGAATCCGCCAGGCGAACCCGATCAGCGGCAACCAGGTCATGCCGTGGGCGAACCCGCCCACTAGGGCGGCGAGCAGCTGCCACGGCCAGGTGAACCACTGGTAGGCGACGTCGAACCGTCCCGCCGACACCAGCTGACGCTGCCGCGCTCGGGTGAGCAGCGCGGGTAGGTCAGTCCGTCCGATCCAGGTCGCCGGCACGATGAGGTGGCGGCGTCCGGCCTGCCCGATGCCGGCGATCCGTCGACCGGTGACCAGGACGCGGACCCCCGGGTCGCCGGGGACCGCGAGTGGGGTCGAGGGGCGGCGCGCCCACCACACCAGGCCGATGATCACCGGTTCGGTGACGACGCCGGCGGCCGTGCCGACGACGACGATCGCCAGGGCGCCCCACGCCGCTGGGCCGGGCAGGGCTTCGATGACCAGCAGCCACACCACCGCGGCGATCACCACCCGCGGCAACTTCATGAGCACGCCCGCTCGGCGGAGTTGGCCGCTTCGGAACGGGTAGTCCGTTGACGTCGTCATGATGGTCCTCCTCGACCTCCCGATACTCAGGAAGCTACCGCTCGCCACTGACGGTTTCCCTCGCCATGGCCTCACCATCGGCGGTGGCCGGTTGGGCCGCGAGCCTCACCAGCCGGGCGGCTTCCTTCCCGACGAGGTCGCACCACTGGGCTGCCTCCGCCAGGTTCAGGCCAGTGGACGCGAGCTCCATGAGGGCCGCTCCCGCCCGCCGTTCGGAGTCAGCGATCACTGCGTCGCGTTCGGCCAGCGCCGTCATCACCGTGGCCGACAGCTCCTCCTGCTTCTTGACCAGGTCCGCTCGCTGCTCCCGCAACCGGGCAACCCGTTCCGCCGCACTCCTGCGCGCCTGCTGCCGAATCTGATTGATCGCCATCGCTAGGGCCCTCCCTCGAGCTGCAGGCTGACTTGCGGCCTCGACTTGTCTCCCTTAACGGGAGAGCCACGCGCCGGGTGGACATCCGGCGCAGAACGTTCAGCGCCATCTGTGATCGGCGCCGGGTCCGGGACAGTAAGGCGGCAGCCGTCCCAGAGGATGATCGAGGAAGCGACGACCGAACTCCGTCTGCTGGGAGTGGCTCGCAGGCCGTGACCGCCGGGATTCAGATTCGCTGCGTGTGCCGGTGCCGGTGGCGAAGGATGCCCATCACGAATCCTTCAAGGCACGCGGTGATCGGGCGAACGAGTAGACGGTTGTGAACTTGTCCCGACGCGTCGCTGTCAACTCGAGCCCCGGCATGTCCCGGACGTAGAGATCAGCGAGTTTTGGCACTCTCGTGTCTAAGCGGATCCCGACCCCATGCAGATCGGCCTCACGCGCCAGATGTGCGAACACGTGCCGGCGGAACGCTCCTGCCTCACCTCGTCCTCGATGGGCTGTGTAGTGGTCAGTGAGTACCCAGTCCCGGCCGACGGGGTGTACGAGTTGGCTGCTGTTGGCGGCGAAGTAGCCGACCACCCAGCCGCCGTCTCGCGACCAGCTTCTGAGTTCAATGGCCAGGAAGAGCCAGACAAGGATGATGAACGCAACCAGGCCGATCGGCGTGGCCACTGCCGCGACGGCGAACGGATTCGAGGCGCCGCTCTGGCTGGCGATGAAGGTTGAGCCAATCGCCAACCCTCCCCCGACGGCTCCGATCGCGGCCATGATGGACGGGCTGGCGGGTGCGTTGCGCAGGCTAAGCCATGCCAACCGCCGGAAGGTCCGGGGCGTGAGCGGCTCTAGGCCATCGATCGGCGCTGGCGCGAGCACGGGCCGCTGCCCAGACGGACGCGGTCGGGCGTTGGTCAAAACGTCCGCCCGTCACAAGGGCTGCTCATCAGTGACCCCTCGGCCATGACTTCTCATAGCTTCAGGGTCGCACGTCACACGGACAACTCTCTCGGAGACCCCGTTCTCCGGACTCTGATTGCCGGCGACCGTGATTGACGTCGCCCGACACGTCGCCTCCCGGTATCACGCCTTCGCAGTCCGAGGACGTCTGCATTTCTGTCCCCCTGGTTCGACACCCTGCCCGCACAACTGCAACACCACCGATGAACCCGTCCGACCCCCCTCATAACCCCTCAACCTCGAGACCTCCACACCTGTTGCATCGAAGGTATGCCCTAGTCAGGGGGCCAATCGCACCACCTGCCACCCGAGAACGTCCGAACGCATCAGAGGGTGCTGTCCGCCGAGGCATCAGCGGCCCCGTTAGGCGGGTGTGATGAGTCTGCACAAGCTGACCGCCGGGGACGGG
>CAZBMH010000170.1:0-4239 GCA_964492685.1 uncultured Micropruina sp.
GCCAGAGCATCGCGTCGACCAGGGTGGTCTTGCCGTGGTCGACGTGGGCGATGATGGCGACGTTGCGCAGGTCGGCGCGGAGGGGCATGGTGGGACTCCTGAAAGGACTGTGAAGACGTCCTTCGGATGATCAGACGCCCCACAAGCCTAGAGGGTCACCCCGGATTGCCCCACATCGGCCCCTGGGGCCGATGGTGCGGTGCCGTCAGCGTGGGCTCAAACGACGGCGATCAGGACGACCCCGAGCAGCGCGAGCGCGGTGCCGATCAGCTGGATGGGCTTCATCCGCTCGTGCAGGATCACGGCGGCCAGGGCCACGGTGACGACCGGGTAGAGCGCCGACAGCACCGCGGAGATCGACAGGAGCCCCATCGTGGTGGAGATCCCCAGCAGGGCGTTTGCCGTCACGTCGCCCAGGCCCAGCAGGGCCAGGCCGGGCAGGTCTCGCAACCGGACGCCCCCCACCGAGCGGACGAGCAGGGCCGCCACGGCGAAGCCGAGCACCGAGGTGCTGCGCATCCCCACCAGGGTCATGAACGGCGAGCTCTCCGAGCCGCGGGCGATGGCCCACATGGTGACGCCGAAACCGGCGGCGGCCAGCACCGCGAACCAGACGGCCTGGGCCTTGACGTGCTCCTCGCCGCGAAGCTCGGGACCCGAGGCCAGCACCGCACCCACGAGGGCCAGCACGATTCCCACGAGCTGCAGCGCTCCGGGATCGTCGCCGGTGGCCAGCCCGATCCCCACCGGGATGGCGGCCCCCATTGCGCTGATCGGGGAGACGACCCCCACCGTGCCGAAGGCGAGCGAGCGGTAGAAGGCTGACAGGCCGATCGCCCCCGCGACGCCGGCCAGGATCGCCCAGGGCAGCCAGGTGACGTTGTCGGGCAGGCCCACGAAGGGCAGCGCCGCGAGCAGGACGACCAGCGCCAGGGCCTGGGACACCCCGACGACGGCGAAGGCCGACAGCCGGCGCGAGAGCATCCCGCCGGCGAAGTCCGACACCCCCCAGGTGACGGCCGAGCCGAGCGCGAGGATCGGGCCGAGCGGCGAGTCAGCCATGGGATCTCCTGGGTGCGGTGGTCGTGGTGGTGCCGACGCGGAGCCGGACGGGGAACTCTTGGGAGGCGATGGGTTCGCCGCGGAGCAGGGCGAGCATCATACGGCCCAGCTCGCGGCCCTTGGCGGCGGCCCGCTGGTCGATCGTGGTCAGCAGGCCGGTGAACCAGGGGGCGGGGATCCCGTCGAACCCCGCCACGCTGAGGTCCGCGGGGACGACCAGGCCCCGTCCCTCCGCCTCCCGGATGGCGCCGAAGGCCAGCAGGTCGGATTGGCACACCACGGCGGTCGGGGGATCGGCAACCTCCAGCAGCAGCGCCGCCGCGGCCGCCCCGGCGGCCACGCTGAGGTCGGTGGCCTCGGCCATCAGGTCGGGCGACCCGCCGGCGTCGAGGAATCCGGCGGCGCGCTCCCGGGTGTCGAGGTAGTCGGACTGCTGAGCCTCCACCGGCGTGATGAGCCGGGCGGGGGCGCCTTCGGCCAGCGGCATCAGGACGTGCCCGATCCGGGTGTGCCCCAGGGCGCGAAGGTGGGCGACCACCTCGGCGGTCCCGCCGCGGTCGTCGATGGTCAGGTGGACCACGCGCGGGTCGGGCGGCGCCCCGGTTCCCAGCAGCGGCAGCCCGCGGGCGGCCAACGCCTCCACCTCGGGACGGTGCAGGGCCCCGCACATCGCGAACAGCGCGGCGTCCATGCCGTGGCCGGACAGCCCGGAGTCCTCCGCGTCGGGTGCCTGGGGGAGCAGCAGCAGGCCGTAGCCCTCCTCGTCCAGGACCTCCGAGAAGCCGCCCAGCAGGGCCACCTGGTAGGGGTCGGCGAACGCGCCGGACAGGGTGCCGTCGTAGCTGACGCCGATGACCCGCGTGCGCCGGGTGCGCAGCTGCGCGGCGCGGGGATCGGGGCCGTGATAGCCGAGTTCGGCGGCCGCCCGCAGCACCCGCTCCGTGGTCGGCCGGGAGGCCGGGCCGCGCCCGCTGAACACCAGCGAGGCCGTCGACAGCGCCACGCCGGCGCGGCGGGCGACATCGGCCAGCGTCACGCGTCCCTGAACTTGCTGAGGTTTCATCGCGGGCCATACTATCGAAACGATTCGAGTCTGCCTTTGAGGGAGTTCCGCCGCGTGTCCGTTGCCACCCTGCATCACTCCGCCGTGCTTCGCGCCCGGCGGGGCGTGTTCGTCGTCTTCGCGGCCGCGGGCCTCGCCTTCGCCTCCTGGGCCTCCCGGCTCCCGGACGTCATGAGCATCCTCGGGCTCTCCCCCGGCCAGCTGGGGACGCTGCTGTTGGCGATGGCGGCCGGTTCCATGGTGGGCCTGCCGCTCTCGGGGCGGATCATCCGAGCGCTGGGCACGCGTCGCACCGTGCGCTTCGGCGTGCTGAGCACCGCCCTGGGGCTCATGGTCGGCTCGCTGGGCGCCGACCTGTGGCACAGCGCCGCCGTGATCTGGGCGGCCAACTTCATCGCCGGCATGAGCATCGGCGTCTGGGATGTGGCGATGAACCACGAGGGCGCGCAGGTGGAGCAGGGGCTGGGGCGCGCGATCATGCCCTGGTTCCATGCCGCCTACAGCGGCGCCACCGTCGTCTCCGCGCTGATCGGAACCCTCCTGACCTTCCTGGGCGTGCCCCTCTGGGCCCACCTGTGGTTCATGGCCGTCGTGGTGCTGGCGGCCGGCTGGTACGGCGTGAGCCTCTTCCTCGTGATCCCGGACGAGCCGGGCGCCGCCGCAGCCCCCCGCGGGCGCTCGGCCTGGCTGGAGCCCCGGACGCTGTTGATCGGCCTGGTCGTCCTGGCTGCCGCCTTCGCCGAGGGCACCGCCAACGACTGGGTGGCCGTCGCCATGGTGAAGGGTCACGGCCTGCCGGCGTGGCTGGGGGTGTTGGCCTTCGCGACCTTCCTGGGGTTCATGACCCTCGGCCGGATCGGCGGCACGTACGCGCTCGACCGCTACGGGCGGCAGGCGGTGCTGTGGACGCTGTCGGTGCTGTCGATCGTGGGCAGCCTGCTGGTGGTCTTCGGAACTCCCGTCCTCGCCTTCGCGGGGGCCGCGCTCTGGGGCCTCGGGGCGTCCCTCGGCTTCCCGGTCGGGATGTCGGCGGCCGCGGACGACCCGGCCCGCGCCGCGGCCCGCCTCAGCGTGGTCTCGACCATCGGCTACCTCGCCTTCCTCGCGGGCCCGCCGCTGCTCGGCCTCCTGGGCGACCGGGTGGGCGTGCTGCACGCGCTGCTCGCGGTGGCCGCGTTCGTGTTCCCCGCCATGCTGGCCATCCCCGCCGTCCGGGAACCCGACGGCCGCTGATCGACCGGGCGTCCACTCTCCGCTCGGTGGTTCCCCGGTGCCTCGTGTCGCCCCACAAGGCGCGGCCCGGGGCCGGGGGGATGCGACGGGGGGCGGGCACGTCACAGTGCCCACCCCCCGCCGTTTCGCCGGCCCGTGGATCCGGCATCCTTCGTCGGGCTACTTCAGGTCGTCGGCGTTGTGCGGGGCGTGCCCCGAGGCCATGAGGGCGGCCATGTCCGGGTTGATCGGGCGTCCGGTCGCCAGACGGGAGTTCCAATACCCGTAGAGGGCGTAGACCACCAGGCCGATGAACAGCCACACGACGAACCGGATCCAGGTCTCCACCGACAGGTTGATCGTCAGGTACAGGCAGATCAGGGCCGACAGGATCGGCAGCCACGGGCTGCCCGGAACCTTGAACGACCGCGGCAGGTCGGGGCGCTGCTTGCGCAACACCACCACCGACAGCGACACCAGGATGAACGCCGACAGGGTGCCGATGTTCACCATCTCCTCCAGCATGCCGATCGGGGTGAGCCCGGCGGTCACGGTGCAGACGGCGGTGACGATCGTGGTGATGATCCAGGGGGTGCGGAACTTCGGGTGCACCTTCGCCAGGCCCATGGGCAGCAGGTTGTCGCGGCACATGGCGAAGATGATCCGGGTGGCGCCGATCAGCAGGGTCAGCACCACGGTGGTCAGGCCGGCGACGGCGCCGGCCGAAATCAGGGTGGCCATCCAGCCCTGCCCGTGGGCGACGAACGCGTTGGCGAGGGCGGCCTTCGGGTCCAGCTTGTCGTAGGGAACCATGCCGGTGACCACCAGGGCGACCGCGCAGTACAGCACGGTGCAGATGGTCAGCGAGGCGATGATGCCGACCGGCAGGTCCTTCTGCGGGT
>CAZBMH010000171.1:0-4150 GCA_964492685.1 uncultured Micropruina sp.
ATCTGCGCGGCAGCCGAGCGGGGCTGGCTCGACCGCGACGCGGCCCTGCGCGAATCGGTCACCGCCATCGTGCGGGCGGGGGCGTCCATCGTCCTCACCTACGCCGCCCTGGAGCTGGCCCGATGACCGCGCCGGCGGGCACGGTCACCCTGATCGGCGGCGGGCCCGGCGACCCGGGGCTGATGACGGTGGCCGGCCTGGCCGCCCTCCGCGAGGCGGACGTGGTGCTGTACGACCACCTGGCGCCGCTGGCCTGCCTGGCGGAGTGCCGTCCGGATGCCGAGCTGATCGACGTCGGCAAGATCCCCCGCGGGCCGAGCACCCCGCAGGAGCGGATCAACACGCTGCTGATCGAGCATGCCCGGGCCGGCAGTCGCGTGGCCCGCTTCAAGGGCGGCGACAACTATGTGTTCGGCCGGGGCGGCGAGGAGTGGCTGGCCTGCGAGGCGGCCGGCGTGCCGGTGCGGGTGGTCCCCGGGGTGACGTCGGCGACGGCGGCCCCGGCGCTGGCGGGGATCCCGGTCACGCACCGCGGCCTGTCCCAGGGGTTCACGGTGATCTCGGGCCACGTTCCGCCCGGCGATGTGGCCTGCACCCTCGACTGGGACGCGCTGGCCAGGACCCACACCACGCTGGTTGTGCTGATGGGGGTGCGCCACCTGGGCGCGATCTGCGAGGCGCTGCTGGCGGCAGGCCTGCCCGCGGACACGCCCGCCGCCGTGGTGGCCAGCGCCGGATCGCCGGAGATGCGCACCGTGCGGGGACGCCTGGACACGATGGCGGGGCTGGCCGAGGAGGCCGCGATCCGGCCGCCGGCCATCACGATCATCGGCGCCGTGGCCGCGCTGGACCTGACCGACGGCGCCTGAGGGAGACCGGCGTCGCCGGCGCGGGGCCGCTCAGCTGAGCTCGTCCAGGGGCACCAGGTGGCGCCGGGAGATCGCGTCCACCTTCGCGACCCGCTCGCGGTACTTGGGCTCGTCCAGGAAGTCGGTGCTCATCCACGTCTTGACGATCTCCAGCGCGATCGCGGAGCCGATGATCTTGCCGCCCAGGCAGAGCACGTTGGAATCAGTGTGGGCGCGGGCCAGGTAGCCGCAGAACGGGTCCTGGCAGACCACGGCCACCACGCCGGCGATCCGGTTCGAGATCAGCGCGCTGCCGTAGCCCACGCCGTCGACGAAGATGCCCCGCTCGCACTCCCCCCTGCCCACGGCCAGCGCCGCCGGGTAGACGTGGTCGGATAGGTCGGCGGGAGCCGTCGAGGGCGCCCCGAAGTCGACGGTCTCGTGGCCGTCGGCGGCCAACAGGGCGGCGATCTCCAGCTTCAGCGGGTAGCCCGCGTGGTCACTGGTCAGGGCGATTCTCATGACGTGATGCCTTCCGCTCGGAGAACCCCAGCGTAGGAACCTCGACCCCCACTGCGGGCCCGCCGCGAGGAATCGCCCCGGTCGGTGCGCGAGATTTCCCTCAGGCGCGTTGCACCGCGCCGCAGGCCCGACCGGCCCGCGCCACCGCCGCGTCCCGGGCGGCGTTGATCTCGGCCTCCTTGAGGGTCCGATCCGCGGCGCGGAACCGCAGCGCGAAGGCCAGCGACTTCGAGCCCTCGGGGATCGGGGCGCCGCGATAGATGTCGAACAGGTGGATCGACTCCAGCAGCGGCCCGGCCCCCTCGATCAGGGCGTCGCGGACGAGGCCCGCCGGCACGGACTCGGCGACCACCAGGGCGACGTCCTCCTTGGCGACGGGGTGACCCGACACCGGGGCGATCGTGCCCGGCCCGGGTGCGAGCCGCAGCAACGCGTCGAGGTCGAGTTCGAGCGCCGCCGACCGGGGCGGCACCCCGAAGGCGCGACACACCGTCGGGTGCAGCTCGCCGGCGTGACCGATGGTCTCCCCCGCGACGACCAGCGCCGCGCAGCGGCCAGGGTGCCAGGGGGCCCGCTCGTCCGGGATGCGGGTGAGCGTCGCGCCCACGGCGCGGGCCGCCACGTCCGCGATCGCGAAGACCTGCTGCCAACCGGCCGGCTCGGCCGTGCCCTGCCAGCCGACGGGACGCCACTGCCCCGCCACCACGGCCGCCAGGTGCCTGGGCTGCCGCGGCAGCGCCGCCTCGATGGCGGCGAGCTCGGCCTCGCTGGGGCGCCCGGTCACACCGGGGCTGGGGGCGGGCTCGCCCGAACCCGCGAGGAAGACGCTGCCCAGCTCGAACAGCGCCACGTCGTCCAGGCCACGGGACACGTTGCGCTGGGCGGCGGCCAGCAGGCCGGGCAGCATGGTGGTGCGCAGGCAGGGCGCCGTCTCCGACAGCGGGTTGGCCAGCCGCACCAGGGCGCGCCGATCATCGTCCGCCGCCAGCCCGAGCCGGTCCAGCTCGTCGGAGGACTGGAACGGGAAGATCAGCGCCTCGACGAAGCCGGACGCGACCAGCGCCTGGCCGACGGCGCGGCGGCCGCGTTGGGTCCGGGTGAGGCCGCGCCCCACGGGGGCGGCCGGCACCACGGACGGGATCTGGTCGAACCCGAGCTTGCGGCCGACCTCCTCCACGTAGTCGTAGGGGTCGCGCAGGTCGCCGCGCCAGCTGGGCGGGGTGACCAGCAGCTCGTCGCCCGACTCGACCACCTCGACCCCGCAGGAGCGGAGGATGGCGGCCGCCCGCTGGGGGGCGACGTCCATCCCGAGGATGCGGGACGGGAGGTCCGCGGCCACCCGCTGCGACGGGGACGCCGGGGGCTGGCCGGCGACGGTCTCGGCGGCCTGGATGGTTCCGCCCGCGAGCTCGGCCAGCAGAGCGGCCACCAGATGGGCGGTGGCGTAGGCGGCCTGCGGGTCGACGCCGCGCTCGAAGCGCTTGGACGCCTCCGAGGGCAGCCCGTGGCGCCGCATCGACCGGGAGATGGTGGCGGGGTCGAAGCTGGCCGCCTCCACCACCACGTTCACGGTGTCGGGCCGGATCTCGGTGGTCTCGCCGCCCATGACTCCCGCCAGCCCGATCGGGCCGGAGTCGTCGGTGATCAGCAGGTCGTCGGCCACCAGGGTGCGCACGACGGAATCGAGGGTGGTGCACGTCTCGCCCGCGACCGCCTTGCGGACGACGATGGGCCCGCGAAGCCGGTCGGCGTCGTAGGTGTGGTTCGGCTGCCCGGTGGTGAGCATCGCGTAGTTGCTGATGTCGACCACCAGCGAGATCGACCGCATCCCCGCCTGCTGCAGCCGCCGCACCAGCCATGCCGGGGTGGGCCGGGTCTGGTCGATGCCCGTGACGGTCACCGAGACGAACAGCGGGCAGGACTCGTCCGCCAACCGGACGGGGTAGCCGGCCTCGGTCGCCCCCGGGGTGGCCAGCGTGATGACGTCGGTGAACGGCACCCCGTAGGCCAGGGCGGCCTCGCGCGCCAGGCCGCGGATCGACAGGCAGTAGGACATGTCCGGCGACACGTTGATGTCGAGGACGTCGTCGCCGAGGCCGAGGTGGCCGCTGGGGTCGTCGCCGGGCACCAGGCCGGCGTCGGCGGGCAGCACGATGATGCCGCTGTGGTCCTCGCCGATGCCCAGCTCGTCCTCGGCGCAGATCATGCCGTCGGAGAGGTGGCCGTAGGTCTTGCGGGAGGTGAGCGTGAAGCCGCCGGCCAGGACGGTGCCGGGAAGCCCCACCACGACGAGGTCGCCGACGGCAAAGTTGTGCGCGCCGCAGATGATGCCGCGCACCCCCTCGGGCAGCGGACGATCGGCCACCGGGGCGGGCGCGACGTCGGGGGCCAGCGCGGCGCCCACGTCGACGTGACACCACCGGATGACCTTGCCGTTCTTCTGGGGCTCGTCGACGAAGTCGATCACGCGGCCGACCACCAGGGGGCCGACGCCCGCGCCAGCCTCCTCGACGGTCTCGACCTCGAGGCCGGCCCGGATGAGCGCCTCGGCCAGCTCGCGGCCGGTCAGGCCCTCGGGGAGGGCGGCATACTCGCGCAGCCAGGACACCGGTGCCTTCATCGGGCGACCCCCTTCAGGGAACGGCTGAAGCGGACGTCGCCCTCGACCATGTCGCGCAGGTCGGCGGCGTTGTTGCGGAACATCAGGGTGCGGTCGATGCCCATCCCGAAGGCGAAGCCGGAGTAGACGTCGGTGTCGATGCCGCAGGCGGCCAGCACCC
>CAZBMH010000172.1:0-4122 GCA_964492685.1 uncultured Micropruina sp.
TCGGCGTCGAGGTGGTTGGTGGGCTCGTCCAGCAGCAGGTTGTCTGCGCCCGAGAACAGGATGCGCGCCAGCTCGACGCGGCGGCGCTGGCCGCCGGAGAGGGTGCGCAGTTGCTGGTGCAGCACGCGGTCGGGCAGCCCGAGGTTGGCCGAGATCCGGGCGGCCTCCGACTCCGCCGCGTAGCCGCCGGCGGCGGCGAGCTCGGCCTCGGCCTGGGAGTAGGACGCCATCGCCCGGTCCTGTTCCTCGCCCTCGCTGGTGGACATGGCCACCGAGTACGTGGTGAGGCGGCGCAGCACCTGGTCCAGCCCGCGCGCGGACAGGATGCGATCCTTGGCGAGCATCTCCAGGTCGCCGGTCCGCGGGTCCTGGGGCAGGTAGCCGATCTGGCCGGAGCGCTGAATCTGCCCCGCGGCGGGCAGCGCCTCCCCGGCGAGGATCTTGGTCAGCGTGGTCTTGCCGGCCCCGTTGCGGCCCACGAGGCCGACCCGGTCGCCCGCCCCCACCTGGAACGAGACCGGGGACAGCAACAACCGGGCACCCGCCCGGACCTCGACCTCTCGCGCAACCAACACGATCAGCAATCTTCGCCTACCCGCCGGGCTGAACCAAACTCGTCGCCGCGGGGGCCGGACGGAGCACGCGGCTACAGTGCCCGAATGGAGATCCAGGTTCGCGTGCACCACCCCGTCGCCGCCGCCGGGCTGCCGCTCCGGGTGGAGGTGCGGGACACCTCGTTCGCGGACGCCGCCGCGGTCACCCTCGCCAGCGGGGAGGCGATGCTGACCGACGGCGGCCGGACCACCGTCCCCCTCGACGTCCCCGAGGAGGCGCTGGCCGCCGCCGACCTCAGCGCGTTCGCCCACGCCGGACCCGACCCGGCCTCGGTGGCAGTCGGCGACTACCTCACGGTGCAGCACTACCCGGTCAGCGCCGCCGCGCCCGTGGTTGAGGTCGAGGTCGTCCTGATCGGCTGAGCCACCGGTGGCAGAGGACCACGACCGGCCGCCTCACCGTTGTCGCATCGGTAGGCATCGTCGTCACCCGGCGAACCCGGCCGCGGCGTCAGCGTGGGGACGTCCGGATGGACATCGCCACCAACCATGGGGCTCCGGACCCTCCGGCTGCAGTGGCAGAGGTGCCGAATCCGGTTTCAGCCGTTGCGTCCTCGGGCGGCCACCGACCACCGGCCGCCGGTCGAGCGCCCGAGCTCGTCCACCAAGTTCACCGCGTTGCAGACGTGGTTGGGGACCACCCGGACGATGCTGCCCAGCGGGCGCCGCGTCCCGCCGATCACGACGGCGTGATGCTCCGAGAGGATCCCGATCCGGGCCTCGGGGTCGTCCAGGAGGCGACCGAACCCGCTGGCGTGGGGCGCCCGATCCGCGCCCAGGATCTTGGAGCCACAGTCCAGCACCATGCGGCCGCCGGCGTGGCTGACCACGGTGGCGTGGCACGTCAGGGCGATGTCGTCGGGCTCGCAGGTGCCGAGCTCCCACTGCTGGGCGTCGTTGAACACATACACCCCGGGCCGGGCCTCGGTGGCCGCCGACCCGGTGAACGGCAGGCTCGGCGTGGAGCCGCCGCTGACCACCCGCGGCTCGATGCCCGCCCCGCGCAGGGCGGCGACCGCCTCGATCAAGGCCGCCTGCTCGTCGACAGCGGCGGAACGCGTCGCCGCCGGGCCCGCGTAGGAGTGGCCGGGGAACGTGAAGGCGCCGAGGACGTCCAGCCCCGCCTCCGCCGCCGCCAGGGCCACCTCGCCCGCGGCCCCGGGAGCGGTCCCGCTGCGATGGTGCCCGGAGTCGACCTCCACGAGCACCGCGACCCTCAACCCGGTCAGCCGCCCGGCGGCCTCGACGCCGTCGCAGCCGACGCGGACGGTGGCGCGCTCCGCGAGGGCAGCCAGCCGCGCCCGCCTGGTGGCGTCGAGCCAGAGCGGATACCCGATGAACAGATCGGTGAAGCCGGCGTCAGCGAACACCTCGGCCTCGCCGAGCGTGGCCACCGTGACACCCCGGGCACCCGCCGCCACCTGGAGGCGCGCGATCTCGGGCACCTTGTGGGTCTTCACATGTGGCCGCAGCGTGATCCCGCGTTCGTCCGCCCAGCGCGCGGCGCGCTCGATGTTGGCCGCCAGCCGCGACTCGTCAACCACCAACCGGGGCGTGGACGAAGATGTCATGACGGCACCTTAGGGCCGTGGCCCAGGCGGGCGTGGCCGGGTCGACTCCCGGACGATCAGCCGGGTGGGCAGCGTTGTGGCCTCGCCGGCGGGCCGCCCGGCCAGCGCCCGAAGCGCCATCTCGGCGGCCACCCTGCCCTGCTCGCGGGCCGGCTGGGCGATCGTCGTCAACTGCATCAGCTCGGCCACGGGGTGGTCGTCCACCCCGATCATCGCCAGGTCCTCGGGGATGCGGACGCCGGCCCGGCGGAACACCGACATCATCCCGGCGGCCATCTCGTCGGACGCCGCGACCAGCGCCTCGGGCAGTTGGTCACCAGCCAGCAGCATCTCGGCCGCGGCCTGGCCCGCCCCGGGCCCGAAGGGCACCTGGAGCCGCCAGGTGGGATCGAGCCCGGCCCGCTCCATGCTGTGGACGAACCCCTGGCCCCGGCCCCGGGACGCAACCCCCGGGGTGCCCTCGTGGTCGGTATACGAGGCGAAGGCGATCCGCCGGTACCCGGTGTTGATCAGGTAATTCGTCGCCTGCTCCCCCACCGCCACATCGTCGATCCCCACGCTCGGGAAGTCCGGCACCACGGAACCCGCGACGATCACCGGCACGCCGAGACGCGCGAGCCGCTCGCGGGGGACATCGGGGGGCCTGGGCACCAGGATCACCACATCGGCCCGCTTGCCCAGCGCCGCGGAGTCGAGGATCCGGGCTCGCTCCGAGGCGGAGGGCCCCTGGTAGACCGTGAGCGCGGGCCCGGCCGGATTCAGGACGTCATGCAGGCCTGCCAGGATCGAGCCGAATACCCATCGATCCGGCTCCGGAAGCACCGCGGTGATCCGGGCCCGGAGCAGCGGACGTCGGGCAGGGAGCGTGGGTTCCGGCACCAGGTAGCCCGCCTCGCGGGCGGCCGCCACGATGGCGGCCCGCTTGGCCACCGACACGCCGGCAGCCCCGCTGAGGGCCCGCGACACCGTCGAGATCGAGACGCCCGTCGCGGCCGCGATCTCGGCCATCCCGGCGCGCCTCTCCTGCTCGTCGGTGTCCATGGTGGCCGAGCATAGACCCGCGACCGACGTGATTCTGGCGTCAGAGGTTGTAGCCGATGGCGCGCAGCTGCTCGCGCCCGTCGTCTGTGATCGCGTCGAGCGACCACGGCGGCAGCCACACCCAGTTGATGGTCACCGAGTTGACCAGGCCCTCAAGCGCCATGTGGGTGTCGTACTCCAGCCGGTCGGTGAGCGGGCAGGTCGGCGAGGTCAGCGTCATGTCGATGGTGGCGTTGTTCTCGTCATCCACGTGGACGCCGTAGACCAGGCCGAGGTCGACGACGTTCACCATCAGCTCCGGGTCGACCACGTCGCGCATGGCCTCCTCGATGTCCTCGAGATTGGCGATGCCGACGGGGGCGTCCGCGTCCGGGAAGGTGTCCTGGACCAGGTCCGAGGGGCGGGGTTCGGCGGTCATCGGTGGTCTCCTCTGTCGTTGTTCGTCGAGGGATCGGCCGCGGAACGGCTCCCCTCCTGCGCGGTGAGCGCCTGGGCGACGCCGTCCTTGAGGGCGGCCCAGCCGAGCAGGGCGCACTTCACCCGGGCCGGGAATTTGGCCACGCCGATGAACGCGATGCCGTCCTCCAGCCGCTCCTCGTCGGGGGTCATGTTCCCCTGGGAGTGCATCATCTGCGAGAAGTCGTCGCCCAGGGCGAGCGCCTCGTCCACGCTGGCGCCGATCACCAGATCGGTCATCACCGACGTGGACGCCTGCGAGATCGAGCAGCCGACCGCGTCGTAGGACACGTCGACGACCCGCTCCCCCTCCAGGTGAACCCGCAGCAGGATCTCGTCGCCACAGGACGGGTTGACGTGGGTCACCTGCGCCTCGAACGGCTCCCGCAGGCCGCTGTGATGCTTCTCGCGGTAGTGGTCCAGGATGATCTCCTGGTACA
>CAZBMH010000173.1:0-4117 GCA_964492685.1 uncultured Micropruina sp.
GGCGCACCTTCATGAACTCGATGACCTCGACGGTGCCCGGGCGGCACACCCGCCCCAGGTCGTTGCGGCCCAGATCCACCAGCATCAGATGCTCGGCGCGCTCCTTCGGGTCGGCCAGCAGCTCGGCCTCCAGCGCCGCGTCCAGCGCCGGGGTGGTGCCTCGCGGCCGGCTGCCGGCGATCGGGTGCGTGACGGCCCGTCCGTCCTCGACCGTGACGAGCGCCTCCGGGCTGGACCCGACGATCGCCAGGCCGTCCAGGCGCAGCAGGTAGAGGTACGGGCTCGGGTTGCTCCGCCGCAGGATCCGGTAGACGTCGAGCGGGTCGGCGGAGCAGGGCACCTCGAAGCGCTGGCTGACCACGATCTGGAAGGCCTCGCCGGCGCGGATCTCCTCGACTGCGGCCTCGACCGCCGCCCGGAATTCCTCGGGTTGCCGCTGCCGCTTCACCGGTGCCGGCTGGGCCTCGGCCCGCACGGCGACCAGCGGCTCGGCGGGGGCGCTGAGGCGATCCACCATGGCCTCGACCCGGCGGCAGGCGTCGCGGTAGGCGTCCTCGGCGTGCTCGGCCGAGTCGTCGAAGTTGATGGCGTTGGCGATCAGCCACACCTCGCCGGTGTGATGGTCCAGCACCGCGACGTCGGTGACGAGCAGCATCGCCAGCTCGGGGATGCCGAAGTCGTCGGGGTTGCCGTCCGGCAGCACCTCCAGGCGCCGGACGACGTCGTAGCCGAGGTAGCCCACCATCCCCGACACCAGCGGCGGCAGCGCCGGGTCGCGTTCGGTGTGCAGCGCCGCCAGTGTCTCGGCGAGCACCACCAGCGGGTCGCCCCCGGTGGGCAGGCCGGCCACCTCGCGGTCGGACCACGTCCAGCCCGCCTGGCCGTCGTGCTCGCTCAGCGTGGCCGCGGCGGACACCCCCACGAACGAGTAGCGCGACCACATGCCGTTGTCGGCCGACTCCAGCAGGAACGTGCCGGGACGCTCGCCGCACAGCTGGTGGTAGAGCCCCACCGGCGTGTAGTCGTCGGCGAGCAACCGGGTGTGGACGCTGATCACCCGGCGCTCGGCGGCCTGGGCCAGGAAACCGGGCAGGTCGGGCGCCAGCGTGACCCGGGCGGCGCTCGTCACGACTCCCCCAGCAGGGGGCGGGCATCGAAGCATGTGTGGTCGCCGGTGTGGCAGGCGCCGCCGGTCTGGTCGACCACGACCAGCAGCGTGTCGCCGTCGCAGTCGAGCCGCACGTCGCGGACGTGCTGCACGTGGCCGCTGGTCTCGCCCTTCACCCAGTACTCGCGCCGGCTGCGGGACCAATAGGTGCCACGCCTGGTCGCCAGCATCCGCGCCAGCGCCTCGTCGTCCACCCACGCCAGCATGAGGACGTCCTTGGTCGACGCCTCCTGCACGACGGCCGGCACCAGGCCGTCGGGGTTGCGGGTGAGCAGCGCGGCGATGCCCGGATCCAGCTTCATCGGGCCATTGTGACAGGGCTACTGTGCACTCATGCCTCATGCCCAGACCGAACGAGCCCTCGCCTGCGACGCGCTGCGCCAGGCCGGCCCGAGCGCCCCGACCCTGTGTGAGGGGTGGGATGTTCATGACCTGGCGGCCCACCTGTGGCTCCGCGAGAACGAGTCCCATCTGGCCGCCGGCCTGGTGGTGCCGCGACTCGCCGGACGGCTGGAGCGGCGCCGCCTCGAGGTACGGGGCCTGCTCAGCCTGGACGAGCTGGTGGCCGCACTGCGAGTCGGTCCGCCGCGGCTGTCGCCCTTCGGCCTGCCGGGCGCGGACGAGGCCGCGAACACCGTGGAGTACTACGTGCACGGCGAGGACGTCCGCCGGGCCAATCCGCAGCTGGAGCCGCACCCGACTGATCCGGCGCTGGAGGACGCGCTGTGGCGCCAGGTCGCGGGCCTGGGCAGGTTTCGCCTGCGCCGCCCCCCGATCGCGGTGGTGCTGGAGCGCTCCGATACCGCGGCCGAGCCGCTGCGCTTCGGCGCCGGCGGCCGCATCGCCACCGTGATCGGGCCGCCCACGGAGCTGATGATGCTGCTCTCGGGACGCCGAGACGCCGCCCGGGTCGAGATCGTCGCCGACGACGAGGCCCGCGACGAGCTAGCACGGATGCCGCTGGGCCTCTGAGGCCGTCCGCGGCACCCGGGGGGCGGGACATCTCCGGTGGGCGGTGCAAGAATCAGGTATGCGCGTCTTCAACTTTTCCGCAGGTCCCGCCATGCTGCCGCTCGAGGTGCTCACCCGCGCCCGCGAGGAACTCCTGGACTGGGACGGTTCGGGCATGTCCGTGATGGAGGTGTCCCATCGCGGGAAGGCATTCGTGGCAGCGGCCGCCGCCGCCGAGGCATCGCTGCGCGAGGTCATGGGGGTCCCCGACAACTACCGCTGCCTGTTCCTGCAGGGCGGCGCCTTCGGGCAGTTCGCGGCCCTGCCGCTGAACCTGTCGGCGGCCGGCCAGACGATCGAATTCCTCAACACCGGCGACTGGTCGAGCAAGGCGATCTCCGAGGCCAGGAAGTACGCCGACGTCCGGGTCATCGCCGACGAGAAGCCCGGCAACTTCGTCAAGGCCCCGGCCGCGGGCTCCTTCCAGGTGAACCCGGACGCCGCCTACCTGCACTACACGCCCAACGAGACCATCCGCGGCGTCGAGTTCGGCTACGTCCCCGAATCCGGCGACGTGCCGCTGGTGGCCGACCTCAGCTCGACGATCCTGTCGCGCCCGATCGACGTGTCGAAGTTCGGCGTGATCTTCGCCGGCGCCCAGAAGAACATGGGGCCCTCGGGCCTGGTGGTGGTCATCGTCCGCGACGACCTGCTGGGCAAGGCCCGGCCGTCGACCCCCACGGTCTGGGACTACACGGTGCAGGCCGCCAACGACTCGATGATCAACACCCCGCCGACGTTCAGCTGGTACCTGCTCGGGCTCGTCCTCGATTGGGTGAAGGCCAACGGCGGCCTGGCGGGCATGGGCGAACGGAATCGGGCCAAGGCCGAGGCGTTGTACGGCTTCATCGACGCCTCCCCGTTCTACGCCAACCCGGTGGCCCCGGACTCCCGCTCGTGGATGAACGTGCCCTTCCTGATGGCCCGACCCGAGCTGGACACGACGTTCGTCGCCGAGGCGGCCGCGGCCGGTCTCACCAACCTGGCCGGTCACCGCTCGGTGGGGGGGATGCGGGCTAGCATCTACAACGCGATGCCGATCGAAGGCGTCCACGCTCTCATCGATTTCATGAAGGAGTTCGAGCGCACTCACGGCTGATGTCGGCACGTCCGGCGATCACCGAGCTCACCACAAACACCATGGTCTTCCGCATCAAGACACTCAACGCCATCAGCCATGCGGGTACGTCCCGCCTGCCGCAGGACCGCTATCAGCTGGGCGGCGATCTGACCGATCCCGACGCGCTGCTGGTGCGCTCCGCGAGCCTGCACGGCGCCGTCATCCCCGACTCCGTGCTGGCCGTGGCCCGCGCGGGAGCCGGGACCAACAACATCCCGATCGCCGAGTTCTCCGCCCGCGGCATCCCGGTGTTCAACACCCCTGGGGCCAACGCCAACGCCGTCAAGGAGCTGGTGGTGGCGGGCCTCTTCCTGGCCGCCCGCAACATCGTCGACGCCGCAGCCTTCGCCCACCGCCTCGACGGCGACCACGCCACGATGGACGCGGCCGTCGAGGCCGGCAAGAAGGCGTTCGTCGGCTTCGAGCTGCCCGGCCGCACGCTCGCGGTGGTCGGCCTCGGCGCGATCGGCGTCGAGGTCGCCAACGTGGCCGTTTCGCTGGGTATGAAGGTGCTCGGCTACGACCCGGGCATCACCGTCCAACACGCCTGGCAGCTCTCCAGCAGCGTCGAGCACGTAACGTCGCTGCCGCAGTTGCTCAAGCGCGCCGACCTGGTCAGCCTGCACATCCCGCTGGTCGAGGGGACCCGCGGCCTGATTGGCGCGCCCGAGCTCGCTGCGATGAAGAAGTCCGCGGTGCTGCTCAACTTCGCCCGCGGCCCGATCGTGGACGAGCCGGCCCTGATCGAGGCGCTGGAGCGCGGCCAGATCCGCGGCTACGTGTGCGACTTCCCCACCCCGACGCTGAACAAGCGGCCC
>CAZBMH010000174.1:0-4098 GCA_964492685.1 uncultured Micropruina sp.
ATTACTGGAACGTGAAGGCCGCAGAGAACCTGGCCGCGCGCACCACGTCCATCGGGGTCTGGAATTCCGCCTCGGTCTCGCCGGGGAAGCCGACGATGATGTCGGTCGTGATGGCCGCCTGCGGCATCGCGTCGCGGACCCGCTGCAGGATGCCCAGGAACTTCTCGGAGCGGTAGGACCGGCGCATCGTGCGCAGGATGGCATCGGAGCCGGACTGCAGCGGCATGTGCAGGCTGGGCATCACGTTGGGGGTCTCGGCCATCGCGGCGATCACGTCGTCGGTGAAGTCCTTGGGGTGCGGCGAGGTGAACCGGACCCGGCGCAGCCCTTCGACCTCGCCGCAGCTGCGCAGCAGCCGGGCGAACGCGGTCCGGTCGCCGAACTCCACGCCGTACGCGTTGACGTTCTGGCCCAGCAGGGTGATCTCCTGGACGCCCTCGTCGACGAGCGCGCCGATCTCGGCCAGAATCTCGCCCGGACGGCGGTCGGTCTCCTTGCCGCGCAGCGCCGGGACGATGCAGAACGTGCACGTGTTGTTGCAGCCGACCGAGATCGAGACCCAGGCGGCGTAGGCCGAGTCGCGGCGCGTCGGCAGGTGGGACGGGAAGTCCTCCAGGGCCTCCTTGATCTCCACCTGCGCCTCCTGACGGAGCCGGGCCCGCTCCAACAGGATCGGCAGCGAGCCGAGGTTGTGGGTGCCGAAGACGACGTCCACCCAGGGGGCCTTGCGCACGACGGTCTCGCGGTCCTTCTGCGCCATGCACCCGCCCACCGCCAGCTGCATGCCGGGGTGCTTCAGCTTCACCGGCGCCAGGTGCCCGAGATTGCCGTAGAGCCGGTTGTCGGCGTTCTCCCGCACGGCGCACGTGTTGAACACCACCACGTCGGCCTGGTCGCCCTCGGGCGCGCGGACGTAGCCCGCCTCCTCCAGCAGGCCGGAGATCCGCTCGGAGTCGTGGACATTCATCTGGCACCCGTAGGTGATCACCTCGTAGGTGCGCGCTGTCGTAGTCATACGGTGGGTCAGCCTACCCGTCCGCCCCGGACGCCCCGAATCCCGCGGGGGCTCAGTGGGCGAGCTCGATGGCGCGGGATTCCCGCACCACGGTGACCCGGATGTTGCCCGGATAGGTGAGCTCCTCCTCGACCTGCCGGGCGATGTCCTTCGCGATCAGGTGAGCGCCCGCGTCGTCCACCTTGTCCGGGGCCACCATCACCCGGATCTCGCGGCCCGCCTGCATCGCGAACACCTTGTCGACGCCGGCGTGGCCGCGGGCGATTTCCTCCAGCCGCTGCAGCCGCTTCACGTACACCTCGAGGCTCTCGCGGCGCGCCCCGGGACGGCCGCCGCTGACCGCGTCAGCGGCCTGGGTGAGCAGCGCCTCGACCGTCCGGGGCTCGACCTCGTTGTGGTGGGCCTCGATGGCGTGGACGATGTCCGGGTGCTCGCCGAAGCGCCGCGCCAGGTCGGCCCCCACCTTCGCGTGCGACCCCTCGACCTCGTGCGTCAGCGCCTTCCCGATGTCGTGCAGGAACGCCGCCCGCCGGCAGATGGCGACATCGACGCCGAGCTCCGCGGCCATCAGCGCGGCCAGGTGGCCGCATTCCACCAGGTGCTTCAAGACGTTCTGACCGTACGACGTCCGGTACTGCAGGGCCCCGAGCGTGGGCAGCAGCCCCGGGTCAAGGTCGGTGATGCCCATCTCGGCCACCGCGTCCTCGGCCGCCCGGACGCACAGCTCGTCGATCTTGCGCTTGCTCCGCTCGTAGACGTCCTCGATGCGGGCCGGGTGGATCCGCCCGTCGGCGACCAGCTCGGTGAGCGTCAGCCGCGCCACCTCGCGTCGCACCGGGTCGAAGCAGGACAGCAGGACGCTCTCGGGGGTGTCGTCGATCATCACGTTGACGCCGGTGGTCTGCTCGAAGGCCCGGATGTTGCGGCCCTCGCGCCCGATGATCCGGCCCTTCATCTCGTCGCTGGGCAACGGGACGGTGGAGATCACCGACTCGGTGGTCATCTCGCTCGCGAGCCGCTGGATGGCGCCCACGATGATGGTGCGGGCCTGCTGCTCGCCCGTGCGCCGGGCCTCGGCCTCGATCTCACGGCTCAGCTGAACCGCCTGGAGCCGGGCCTCGTGCTCGACCTGCGCCATCAGCTCGGCCTTGGCCTCGTCCGCGGTCAGGCCGGCCACCTTCGCCAGCTGCGACCGGCGCTCCTCGTCGGCGCGGCTCAGCTCGGCCTCGTGCTCGGCGACCTCGACCTCGCGCGCCCGCAGCGCCAGCTCCCGATGTTCGACGTCGCGCGACAGCCCGGCCGCGATGTCCTCGCGCTCGATGATCCGTCGCTCCCGGCGGTCGATGTCCAGCCGCTCGCGGCGCAGTTCCTCCCGCTCCTGGCGGGTGGCGCTCTCGTGTGAGGCCCGAAGCTGCTCGGCGTCGGTGCGGATCCGCTCCGCCTCCGAGCGGGCCGACTTGACGACGTCCTCGGCCTCGGCGCGGCGGGTCGCCGGATCGACCTTCGCCACCAGCGCCTGCAGCCGCGACTTCTCCTGCTCGACGGCGCGACGGGCCTGCTTCTGCTCCCGCTGCTGGTTCTTCACCACCCACACCACGACGCCGGTCAATCCGACCAGGACGACCCCGAGGACGACGGCAACAACCGTCAACAGGGTTGTCGTATCCATCGGGGCACCTCCCACTGAGTCGGGGGCGGTGCGACGTCTCGGGGTTCCAGCCGAACCCCTGACAGCACGTTGCCCCGGCTTTCACCGGACGCTGCCGCCGACGATCGCGGCTGCTGTCGATGGGGTGAGTCCCCGGCTTCGTTCAACGTGTCACAAGGTTCAACGGTGTCGCACACACCTGGTGGCAGGTTATGCCGCCCGACGAGGCGATTCAAGCTCACTCGGCCGATACCGACCGGTTCCTCGGGACGTCGGCCAGGTTCCCCGGGACCGCACCGACCATCGGGCGCCGGTCAGCCCAGCGCGTCAGGCTCGTCGTCAAGGTCGAGGTAGCCGTCCAGCTCGGCCGCCTCCTCGGCGGCACCCTCACGGAGCACGGTCGCGATGATCGAGGGGCCGAAGCCCCGGCGAGCCAGCTGGCCCGCGAGCCGCCGACGCCGGACCGCCGCGTCAACGCCCCCCAGGGAGCGGGCTCGCTTGGCCACCAGCGCCCGGGCGGCGGCCAGCTCGGCCCCCTCCGGCAGCGCGTCCATCGCCTGGGTGACCAGCTCCGCCTCGATCCCCTTGGCCCGCAACTCCTGACGAAGCACCCTGGCGGAGGTGTTGCGCCGCTGCCGACCCGCGACCCACGCCGCGGCGAACTGCTCGTCGTCGACGAGGCCCACGTCGCCGAGCCGCTCCAGCACCGTCTCGGCGGCCTCGGCCGGCACCCCGCGGCGGGCCAACGCCGCCGCGAGCTCCGCCCGGGAACGGTCGCGGACGGTCAGCGCCCGCAGCGCGATCTCTCGGCCGACCTCAATCGGGTCGGCGTCGGGATCGAGCTCGGGCGCCCGGCCTCGTCCGAAGCGGGTTGCCACGCTCAGAACTCCACCTCACCGGTCACCGGGTCGATGCCCGGCGGAACCTCGCCTACCTGGCCGATGCCCAGCTTGGCGAGGATGCGGCGCTCGATCTCGAGGGCCACGTCGGGGTTCTTCTTCAGGTAGGTGCGGGCGTTCTCCTTGCCCTGGCCGAGCTGATCGGCTTCGTAGGTGAACCACGCGCCGGCCTTGCGGATGATGCCATTCTCGACGCCGAGGTCGATCAGGCTGCCCTCGCGGCTGATGCCGAAGCCGTACAGGATGTCGAACTCCGCCTGCTTGAACGGCGGCGCCACCTTGTTCTTCACGACCTTGACCCGGGTGCGGTTGCCGACCATGTCGGTGCCGTCCTTGAGGGTCTCGATCCGGCGGACATCGAGGCGCACCGAGGAGTAGAACTTCAGCGCGCGGCCGCCGGTGGTCGTCTCCGGGGAGCCGAACATCACGCCGATTTTCTCGCGGAGCTGGTTGATGAAGATCGCGGTGGTGCCCGCCTGCGAGAGCGCCCCCGTCATCTTCCGCAGCGCCTGGCTCATGAGCCGCGCCTGGAGGCC
>CAZBMH010000175.1:0-4042 GCA_964492685.1 uncultured Micropruina sp.
AGGCGTTCGACGCCGTCCCGTTCCTGGAGCTGCTGGCGGCCCCGAAGCCGGCGGGCTACGGCTCGCCGTGGGGGTTGGAGGACCGGTAGGGCCGCGGTGCGGGCTCCTCGGGCGCCCGGCTAGCGACGTTCGAGGACGTCGAGCGGGTCGAGCCGGGTGGCCCTCCAGGCCGGGTAGGCGGCGCCGAGTAGCAGCATGAGGGCGGCCCCGCCACCGAGGCCGAGCAGGGCGTCGGGGCGCACGAGTCGCAGGGTCGTGCCGAAGGCGGATTGGCCGAAGGCCTCGATCAGCGGTCCGGCGGCCAGCGCGATGCCGACGGCCAGGGCGACGCCCGCCACGAGGACGGCGACGATGTCCAGGGCGATCAGGGCGGCCACGGCGGCGCGCGTCGCCCCGACGGCTCGCGCCAGGCCGAAGAACCAGTTCCGGTCGCGAAGCACGATGAGTTCGGCGACCAGCAGGCCGAGCCCGCCGACCAACAGCACGCCCCATCCGATCAGGGCATAGACCAGGCGGATGCCGTCGGTGGCCGCCCGGACCTGGGGGCCGCCATCCATGCGTCCGATGGCGAGGGCGTCGTTCAGTTCGACGCCGGCATGGAGGGCGTCCGCGGCGAACGCCTCCCGAAACGCCAGTCGGACGCCCTCGGTTTCGTCCTGGGAGCGGCCGGACACCAGACCGATGGCGTACCGCACCGGCTTGGTCGAGGTCAGCCGGACTTGATCGGCGAACTCGGCATCCAGGAAGAAGGAGCTGGGCCCGAACAGGGTTGCCTCGGCGGGTGTGGGGGGCCGCAGGGCCTCCTTCGGGATCACCAAACCGGCCAGGCACAGGTCGGCTTCCGTTGGCAGTCCTGCGGACGCATCGAAGGGGGCGGGCTCGCCGCCGGCGTCGTACAGCACGACAAGCGGGACGGCGAGCAGCTGTTCGTACGGGGGGCACACCGGCGTCGTCTCCGGAAGCTGGCCGGCTAGCAGCACCCGCATCGGCCCGAACGACGGGAGCGCTCGTTGCAGCCGGTCGACGATGTCCGCCCGCGTCAGCCCGAGGGCGGGGCTGACCTCGACGGTGTAGCTGCCCTGGGTCCCCAGGTCGGTGGTCAGCGCCTCATCGAGGTTGGTCGTCGAAGCACGGGAGAGTTCCTGGACGCCGAGGAACACCAGGGTGGCCATCGCGATCAGCAGCATCAGCAGGAGGAACTTCAGCCGTGAAGCCAGGTTGACCTTCACGGACAGCGCGAGCAGCCTCATGGCCGGGGCTCCAACGCGGCGCGGCCCTGGCTGATGCGCAGCACGCTGTCGGCGCGGGCCGAGATCTGCTCATCGTGGGTTACGACGACCACGGCGGTACCCGTCTCGCGCGGCAGTCCGAAGAGCAGTTGGGCCACGCTCTCGGCGGTGGCCTCGTCCAGGTTCCCGGTCGGCTCGTCGGCCACGAGCAGCAGCGGATCGTTGAACAGGGCCCGCGCGATCGCCACTCGCTGCCGTTGCCCGCCGGACATCTGGCCCGTCTTGCGGGCCGCCAACTCGCCGATGCCCACGAGGGCGAGCAGGTCGGCGGCGTGCGCGCGGGCGGTCGCCCGCCGGCGAGAACCGCCGAACACCCAGGGGAGCATCACATTCTCCGAGGCCGTGAAGCCGGGGTCCAGATGGAAGCTCTGGAACACCGTCCCGACAAACCGCGACCGCAGCCGCGCCAGCTCGCGATCGCCCAGCCGGGCGGTCAGACGACCCCCGATGGCCAGCGTGCCCGTGGTGGGTTGCCGCAACAGCGACAGCACCGCGATCAGGGTGGACTTGCCGGAACCCGAGCGTCCCAGGACCGCCATCGACTCCCCCCGGCGAACGGTCAGCGAAACGCGGTCCAGGGCGACTACCGCGGGGCAGCTCGGCACCTCGTACTCAACCGTGACCTCGTCGAGCACCGAGACCGGTTCACTCACTTCTCGCCCACCACAGCCAAAACGTCGCCCGCCTGGACACCGCTGACGATGACTCGGCGGACGCCGTCGGTCGGCCCGACGACGACAGGTCGCGATACTGACGTGCCACCCTTGACCACCGACACCACGTAGTTCGCTCCGGACTCGTCCAGGCCCACGTAGCGCAGCGGCACCGCGATCACCGACCGCTGCTCCGCCGCCTCCAGCGTCAGGATGCCCGGCAGCCCCGCCGCCGTCTCCACCGATGCGGGCAGCCGGCAATGCAACTGGCCGATGCCGGTCTTGGGGTCGCCGCTCACGATCCACAGGGCCGAACAGCCCACCCGCTGCTGACCCAGGACGGTCTCCACCGAGCCCTGCGCCTGGAAGGCCAGGCCCCGGTAGCGGAGCACCTGCAGCGGGGTCAGCTCCGCGACTAGATCCAGGCCGTTGCTGCGAATCGTCGGCGTCGACGAGTGGACCAGCCGTCCGGAGACCGGGGCGCGGACCACGCCCTCGCGGGTCCGGATCACCGCTAGCCGAGACTGCCCCACGGTGCCGACGTCGGGCGCGGTCAACGACCGGACGGTCGCCGGATCACCCGCGATCCTGCCGATGACGGCCCCCCGCTCAACGTCCGCCCCCAAGCGTCCCGTCGAGGTGAAGGACAGGCCGGCCGGGACATCAACGAGCACGCGCGATGAAACCGCCACGGCGGCATCGAGGCGGTAGGTGACCTTAAAGATGCTGGGGGCCAGTTCCAGCGGGGCGGAGGGATCGCCATCAGTGGAGCTCGACTGGCTCGTCGCCGACGGCGTGGCAGGCGGCGCGGGGCTCACGCACCCGGCCACTGCTAGCAGCCCGGCCAACAGGAGGCCGCCCAGTCGGAACGAACCGGCCATGTCAGCCCCTCACCACGTCGCCGACGGTGGGGCCGGTCAGGTCCCCCATCTTGGCAGGCACCCAGTGCCCGCACCCGCTCTCGTTCGTGAGTTCGCTGCGCAGCCGTTCGATGTCCCCGCTGGCGGCCGCCTCCTTGAAGTCGGCGACGTCCCGGTCCTCATCCTCGGCCCACATCGCCGGGTTCGCCGGAACGGGCTGGTTGGGGAATTTGGGCGCGACACCCGAGGCTACCCATTCCTGATAAACCGAAAGAGCCGAGCGGCAGGCATAGAAATTTCGCACGATGTTTTGATATCGCGCTCGCATCTCCGCCTGGCCATCTCCTGCCACCCTCTCCTTGGCCACGGGAGAGGCTAGAACCTCCTCTGTTGTGCCGCGATCCAGGCCAGCGAAGACCGGATCCTCAGCGGACAGGCCAGCGGTGCCGGAGCACCCCGCCACCAAAGCCACAGCAGCAATGAAGAAGTTCTTCCCTGCCGAGCGGATCAGAATGGGTGCGCCAGCTCGGCCGACGCTCCCACCCTTCTCCGCTCTTCTCGTTCTCAAGCTCACTGGTTTGTCTTGGCGGTGTACGTCTCCAGGGTGTCCCCCTCGCCCAGCCAAGGCCAGTTGCAGTCCTTGCTCGTCACGGGTCGCACCTTGAATGTGTAGTTGGAAGCCTTCACCCCGGTCCAGGAGACGGTGTGTCCATCCGTCGTTGCCTTCTTGGAGAGGTTGTTGCCACGAGAGGACGTGGCCCAGTTGTAGTTGTTCAGATCGGCGCCGGTGTCAGTCTGAGTGAACTTGAGGGCGCCCGACGTGTGGCTCAGCGTCACGATGGTGGTCGTCGTGGCCGCGTCGCAGCTCACCCACTTCTGTCCGCTGGAACTCGCTGCGCTCGCCGGCAACGCGGAAACGCCGATGGCCAGGGTGACTGAAGCGGCCACGACGAGCGCTGCCTTGGAATTCTTCAAAGAGATCATTTTGTCGGTTCTCTCATTGGGGGTGTATTTCGGAGCCGGCACGCCCACCGTAGCATTCGAGCGGCCGCGTGTGTCGGTTGGGCAAGGGTTCGAGTGAGCATTCTGTGATCTGTGCTAGACCTGCGACGCAGGAGGCCACGCGCTGAGGTCTCGGTGCCCGGCCCGTGAGATGGGGAGTCCGGAATGCGCCGCGCGATGATCCCGGTGGAGTGCGTGCACGTGGAGCACGAGGAGGTGTTGCTGATGCCGCGCTTCC
>CAZBMH010000176.1:0-3851 GCA_964492685.1 uncultured Micropruina sp.
GTCAGGTTCACGTTGCGGCGCAGCGTGTGGATCAGGTGGTTGCCGCCGATCGAGAGCGCGTCCCCGTCGCCGGTGATCACCCAGACGTTCAGGTCGGGGCGGGTGATGGCCACCCCGGTGGCGATGGTGGTGGCCCGCCCGTGGATCGAGTGCATCCCGTAGCAGTCCACGTAGTAGGGGAACCGGGAGGAGCAGCCGATGCCGGAGATGATGACGGTGTTCTCCCGCTTCATGCCCAGCGTCGGCATCATGCCCTGGAACGCCGCCAGGACGGCGTAGTCGCCGCAGCCGGGGCACCAGCGCACCTCCTGATCGGAGGTGAAGTCCTTGCGGTTGAGCGGGGTCAGCGCCAGCGGAACACCGCTGAGGCCGGACAGGGCGGTCATCGTGCCTCCTCGGCGTCGACGATGGCGGTCAGGTCGGCGGCGAACTCGGTGATCGAGATCGGCAGCCCGCGGACGCGGCCGTAGGACTCGGCGTTGACCAGGTAGCGGCCCCGCAACAGGAAGGCCAGCTGGCCGAGGTTCATCTCCGGGACGATCACCCGCGAGTAGCGGCCCAGGATCTCGCCCAGGTTGGCCGGCAGCGGGTTGAGGTGGCGGAGGTGAACGTGGGCGACCTTGCGGCCGCTCGCGCGCACCCGCCGCACCGCGCCCGACGCGGGGCCGTACGACGAACCCCAGCCCACGACGAGGACCCCTGCCGAGCCGGACGGATCGTCGATGTGCAGCGGCGGGATGTCGGCGACGATCCCGTCCACCTTCGCCTGACGCGCCCGGACCATGAAGTCGTGGTTGGCGGGGTCGTAGGAGATGTTGCCGGTCTTGTCGGCCTTCTCCAGCCCGCCGATGCGGTGCTCCAGGCCCGGGGTGCCCGGCACCGCGATGGGGCGGGCGTGCCGCTCGTCGCGCAGGTAGGGCAGGAACGACCCGTCGGCGCCGTTGGGCTCCGTGGCCCAGTCCGGGTCCATCGACGGCATGGCCGCCGCGTCCGGGACCAGCCACGGCTCGGCGCCGTTGGCCAGGTAGCCGTCGGTGAGCACGATCACGGGCGTGCGGTACCGCAGCGCGATCCGGGTGGCCTCCACCGCGATGTCGAAACAGTCGCCGGGGGACTGCGCCGCCAGCACCGGGACCGGGGCTTCGCCGTGGCGCCCGAAGAGGGCCTGCCACAGGTCGGACTGCTCGGTCTTGGTGGGCAGGCCGGTGGACGGCCCGGCGCGCTGGATGTCGCAGATGACCAGCGGCAGCTCCAGCATGGTGGCCAGCCCGATGGTCTCCATCTTCAGCGCCATGCCGGGGCCCGACGTGCTGGTGGCCCCCAGGAAGCCGGCGTACGAGGCGCCCAGCGCCGCCCCGATGGCGGCGATCTCGTCCTCGGCCTGGAAGGTGATGACGCCCTGGTCCTTGGCCAGCGACAGCTCGTGCAGCACGTCGGAGGCGGGGGTGATCGGGTAGGCGCCGAGGAACAGCGTCAGGTCCGACTTGACCGCCCCGGCCATCAGGCCCAGCGCCAACGCCTTGTTGCCGCTGATCTGGCGGTACGTGCCGGGCCGCATGGGTGCGGGAGCCACCTCGTAGCGCGCCGCGAACAGCTCCGCGGTCTCTCCGAAGTGGTAGCCGGCCTGGAACGCGGCGATGTTGGCGTCGCGGATGTCCGGCTTCTTGGCGAACTTGGCGGCCAGGAAGTCGAGCGTGCCCTGGGTGGGGCGGCTGTACAGCCACGTGACGATCCCCAGGGCGAACATGTTCTTGGTGCGGGAGGCGTCCTTGCGGCCGAGGCCGAACGGGGCGACGGCGCCCACCGACATGCCGGTGAGGTCGATCGCGTGCACCTGGTAGGACGAGAGCGACCCGTCCAGCAGCGGGTTGGTGGCGTAGCCCACCTTGGACAGGTTCCGGTTGGTGAAGTCCGCGCTGTCGGCGATGAGGGTGCCGCCCTTGGCAAGGTCGCCGATGTTGGCCTTCAGGGCGGCCGGGTTCATCGCCACCAGCACGTCCGGGTGTTCGCCCGGGGTGCGGATGTCGTAGTCGGCGAAGTGGACCTGGAAGCTGGAGACGCCGCCGAGGCTCCCGGCCGGTGCCCGGATCTCGGCCGGATAGTTGGGCAACGTCGAGAAGTCGTTGCCGTGGACGGCCGCGTCCGCGGTGAAACGGTCACCGGTCAGCTGCATGCCGTCGCCGGAGTCCCCGGCGAAGCGGATCACCACTCGGTCGACGGTACGAACGTCAGTCATCGAATCGCTTCTTCTCTTGTTCTCGCGGGCTCGGGTGAGCCGATCCAGCCTATCTTCTGCCCTTGGTCAAGGGTCGGGGTCTCCGCCTCGCGGTACAGCGTGAGGATTGTGTCGATGAGGATCGGGTGAATCCCCAGCGGCGTGGTGACGGCGTCCGCCCCCGCGTGCAGCAACCGGCCGGCGAACTCGCCGGGTGCCAGCAGCCACGACGCGATCGTCACGCGGTCATGCCCCTGGCCGCGCAACCGGGCCACGGCCTCGGTCACCGACGGCTGGGCGGCGGTGATGAAGCCCGCCACCACCGGACGCCGGATCAGCGCCTGCAGCTCCGCCGCGGCCCGCTCGACGGCGGCCACCGCCTTGGGCCAGCGCGACCCGGCGGCGGCCAGGACGACCGCGTCGGCGGGTCCGTCCGTCTCGGCGAGGCGGCCGACCAGGGCGGGGACGAGACGGGGCCCGACCAGCTCGGTGACCACGGCCCGCCCGCCGGCGGCCGCGATCGCCGCCGGGATGTCGTGCCGGACGTGGTAGCCGGGCGCCAGGAACACCGGGACGACCACGGCCGGGCCGAGCTCGCGCAGCGTGTCCACCAGGGGCGGGGTGTGCAGGTCGACCCAGCCGAGCTCCACCCGGACGCCCGGCAGGGCGGCGGCGACGGTGTCGCGCAGCGCGTGGTTGACGGCCGTCCCCTCGGCCGACCGCGTGCCGTGAACCGCCAGGACGAGCGCCGGCGGGGCGAACGGGCGGGCGCTCAAATCGACCACTCCGTCTCGCGGGCCAGCTCCTCGGCCGCCTGCTCCCGCGTCGCCCGGTTGTGCTGGTGGGCGGCGAAGGCGGTGAACCCGAGCCAGACGGCCGCGATCAGGGTGAACAGGATGGTGGCCTGCTCGGTGGACAGATTCGCGGCGGAGAACAGGGTGCGGACGTTGGTCATGATGATGAGCCCACCCACGGCCACCCCCATCACCCGGGCGGGCATCTTCGTCACGAGCCAGGCGGCCACCGGCGCCGCGATCAGGCCGCCCAGCAACAGCGCCAGGACGATCGGAAGGTCGATGCCCATCACGCCCAGGCTGGTGATGAAGCCGACGCTGGCCGCCGTGGACACCAGGAACTCCGAGGTGTCCACCGAGCCGATGATCGTGCGCGGCGCCGTCTTGCCGGCGCTGAGCAGCGAGGTGGTGGAGACCGGACCCCAGCCGCCGCCGCCGGTGGCGTCCACGAACCCGCCGACCAGCCCGAGCGGGATCAGGAAGGCGGCCCTGTGCGGCGAGGTTCGGGCGCGGGAGACGCGGGGCGGCTTGAACGCGTACCGCAGCAGGATGTACATGCCGAGCAGGCCCAGGATCACCGACATCACCGGCTTGGCGGCCGCCGTGGAGAGCTGGGAGAGGAACGTGGCCCCGGCGAAGGCGCCGACCGCGCCGGGGACGCCGATCTTCCAGACCAGCTTCCAGTCGACGTTGCCCAGGCGCCAGTGCGAGGCGCCGGAGGCGAGGTTGGTGCCCATCTCGGCCAGGTGGACCGAGGCGCTGGCGGCGGCCGGCGAAAGGCCGACGAAGAGCAGCAGCGAGGACGAGGTGACGCCGTAGCCCATGCCGAGGGCGCCGTCGAC
>CAZBMH010000177.1:0-3769 GCA_964492685.1 uncultured Micropruina sp.
GTCGCTGCCGTCCACGCGGGTGGACGCGTTCAACATCGACCTGGCCAACGAGCTGTCGCGCAACGGGCGCCGCTCGGGGCTGACGTTCGCACCCGAGGGCGGCTCGGAGCGGCTGCGCAAGGTGATCAACAAGATGGTCAGCGAGGACGACCTGATCAATACCGTCGCGGCCGCCTTCGGCAACGGCTGGCGCCAGGTGAAGCTGTACTTCATGTGCGGCCTGCCGACCGAGACCGACGAGGACGTGCTGCAGATCGCCGAGCTGGCGGCCCGTGTGATCGAGACCGGGCGCCGCGTGTCCGGCACCCGCGACATCCGCTGCACCGTGTCGATCGGCGGCTTCGTCCCCAAGGCGCACACGCCGTTCCAGTGGGCCGGCCAGGCCTCGCCGGAGGTGATCGACTCCCGGCTGATGAAGCTGCGGGAGGCCATCCGGGCCGACCGGCGCTACGGCCGCGCCATCGGGATGCGCTACCACGACGGCAAGCCGGGCCAGATCGAGGGGCTGCTGTCCCGCGGCGATCGCCGGGTCGGCGCGGCGATCGAGGCCGCCTACCGCGCGGGCGGGATATTCGACGGCTGGTCGGAACACTTCTCCTACGACCGTTGGGTGAACGCCTGCGAGACGGCGTTCGCCCGGACGGGGGTCGACCTCGACTGGTACACCACCCGCGAGCGCGACTACGCCGAGGTGCTGCCCTGGGACCATCTGGACTCCGGCCTCGACCGGGACTGGCTCTGGGAGGACTGGCAGGACGCCGTCGACGAGGCGGAGGTGGACGACTGCCGCTGGACCCCGTGCTACGACTGCGGGGTCTGCCCACAGATGGACACCGCCATCCAGATCGGCCCGACCGGCAAGAACCTGCTGCCGCTGATCGTCCGCTGATCGGCGATCCCGACCCGCCCGCGGCCGGGGAGACCACACGAGGAGGCTCGCTGCATGACCGCGTTGAACATTCAAGTGGCCGTGGACTGCCGCCGCGCCCACGTGCTCGCCGACTGGTGGGCCGAGACCCTCGGCTGGGTGGTCGAGCCGAGCGACCCGGCCTTCATCCGCTCGATGATCGACCAGGGCTTCGCCACCGAGGCCGACACCGAGACGCACCGCGGGGGCCTGGTGTGGCGCGGGGCCGCCGCCATCACGCCGGGCGACCAGTTGGGTTCCCCCGAGCGGCTCCGGGTGCTCTTCCAGGAGGTCCCGGAGGACAAGGTGGTCAAGAACCGGATCCACCTCGACGTCCGCGGTGCGCCCGGCAGCGATCCGGAGGCCACCCGGGCCTCGCTGGAGGGTCGCGGCGCGACGTTCCTGTGGTCAGGGCAGCAGGGGCCGCATCGCTGGATCACGATGACCGACCCCGAGGGCAACGAGTTCTGCGTCAGCTGAGGCTAAGGTAGGCGGTCGTGAGTCCCCGTCAGCAGCCCGAACAGCAGGCCCCGCCCGTCCAGCGGCTGCGGCTGCGTTACGCCAAGACCGGCCGGGCCCGCTTCGCCAGCCATCGCGACTTCTCGCGGGCCTTCGAGCGCGCGCTCCGCCGGGCCGAGGTGCCCATGGCCTACTCGTCCGGGTTTTCACCGCATCCGCGGATCTCGTACGCCAACGCGAGCCCCACCGGGGCCGCCACCGAGGCGGAGTACCTGGAGATCGGGCTGGCCGACGTGCGCGACGCCGAGGAGATCCGTGCGGCCCTCAACGCCGCACTGCCGGACGGCTTCGCCATCACCGCGATCGTCACCGCCGGCGCGGGCTCGCTGGCCGATTCGCTGACAGTCTCGGCCTGGGACATCCAGGTCGTGGGGGTTGCCCGCGAGCTGATGGACGAGGCCGTCGCCGCCCTGCTCGCCGCCGAGGCGGTGCCCGTCCAGCGGATGACCAAGACCGGGCGGCGCGACTTCGACGCCCGCGGCGCGATCCTCGCGCTGAGCGTGCGCGACGATCAGACGCTGCGGCTGCTGGCCCGGCATCTGGTGCCGCTGGTCCGGCCCGACGACGTGATGACCGCGCTGGGTGTGGTCGCCGAGGGGTTCCATCCCACCCAGACGCCGCTGTTCCACCGGCTCGCGCAGGGCGACTGGGCCGACGACCGCCTGATTGACCCGTTCACCGGGGAGCCCGTCGTCCTCGATTAGGCCTTGTCATGGCCCGGTCGCCCGGCGACCCGCCCGCGCCGCTCCGGCGGTGGTCTGGATGGGTGTGCCATAATCGAGGCCAGGTGGGGCGTTTCTCCCCTCCAGGTGACTGCAGCCGAGGTGACAGCTCGGGCGACCCAACCGCGACGACCATCGACCGCGGGGGCCACTCTCACCGCCCTCTACAGGCTTAGTCATCTCGATGGCATTCGTACGGCAACCCACTGGGTGCCGTGAAGGAGAGCACATGCTCGATTCCGACGTTCCGGCTACCGTCACCCCCGACGAGGGCGTTCCCGCCCAACCGCGCCGCCGACGCTCCGCCAGCCGCCCGGCCGGCCCCCCCAAGGTTCCCGCCGCGCAGCCGTCCCTCGAGGTCCCCGCCGAGGCGACGGCCGCCGAGGTGCAGGCAGAGGTTGCCGCCGAGGTCGAGGCACCCAAGCCGGCCCGGGCCACCCGCGCCCGCCGCGTCAAGAAGGACGAGGCGCCCGCCGAGGCGCCGGCCCCCGAGGCGCCGGTCGTCGAGGAGGCGCCCGCCGCCGAGCCGGAGCCGGCCCCGCGGGCCCGCCGCCGCGCCACGCGCGCGACCGCGCCGGCCGTCGCCGCGCCCGCCGATGACGTCGCCCACAGCCTGGACGAGCTGGTCAAGAAGGCCCCGGCCCGCGGGCGGCGCCGCCGCGCCGCCGACGCCGAGGCCGTCCTGGACGACCTGGCCGCCGCCATCGCCGCGCCCGCCGAGGACGAGGACGAGGCCATCCTGCTGATCGGCGAGGACTCGATCGAGGTGGAGGCCGTCGAGGAGGTGGCCGTCACCGACGCCGTCGAGGACGACGCCGCCGTCGAGGAGGCGGACGCGGAGGACATCGAGGACGCCACCGACGAGGACGCCGATGACGCCGAGGACGGGGAGTCCGGCGACGGCCCCCGCCGTCGGCGCCGCCGCCGGGGCGGCCGCCGCCGCCGTCGCGGCCAGGGAGATGGTGCCGGCGAGGCCGCCGACGAGGACGAGGACGCGCCCGCCGAGGGGGCCGAGGCCGCCGAGGGCGCTGACGGCGAGGCCGCCGACGAGCCCGCGGAGGGCACGTCGCGCCGCCGCCGTCGCCGCCGTCGTCGTGGTGAGGACACCGCCGGGGCCGAGGACGACCCGAGCGACGTGGTCGTCCGGGTCCGGGAGCCGCGCCGGGGCCGCAGCGCCAGCGACGAGGTCACCGGCATCGAGGGTTCGACCCGGATGGAGGCCAAGCGGCAGCGCCGTCGGGAGGGGCGGGCTGCCGGGCGCCGCCGGGCCCCGATCCTGTCCGAGGCCGAGTTCCTGGCCCGCCGCGAGTCCGTGGATCGCAAGATGCTCATCCGCCAGGCCGAGGGCTACACCCAGATCGGCGTGATCGAGGACGGCATCCTCGTGGAGCACTACGTCGACCGCGCGTCGGCGACCTCGCTGATCGGCAACGTGTACCTGGGCAAGGTGCAGAACGTGCTGCCCAGCATGGAGGCCGCGTTCATCGACATCGGACGCGGCCGCAACGCCGTGCTCTACGCCGGCGAGGTCGACTGGGCCTCCTTCGGAGCGACCGGCCAGGACAAGAAGGTCGAGAAGGTCTTCAAGTCAGGCCAGTCGGTGCTGGTGCAGGTGACCAAG
>CAZBMH010000178.1:0-3751 GCA_964492685.1 uncultured Micropruina sp.
AGGGCGCGCTGGGTGTTGCCGCGCACGATCGAGTCGTCGACCACCACCAGGCGCTTGCCCGCGATGACGTCCCGCAGCGGGTTGAGCTTCAGCCGGATGCCCAGCTGACGGATGGTCTGCGAGGGCTGGATGAACGTCCGCCCCACGTAGGCGTTGCGGACCAGGCCCAGCCCGTACGGGATGCCGGACGCCTCCGCGTAGCCGATGGCCGAGGGAATGCCGGACTCGGGGGTGGGGATCACCAGGTCCGCGTCGGCCGGGCACTCCATGGCCAGGGTGCGGCCGATCTCGACCCGGACGCTGTGGATCCGTCGGTTGCTGATGAGCGTGTCGGGGCGGGCCAGGTAGACGTACTCGAACAGGCACCCCTTGGGGTCGGCCTGGGCGAACCGGTCGGAGCGGAGGCCGCCCTCGTCGATGGTGATCAGCTCGCCGGGTTCGACCTCGCGGATGAAGGTGGCGCCGACGATGTCCAGGCCGGCGGTCTCGCTGGAGACCACCCAGCCGTTCGCCAGGCGTCCGAGAACCAGCGGACGGATGCCCTGCGGATCGCGGGCGGCGTAGAGCGAGTGCTCGTCCATGAAGACCAAACAGAACGCGCCGCGCAGGCGAGGCAGGACCTCGAGCGCGGCGGCGTGGGCACCCAGATGCGAGTAGGTGGCCATGATCGCGGTGACGATCGCGGTGTCGCTGGTGGAGTCCATCCGGTCCTTGTGTGGGACCTCCTGGCTGGCGTCCCGCTCCTTGAGCCAGGCCTCCAGCTCGTCGGTGTTGGTCAGGTTGCCGTTGTGCGCCAGCGCGAGCCCGCCCGATTCGGTCGCCCGGAAGGTCGGCTGGGCGTTGCTCCAGACGCTGGCGCCGGTGGTCGAGTAGCGGCACTGGCCGATCGACAGGAAGCCGTGCAGCGAGTTGAGGGTGGGTTCGTCGAACACCTGGGAGACCAGCCCCATGTCCTTGAAGACCATCATCCGCTCGCCGTTGCTGACCGAGATGCCGGCCGACTCCTGGCCGCGATGCTGCAGCGCGAAGATGCCGTAGTAGGACAGTTTGGCGACCTCTTCGCCGGGGGCCCAGACACCGAACACCCCACAGGCGTCCTTGGGACCCTTGTCGAGGTCGTCCAGGTCGTGGTTGAGGCGACCATCAGGGCGAAGCACGTGGTCACTCTAGCGGCCGAGCGCGGGGGCCGACCGCCGTCGGCTCCCCGTGGGCACCGTGCCCCCTTGATCGGGCTACTTCACCATCCGGATGCTGAACGGGTAGCGGTAGCTCTCGCCGCGGTTCTCGGCGAGCGCGCCCATGATCGGGAAGATCAGCTGCAGCAGCGGCAGCACCAGGAAGCCCAAGAAGCCGACGACGAAGAACAGCAGGATCAATGAGACGAAGTAGCCGATCAGCAGCGTCAGTTGGAAGTTGAGCGACTCGACGGCCGCGGCGCGGACCCGTGGGCTCTTGCTCCCCTGCATCAGCAGGACGATGAGGGGCCCGAGGAACCCGAACAGGATCCCGAGCCAGTGCGCCATTGACGCGTAGGTCGCGTCGTCGGACGGGCTCAGCTGCGACGCGCCCTGGCCGGCATACGACTGGGGTGCCAAAGCCCCGGGGCCGTAGGGCCCCGGCTGCTGGTAGGGGGCCCCGTAGCTGGGCTGCTGGAACGACTGCTGCGGGGGCGGGTACGCCGCAGCCGGCGGCTGCGTCGGGACGAACGCCCCGGGGGCGCCGTACGGCGAGGGCTGAGCGGCCGGTCCCGTCGGGTAGCCCGCCTGGGGCTGGCCATAGGTCGGCTGGGGCTGGCCGTAGCCCGGCTGGGGCTGGCCGTAGCTCGGCTGACCCGAGGGGGCAGCGGGCGGCTGGCCATAGCCCGCCGCGGCATCCGGGGACCACGGCTGGGCGTAGCTCGGCGACGTCGGGGACGCACCCCCGTCGACGGCGGGCAGCGGCGGCAGGTCGAGCTGCGTGGGAACGGCCGGGGTCTGATCAATTGGCGCGGCGGGCACACCGGCGACCTCGAAGTCGGTGCTCCGGACGTCCGCGACCGCAGCGGCCCCGAGGTCGAGCGACGGGCCCGCGGGCTCGGCCCAGGTGGGGGCATCCTCGGGCTGGGCGGTGGGGGTCCAGGCGGACTCGCTCGGCTGCGGGGCGCTGGGGGTCGAGGTCGCCTCGTCGGGCTCCGGGGCAGTGGAGGTCGAGGCCGCCTCGTCGGGCTCCGGGGCAGTGGGGGTCCAGGCCTCCGCCGGCCGCGAGGCGTTCTCGCCCCCGCCGTTCAGGAACGGCATGCCCTCATCGGTGGCGACGTCGTCGGCGAAGCGCTCCTCGCCACTCGTCTGCACGTCCGGAAGGGCGGCGGTCACGTCAGCCGCGAGCGGAGCTACCGAGGCCGCGATGGGGTCGTCCGAGGCCGGAACATCGGCTTCGACCGGTCGTTCCCAGGGGTTGGCGGGCGTGGTCATCGTGATGGTCCTTTCGGAGGGGCGGTCCGAGTGTCAGTGGTCGACGTGCATGGCGCGTGGGATCGGGGCCTCCCAGGCCGCCCGGAGGTCGCTCAGGGGGAGACTGAAGAGGTCCACCACCGTGACGCTACCCTCGCCGGTCACTTCACCCAAACGGGCCGACGGGACGCCGTTGTCGGCGCACAGCGCCTCGAAGGCGTCCAGGTGGGCGGCCGGCAGCGACACCAGGGCCCGCGCCGGGGACTCGGAGAAGAGTTGCACGCAGCCATCCAGCCCCTCGGGGAGCCGGACGGAGACCCCCAGCCCGCGCCGCAGGCAGGACTCGACCAGCGCCTGAGCCAGGCCGCCGTCGGCCAGGTCGTGCGCCGAGGTCAGCAGCCGCGCCTTGGCGGCCGCGATCATCACCCGTCCCAGGGCCTGCTCGGCGCCGAAGTCCGGAATCGGCGGCATCCCGCCGAGGTGGTCGTGGATCACCTGGGCCCACGTGCTGCCCGACAGGTGCTCCCCGGTCGAGCCCAGCAGCAGGACGACGTCGCCCGCGTGGGCGAAGCCGGAGGGGGTGCGGTCGGCCACATCGTCGATGACGCCGAGCATCCCGACAACGGGGGTCGGCAGGATGTTTGCCCCGTCCGTCTGGTTGTAGAAGCTGACGTTGCCGCCGGTGACCGGCGTGCCCAACGCCTGGCAGCCGTCCACCAGCCCCAGGATCGCCTCGGAGAACTGCCACATCACGTCCGGGTCCTCGGGGGAACCGAAATTGAGGCAGTCGGTGATCGCCACCGGCTCCGCGCCGCTGACGGCCACGTTCCGGTAGGACTCGCACAGCGCCAGCTGGGCACCCAGGTAGGGGTTCAGCAGGGCGAAGCGGCCGTTGCAGTCGGTGGCCAGGGCGATGCCCAGCCCGGTCTCCTCGTCGATGCGGAGCATGCCCGCGTCCTCCGGCTGGGCCAGCACCGAGTTGCCCCGCACGTAGCGGTCGTACTGGTCGGTCACCCAGGACTTGTCGCACAGGTTGGGCGAGCCGACCATGCGCAGCAGGGTGTCGGCCAGCTCCTCGCCGGTGATGGCCCGCGGCAGGGCGTTGGCCGTGTCGGCGTTGAGGCCGTCGATCCACCCCGGGCGGGCGTAGGGCCGCTCGTACACGGGGCCCTCGTGGGCGACGGTCGCCGGGTCGACGTCCACGACGACCTCGCCGTGCCACTCGATGATGAGCCGGTCGCCGTCGGTGACCTCGCCCACCACAGTCGCCAGGACGTCCCACTTGGCGCAGATCTCCATGAACCGTTCGACGTTCTGCGGCT
>CAZBMH010000179.1:0-3732 GCA_964492685.1 uncultured Micropruina sp.
CGTTGCGCGCCTTCCCTCCTCTTCCTTGCGGGGCATCCACTGTGGCCCTGACTCGGCTGGGGTGAGGGCAGGCATCGGGCGCCTGGCTGCGTCGTCGTCGGTCGGCGTGCCGTGCGCGCGCCCCCTGCTCGCCGGGCACGCCTGGTTCACTAGTAACGAAACGGTTACTATTGACCGTGGATGTTTTCGAGGCGCTGGGGAACGCGACCCGTCGCGCGCTGCTGCGGCGGCTCGCGGCCTCTCCGGCCCGCGTCGTGGATCTGAGCGGCGAGCACGCCATGAGTCGGCCGGCGATCAGCAAGCACCTGCGGCTGCTGAGGGAGGCCGGGTTGGTCACCCCCCAGCCGCAGGGCCGCGAGACCTGGTACCACCTCAGGGCGGCGGCGTTGGATGGTGTCCGGGCGCTCGTCAACGACCTTGCTTCAGCGGCATCCGCCTCGGCGCCACCCGTCACCGCGATCGACCTCGACGCCCTCGACCTCGAGGTGCGCCGCACCGTCCGCGACCATCGAAAGGCAGCACATGGAACCAACCGGCACGATCCGCCAGCGCAACGGCTCGCAGCACCTGGTGCTTGAGCGGGTCTTCCGCGCACCGATCGAGGCGGTGTGGGCCGCGATCACCGAGCCGTCGCGGCTGGCGCGATGGATCGGTACCTGGAGCGGCGACCCGACGACCGGCCTCGTCGACTTCGAGATGACGGCCGAGGGTGCGCCGCCGGCTCCCTGCACGATCACGGCGTGCGAGCCGCCCCGACTGCTCGCGCTCGAACTCGCCGCCCCTGAGGGCCCGCCGTGGACGGTCCGGCTCACCCTGACGGAGTCGGGGGACGAGACGACCCTGGAGTTCGATCAGGCATTGGCCGCCAACACCCCCGTCGGCGACGTGGGCCCGGGATGGGACTACTACCTCGACCGGCTCGTTGCCGCCGAGTCCGGATCGGACGTCACCGCCGTCGCTTGGGACGACTACGCCACGATGGCCGATCCGTATCGCGCGCTGTCATCGACCCCGTCGACCGCCTAGGTGTGGCCGTGGGCACCCCTCGCGGTTTCAGCTACGTCGTCCAGGGTGGCGAGGTGGTCCTCAGCCACCACGGCGTGCGGGCCACCGTGCTCCGGGGGGCGCGGGCGGAGGCGTTCCTGGCCGACGTCGAGGGCGGTGACCCGCAGCTGCTGATGGCCAGACTCACCGGGAACTACCGCCACGGCAACGAGCGCCGAGCGCGCCAGCACCCGCGCAATCGCTGAACGGACCGGCCCGGCACCGGGCGGGGGCTACTCGCCATAGACCAGGCGCCCCGAGATCACCACCTGATGGGTCTCGGTCCGCGGCATCGCGTCGGCCACCAGGCTGGTGAACAGGACCGTCGCCACGGCGATGGCGGCGGCCGCGACGAGGCGACGGAACTGGTTCATGGCGTCCTCCAAGGTGCTCTCTCGGGAGTTAGGAGTCCCGGAGCCGCCCCCTGATACGCCCATCGCACGCAGGATCGCCCCCGTACGTACACCCAGACCCCCACGACGGGGTCCGCGCGGGCCCCTACCAGCTGGAGTGCAGCGGCCGTCCCTCATTGAACCCGGAGGCCGACTGGACGCCCACGACGGCGTTGCGCGCGAACTCCACGAGATCGTGCGCGCCCGCGTACGTGCAGCTCGAGCGCACCCCGGCGACGATGAAGTCGATCAGGTCCTCCACGCCGGGTCGCTGCCGATCCAGGTACATCCGCGAGGACGAGATGCCCTCCTCGAACAGCGCCGCCCGGGCCCGCTCGTACTGCGACTGGTCGCGGGTGCGCGCCCGGACCGCGCGGGCCGACGCCATGCCGAACGACTCCTTGTAGGGGCGCCCGTCCGCGTCGTGCAGCAGATCCCCGGCCGACTCATGGGTGCCGGCGAACCAGGAGCCGATCATCACCGCCCCGGCCCCGGCTGCCAGCGCCAGCGCGACGTCGCGGGGGTGCCGGACGCCGCCGTCCGCCCAGACCGAGCGGCCGGCCTCCTCCGCCGCCGTGGCGCAGTCCAGCACCGCCGAGAACTGCGGCCGCCCGACGCCGGTCTGCATGCGGGTGGTGCACATCGCGCCGGGCCCGACCCCGACCTTGATCACGTCCGCCCCGGCCTCGATGAGATCCAGGGTGCCGTCGGCGGTCACCACGTTGCCGGCCACGATCGGCACCGACAGCCCGGCGTCCTCCAGCAGGGAGTGGACGATCCGGACCGCGTCGATCATCCGCTCCTGGTGACCGTGGGCGGTGTCGAGCACCAGCACGTCGGCGCCGGCGGCCACGAGCTCCTCGGCGCGCCGTCCGACGTCACCGGAAATTCCGACGGCCGCCCCGATGCGGAGGCGACCCTGGGCGTCCAGGGCCGGCTGGTAGAGGGTGGCCCGCAGCGCCCCCTTGAGAGTCATGAGGCCCACGAGAGCCCCGTCCTGGACCGCCAGTGCCACCCGGTGGCGGCGGGTCGTCAGCAGCTCGAAGACGGCCGCGGGTGAGGTGTCGACGTCGACCAGCGTCAGGTCGGTGGTCATCGCCTCGTGCACCTGGACGAAGCGGTCCAGGCCCGCGGCCTCCGCCGGGGTGAGCAGCCCGATCGGCGCCCCCTGATCGACCACCACGACCAGGCCGTGGGCCCGCTTGGGGAGCAGGTTCAGGGCCTCGCCGACGGTGGCGGTGGGCGACACCTTGACCGCGGTGTCGAAGGACGGGTGGGCAGCCTTCACCTTGGCGATGGTCTGCGCGACGATCGACGTGGGCAGGTCCTGCGGGATGATCGCGAGGCCGCCGCGGCGGGCCAGCGTCTCGGCCATCCGGCGGCCGGCGATCGCGGTCATGTTCGCGGCCACCAGCGGCAGCGGCAGCGCGAGGCCGTCGGTGCTGGTGAGGTCCACGGCCAGCCGGGACGCCACCGACGAGCGGCGGGGGGCCATGAACACGTCGTCGTAGGTGAGGTCGTAGTCGGGCTTGGGAGTCAGGAAGCGCACCGCCCGAGTCTACGGCCGAGCGGCCGCCGGCGACCTCAGATGCGAAAGGGGGCCCGGTCCGGATGGACCGAGCCCCCTGACGGTGAGCGTCAGTGGCCGAGCGCCTTGGCGTCGTCGTGCCCATGGTCGTCCGCCCCGTGATGCGAGGCCGCTTCGATCTCGGCCGCCGTGGGCTTGGCGACCGAATCGCGGAAGAACCACGTCGACAGCGCCGCCCGCAGCCGTCCGACGCCGCCGCCACCCTTGACGCCGGCGGCGTCGGTGTTCGGCGAGGCCTCGACGACCCCGTGCACGGGGTGCTGGGTGAGCGTGAACGACTCGTCCACGGAGACGGGCAGGTGGGGCTCGGAGTAGCCACCGTCCGGGGCCCGGCCGATCACGCCGGTCTCGCTGCCGTGCAGCACCCGATCGCGGTCGGCGCGCTGCAGCGACAGGCAGATCCGCTTGGTGATGATGAACGCCACCACGGGAGCCACGAAGACCGCGATCCGCATGAACACCGTCACCGCGTTCAGCGAGACCTTGAACTGGGTGGCGATGATGTCGTTGCCGCCCGCTAGCCAGAACATCGCGTAGCAGGTCATGCCTGCCACGCCGAGGGCCGTCCGGGTGGGAACGTTGCGCGGACGATCCAGCACGTGGTGCTCGGCCTTGTCGCCGGTGATCCACGCCTCGATGAACGGGTAGGCGCCCAGGGCGGTGAACAGCAGGCCCATCAACATCACGCCGGGCAGGAAGATGTTCCAC
>CAZBMH010000180.1:0-3651 GCA_964492685.1 uncultured Micropruina sp.
GGTCGTCCTCGATGCCGATCACCCGGTCGTTGCGGCAGCGGAGCACCCGGCGCCGTACCACGTCCATCGGGTCTGTGGCGGTTGCGCGGTAGAACGGCTCGGCGGCGCGGGCCCGCCAGTCGATCACCAGCGGCTCGTACTCCTCGTCGCGGACGCCGATGCGGCCGATGTAGCGGATCTCGCCGTCGGTGTGGTCGAGGCGGCCGAAGACCAGACCCTCGTGCTCGGCATCCAGCGTCGCGATCCGACGGGCCGCCTGGAACGCGAAGGCGTCCCGCTCGAACAGGGCGGTGCCGTCCTCCTCGCGGACGTAGCGCTCCCGGTTGGAGGCGAAGATGGAGCGACCCTGGGCGGCTGCCTGACGTGCGGAGCGGGCGGCCTTCTCGAGGTGCGCATACACCAGATCGACGTGGGCCTGCTCGGCGGCCAGCTCGTGTTCCAGAGCCGAAGAGGAGTGGGACAAGGGTTTCCTTCGCTTCTTGCCAGACGGATCAGTCTAGTCAGACCGAGGGTGGACCGGTCTAGAGTGCGCGCATGCGCCCCGACCTGACCCTCTCGCTCGATCGGCGCCACACGCGGTGGGCCTGGGTGATCGCCAGCGCTGCCTTCGTGATCCTGCTGGGCGCGGCCGGCTTCCGCTCGGCCCCCGGCATCCTGATGACGCCGCTGCACGAGGAGTTCGGGTGGAGCCACGGCACCATCTCGGCGGCGGTGTCGGTGAACCTGGTGCTGTTCGGGCTCATCTCCCCGTTCGCGGCCGCGCTGATGGACCGCTACGGCGTCCGGCGGGTGACGGTGATCGCGCTGGTGCTGGTCTCGCTGGGCAGCCTGCTCACCCTGTGGATGACCGAACCGTGGCAGCTGATGCTGCTGTGGGGGATCGCCGTGGGCACCGGTGCCGGGTGCATGTCGGGGGCGTTCATCGCCACCGTCACCCAGCGGTGGTTCGTGCTGCGGCGCGGCCTGATCAGCGGGATCCTCACCGCCGCCAACGCCGCCGGGCAGCTGATCTTCCTGCCGCTGATCGCCTGGCTGGCCGAGACCCACGGCTGGCGCTGGGGCTCGCTCGCCGTCGGCCTGGGCGCGCTGGCGGTGATCCCGCTGGTGATCGGGCTGCTGCGCGATCACCCGCACGACCTGGGGCTGTCCGCCTACGGGGCCCACGCCGACGACCCCGGCCCGGATCGTCCGGCCGCCTCCGGGGCCGCGGCCACCCGGGCCCTGGACGCCCTCCGTTTCGGCGCCCGCAGCCGGACGTTCTGGCTGCTGGCGCTGGGCTTCGCCATCTGCGGCGCCTCGACCAATGGCCTGATGGGCACCCACTTCGTCCCGGCGGCCCACGATCACGGGATGCCGGGGACCCTGGCGGCGGGGCTGCTGGCGGTCATCGGGGTGGTGGACATCGTGGGCACCATCGCCTCGGGCTGGCTCACCGACCGCTACGACCCCCGCTACCTGCTCGTGGCCTATTACCTGCTGCGCGGGCTGTCGCTGCTGGTGCTGCCGCACCTGTTCTCCCCCGGCGTCGAGCCGCCGATGTGGGGATTCATCCTGTTCTATGGCCTGGACTGGGTCGCCACGGTGCCGCCGACGATCGCGCTGTGCCGGGAGTACTTCGGCGCCCACGGCCCGATCGTCTACGGTTGGGTTTTCGCCAGCCACCAGCTCGGGGCGGCGGTCGTGGCCTACGGGGCCGGGCTCGTCCGCGACCTGGCGGGCAGCTACGACCTGGCGTTCCTGTTCTCCGGCGGGCTGTGCCTCATCGCCGCCGTCGCGTCGTTCGCGATCGGCCCGTCCCGGGTGCGGGTCCCGGTCTAAGGGTGCAGCGGCCCTAAGGTGGGCCCGTGCCCATCCGAATGATCGCCGTCGACCTTGACGGCACCCTGCTGCGTCCCGACCACTCCATCGGGCCCCGGACGAGGGCCGCCCTGCTGGCCGCGCAGCGCACGGGCATCCTGGTGGTGCCCGCGACCGGACGCTCCCAGTACGGCCTGCGCCGCTTCCTGCCCCGGGAGTTCACCCGGCTGGTGGTGTGCTCCAACGGCGCGGTGACGGTCGACCTCTACACCGGCGAGGTGTTCGCCGAACGGACGATGATCCCCGCCGTCCAGACCGCGTTCATCAAGGAGTTCGGACGGGGCGCGCCCGGGACCCGCTTCGCCGCGCTGCGGGACGCCGGGCTGGGGTTCGCCGCCGGGCCGGGATACGTGGCCACCGCCGATCCGGGCGACCACGGCCGCGACTGGGCCGACGTGGTGGAGGTGCCGATCGTCCAGCTGACTAGCGAGCCGGCGGTGAAGCTGATCGCCCGGCACCCGGACATGGGCGGCGAGGAGCTGCTCGATCTGTGCGACACGATGGACCTGGTCGGGGTGACGTGGACGATCTCCGGCGTGCCGTTCCTGGAGGTCTCGGCCACCGGGGTGACCAAGGAATCGGCGCTCGCCGTGATCGCCGAGGAGCGGGGGATCGCTCCCGGCGAGGTGATGGCGTTCGGTGACTCGCTCAACGACCGCGGCATGCTCGCCTGGGCCGGCCACGGCGTCGCCATGGGCAACGCCCGCGATGACGTGCGCGAGGCCGCCGACGAGGTGACCGGCACCAACGCCGAGGAGGGCATCGCCGACGTGGTCGAGCGCCTCCTCTGAGGGCTATCGGTCAGGTCGTGATGTCGGCCACGAGGCCCCCCGGGGCGATGTGCACCAGGTCGGACGAGTCGAGCTCGACGGTCAGCTCGGGCGTGCCGCCGCCGCAGTACAGCCGCCCCATCGGCGGCACGGCACCGTCGAACAGCACCGTCACCGCGGGATCGGCGCAGATCGGGCTCACCCCGCCCGGCTCCATGCCGAGGGCCGCCAGCCGCGCCTCGGGCGCCGGACGCAGGGCCGAGCGCGGCACCCCCAGCGCCCGAGCCACCGCGCCGTAGGCGAGCTTGGCGGGGCCCGGAACGCCCACCAGCACCAGCCGATCGTCCGGCAGCACGAACGCCAGCGTCTTCACCGACGTGGTCCAATCGAGGGCCGTCAGGTGCAGGTCGGCCTCGCCGCGGATCGGCGGGTGGGTGTGCAGCACGTGGGGCACCCGCAGGGACGTCAGCACCTCGACCACGCTCATGGCCAGGAGGCTATCCTGGGCCCAGGGATGGCGCGTTCGTCGTCCGGGGGCCACGGCTGAGCCTGGCGCCCCGGTGCTGTCCGTCGCCGCCGCGGGGCACCGATTTGGGGGCCCGCCCGCGTGTGAACTAGACTCAACCCTCGGTCACTTGTGCCCAGGTTGACACGCGTCCACATTGAGTTAGGGAGTAATGGCGAAAAAGGATGGGGCCCTCGAACTTGAGGGTCAGGTCGTCGAGGCGTTGCCCAACGCGATGTTCCGGGTGGAACTCGCCAACGGTCACCGCGTCCTCGCCACGATCAGCGGCAAGATGCGCCAGCACTACATCCGCATCATCCCCAACGACCGCGTGGTCGTTGAGCTTTCGCCCTACGACCTCACCCGCGGACGCATCGTCTACCGGCACCGGTAACCGGCAATCATCCACCACCAGTTCCCCACCGGGTCCTCCCGCGTGCCCGGAACGACGAGTCAGAAAGACCCTCGATGAAGGTTCAGCCGAGCGTCAAGAAGATTTGCGACAAGTGCAAGGTCATC
>CAZBMH010000181.1:0-3553 GCA_964492685.1 uncultured Micropruina sp.
AGCACCTCGCCGTCCATGATCACGTAGTCCTTGTCGCGCTTGAACAGCTCCTTGGCCTTGATCGCGTTGTTGAGGTAGGAGATCAGCGGGGTGTTCGCGGACTCGTAGAGGTTCTCGATGCCGAGCCGGTCCTCCACCGCGGTGATGCCCGGCTCCAGGATGGCGACGGTCCGCTTCTTCTCGTCCACCTCGTAGTGGGTGTCGCGCACGAGCAGCCCCGCGAGGCGCGCGAACTCGGGGTACCACTGGTGGTTGTCCTCGGCCGGGCCGGAGATGATGAGCGGCGTGCGGGCCTCGTCGACGAGGATCGAGTCGACCTCGTCCACGATTGCGAAGTGGTGGCCCCGCTGCACGCAGTCCTCCAGGGACAGCGCCATGTTGTCGCGCAGGTAGTCGAAGCCGAACTCGTTGTTGGTGCCGTAGGTGATGTCGCACGCGTACATGGCACGGCGCTCGACCGGCGTCATCTGCGACAGGATCACCCCGACGCTCAGCCCCAGGAAGTGGTGGACGCGCCCCATCTGTTCGGACTGGTACTTGGCGAGGTAGTCGTTGACCGTCACGATGTGAACGCCCTTGCCGGACAGGGCGTTGAGGTAGGCCGGAGCCAGCGCGACGATCGTCTTGCCCTCGCCCGTCTTCATTTCGGCGATGGTGCAGCGGTGCAGGGCCGTGCCGCCCATGAGCTGGACGTCGTAGGGCCGCTTGCCCAGGACGCGCTTGGTGGCCTCCCGCACGGTGGCGAACGCCTCCGGGAGCAGGCTGTCGAGGGACTCGCCGTCGGCGATGCGGCGCTTGAACTCGGCGGTCTGGGAGCGCAGCTCGTCGTCGCTCATCGCGACGTAGTCCGGCTCGATCAGGTTCACCTGCTCCGCGACGGCGCGCAGCTCCTTCAGCTTCCGTCCCTCACCCAGGTGGAGCAGCTTGTCCAGAACACCCACGCCGAACTTCCTTCGTCCTCAGGGCGCCCGGATGCACCGGACGCGATCTGAACCATCCTAGAGGGTCTGCGCCGGGCCCTCCCCGGCGGCGGGCGCCATCGCGTCCTCGGGCTGAGGAAGCACGGCCCCCGCCAGCACGGCCTCGATCTCATCGACGAACTCCGCGATCTGCCCCAGGCCCGCGACGGGCCCACCGGCCAGCAAGCCGTCGGCACCCAGCAGCACCGCGCACGGATGCCCGAGCATCCCGAACGCCTGGTAGGCCAGAGCCCCGTGGTCCAACCACACCGGTTCGGTGAAGGACTCCGGGGCCGCCGGGAAGGTGACGACCGAGCGGACATCCAGCGCGGGCAGCCGCCGCCGCCACTCGGGGACCAGCGCGTCGGTCTCCGCGGCGGGCGCGCAGCCACAGGTGTAGAAGATCAGGAGCTGCGCGCGCACCTGGGCCAGCTCGACCAGCAGCCGGTTGTCGCCCTCGGGGCTCTGCAGCACCGCCGCCGGGATGGGCGCGCGGACGTAGCCCTCGTCCTCCGCCTCGTCCTGGGCCGCCGGCTGCACCGGGAAGGCCGGGGCCTGGGGTGGCTGCACGTTCGCGCCGGGCCCACCCCCGAGGATCAGCACGGCCACCGCGGACACCAGCAGCAGCGCCACCAGCCACCACCACTGCGCCGCCCCGAAGGCGGCCAGCGTCGTCGGCACCGTGTGACCAGCGAGGCCCCACCACAGGGCGGCCGCCGCGGCCGCCACCAGCAACGTGTTGCGGACGAGGGTCCGTTCGCTCACAGACTGGTCGCCGATGCGACCGAAGCAACCGCAGGAGGGCCGCGGATCGAAGGTCATGGCCCGGGCGATCACCCCCCAGTACGTCACCATGAGCACCAACCCGGCGCCGGCGGCGGCCACCACCACCGGGGTCCAGGACAGCAACAGCGCCGCGGCGAGGACCAGCTCTCCGACGGGAAGCGCGACCGCGACCCAGGGCTGTCGCAGGAACCGTGGGAGGCGCAGCAGCCCGATCGCGCTGAGGGTTGCGGGTCGGTCGCGGAGCTTGGCGACGGCGCTGAAGGCCAGGACGGCGGCCAACAACAACGGCATCGTGACGAAGGCGGCGGAATCCACGCCAGCATCCTAGGCGAGCGCCTCCCCCAGACTCGACCTCGGGGCCCTGCGCCGGGCGGACGCCGTCAGCCCTGGGCGAACGACACCGCCCGGCGCAGGGCCCCGGCCAGCGTCCCACGCTCGTCGACGGCCACCCCGCCGAGGCCGAGCCACCCCGCCATCGACGCCAGTTCGGCGGCGAGCCGGCGGGCGACCTCGTCCTCGTGCCCGACGTGGCTGTCCTCCACCCAGGCGGCGCGCACCTCCAGCCGCCCCTGCGCCCGCGCGGCCTTCAGGTCGACGCGGGCCGCGATGGCGTCGTCGGCGAGGAACAGGTAGACGTAATAGCCGTAGCGCCGCTGGGCCGCAGGGACATAGATCTCGATCCGGTAGTTGACGCCGAACAACTCCTCCAGCCGCGTGCGCTCGAACACGAGGGTGTCGAACGGGCTCACCAGCGCCTGGCCCGCCACGCGCCTCGGCGCGGCCGCCTCGTGCCAGCGCCAAAACGGCTGCGGCAACCCGGCCACGACCACGGGCTCCAACAGCCCCTCGGCCACGAGCGCGGCGACCGCCTCACCCACCGGGGCCCTGCGCAGGTAGAAGTACTCCGACAGCGCACGCAGGTCGGCCACGCCCAGTGCCCGGGCCGCCCGGGCGACCAGGAGCCGGTAACACTCCGGGTCATCGGGGTCGGGCCGGGCCGCGACCGCCGGCGGGAGGACCCGCTCGAGCAGGTCGTAGCGCCGCTCGAACGCGGGGTTGCGGCCCGCGACACCCAGGACGCCGGCGCCGAACAGATGCTCCAGGACGTGTTTGGCCTCGGACCAGTTCCAGCCCCAGTGGTCCCGGGTGCGCTGCTCCACGTTGTCGATCTCGCGCGCCGTCAGCGGTCCCGCGGCCCGGATGTCGCCGAGGATCCGCTCGGCGAGGCCCGGCTTCTCGTCCAGGATGCGCCGCACGCCGGCCGAGGCCGCCGCGCCGCGCCGCGCCTTCAGGCGGAGCGCGGGTTCGAGGTTCACGTCGATCAGGCTGGCGGCGTGCCCCCAGAACTCGTAGAGCCGCCGCGGCGCAACCGCCGACGCCCGCTCGAGCAGCGCCGCGTCGTAGGCGCCCAGCCGGGCGAACAGCGGCATGTAGTGGGCACGCACCGCGACGCTGACCGAGTCGATCTGGAACTGGGCGACCCGATCGATCACCCGCTGAACGTGGGCCATGGTGACCACGTCCGGGCGTGGCCGCCCGAAGCCCTGGGCGGCCAGCGCGGCGCGGCGGGCTTCGCCCAGGGTCAGGGTTGCAGGCATGAAGCCGAGGGTAGCCGCTTAGGCGGAGGCCTCCTCGGCGGCCCCCAGCTCCAGGTGGATCACGCCGTAGTCGTAGGCCTTGCGGCGGTAGACGGCGCTCGGCGCGCCCGTCTCGGCATCCACATAGAGGAAGAAGTCGTGGCCGACGAGCTCCATCTCGTCCAGCGCCTGGGCCAGGGTGAGCGGGGTCGCCTTGAACAGCTTCTCGCG
>CAZBMH010000182.1:0-3527 GCA_964492685.1 uncultured Micropruina sp.
GCACCACATGGAGCTGCCGCGGCGGCTGCAGATGGAGTTCAGCCGGGTCGTCCAGAAGCACACCGACAACGAGGGCGGCGAGGTCAACCCCGAGCAGCTGTGGGAGATCTTCTCCGCCGAGTACCTGACGGCGATCGAGCCGCTGGAGCTGATCAGCATCCCCGACATCTCCAACGGGGGCCGCTACCTGGTGACGGCCGACGTCCGGGTGCACGGCCAGGAGCGCATCCTGACCGGTGAGGGCAACGGCGCGCTGGACGCGTTCGCCGACGCCGTGGCGATCCTCGGCTACGACGTTCGGGTGCTGGACTACACCTCGCACGCCCTGTCGTCCGGGCGGGACGCGGTGGCCGTCGCCTACGTCGAGTGCGAGCTGGGCTCCGGCGAGGACGCCCATGTGGTCTGGGGGGTCGGCATGCACGAGTCCATCGCGACCGCCGCCCAGAAGGCCGTGATCAGCGCCATCAACCGGGAGGCCCGGGGCGACTGAACGGCCCGCCTCAGACCGGCTGCGCCTGGAGTTCCTCGGACCCGGGCGTGGCCGGTTCGGCCGTGCGGACGGGCGCCCGTCCGCCCCACAGCACGCCGCCCACGACCAGCGCCGCGCCGGCGAGCTCGAGCGGCTGCGGGAGCTCGCCGAGCGCCACCGCGGCCGTCCCCATCCCCACCACCGGGACGAGCATCGAGAACGGGCCGACGACGCCGGCCGAGTAGCGGGTGAGCAGCATCGACCACAGCCCGGAGCCGACGATGGTGCCGATCAGCACCGTGTAGGCCAGCCCGAGCCAGGCGGGGATGGACGCCGCGGTGACGGCGCCGGCGAGCGCGGCACCAACGGCCTGCGGGCCCTCGAAGACCAGCGAGAGCAGCAGCATCGGGATCGGCACCACGACCGACATCCACATCACGAGCGTGAACGGGTTGCTCGGACGGGCCAGCCGGCTGGACAGGTTGCCGAAGGCCCAGCCGAGCGCGCCGAGCAGCACCAGGATGAACGGCAACGCCCCGGCGGTGGCGGCCCGGGCAACCCCGACCAGGCCCATGCCGACCGCGGCGATCGCCAGCCCGAGCCATTGCCGACGCCGGACCTGCTCCCCGAGCAGGACGGCCCCCAGTACCAGCGTGAACGGGCCTGAGGCCTGGAGCACCAGCGAGGCCAGCCCGGTGGGCATCCCGGCCGCCATTCCGGTGTAGAGGAACGTGAACTGGGCGATGCCGAAGCCCGCGCCGTAGCCGACCACCCAGCGCCAAGGCACGTCGGGCCGGGGGACGAAGAGGAGCGTAGGCACGGCCAGCAGCGTGAAGCGCACCGCCACCAGCAGCAGCGGGGGAAAGCTGGCCAGGGAGGCGTGAATGGCGAGGAAGTTGACGCCCCACACGAGGGCGACCACCACCGCCACCAGGGTGTCGCGTCGGGTCACCCGTCGATCCTCACAGGCGCGATAGATTAGAACAATCTCAGATTTCTGAACCGTAGGATTAGGACGGCTTATGGATACGGCCCACCTGGAGCTGCTGCGCGAGCTGCACGACCGCGGCTCTCTGGCCGCGGTGGCCCGGGTGACCGGACGAACGCCCTCGGCGGTCTCGCAGCAGCTGCGCACCGCGGAGCGGGAGCTGGGCGTCACCCTTGTCGAGCGGGCCGGGCGCGGGCTGCGGCTGACCGCCGCCGGCGAGCTGCTGGCCGAGGCCGCGGTGGGCGTGGCCGCCGAGCTGGCGCGGGTCCAAGCCCGGCTGGACGACCTGGTCAGCGTCCCGAGCGGTCGGGTGCGGCTGGCGGCCCTCCCGAGCGCCGCCGTCATCCTGGTGCCCCCGCTGCTGACCCGGCTCGCGGCCACCCGGGTGACGCTGACCCTGGACGACGTCGACGTCTCCGAGCGTGGCTTCCCGGCGCTGGCCGACGACGCGGACGTCGTGATCGGGCACAGCATGAGCGGTCCGGTCCCGGCCGGGGCCGAGCGGCTGGCGTGCGTGCCGCTGCTGCGGGAGCCCCTGGACATTGCGCTGCCCCGCGGCCATCGCCTGGCCGGGGTCGCCACCCTGGCCGCCGCCGACCTGGCCGGCGAGGACTGGATCGGCGTGCCCGAGGGGTTCCCGTTCGACGCGGTCCGGCTCGACATCGATCGGCGCCTGCCGCAGCCGTCGCGGGTGGTGCAGCGGGTGCGGGACAACGCGGTGGTCGCGGCCCTGGTCGCCGCCGGGCAGGGCGTGGCGCTGCTGCCCCGGTTCAGCACCCGGCCCTCGGCGGCGATCGTGCTTCGTCCGCTGGTCGACGTGCCCTCGTCGCGCTTTGTCGTGGCCATGTGTCGTCCCGAGCGGGCCGAGCGGGCCGCCGTCCGGGTCGTGCTGGAGGCGCTGCGCGCCGTGGCCGGGCGGATCGCCGGCGACGGTTCGGCCTAGGATCGGGCCATGGATCTCGGGGATCAGCGCAGGAGCTACGACCGCGCCCACCTGGACGAGGCCGAGGCCGCCGACGAGCCGCTGGCGCTCTTCGAGCGCTGGTATCGCGCCGCGAGCGCGGCCGAGGTGCCCGAGCCCACGGCCATGACGCTGGCCACCGTGGGGCCCCAGGGCCGCCCCTCCACCCGGGTCGTGCTGCTGAAGTCGTTCGACGCCGCCGGCCTGGTGTTCTTCACCAATTACCGCTCCCGCAAGGCCCGGGAGCTGGCCGACAACCCCTGGGCGGCGCTGCAATTCCACTGGGTCACGCTGGAACAGGTGGTGCGCATCGAGGGCCGGGTGACCAAGGTGGCACCCGAGGAGTCCGACGCCTACTTCGCGTCGCGCCCACTGGACTCGCGCCTCGGCGCGTGGGCCTCGCCGCAGTCGGAGGTGATCCCGCATCGGGGGGTGCTGGTGGCGAACGCGGCCAGGGCGTCCGCCACGATGGGGCTGAACCCGCCGCGCCCGGAGCACTGGGGCGGCTTCCGGCTCGTCCCGGACACCTGGGAGTTCTGGCAGGGGCGGCGTTCCCGCCTCCACGACCGGCTCCGCTACCGCCTCGAGGCGGGTCGTTGGGTGCGCGAGCGTCTGGCGCCCTGAGCCGGCGCGCCCCTGGGAGGGGTTGAGACCCTGTCGGGGCCGCCTCGGCGGGTCCAATAGGCTGTCCCTCATGTCCAAAGTCCTGACGCAACTGCCCATCGGTGAGCGGGTCGGCCTCGCCTTCTCCGGCGGCCTCGACACTTCGGTCGCGGTCGCCTGGATGCGCGAGAAGGGCGCGATCCCGTGCACCTACACCGCCGACCTGGGCCAGTACGACGAGCCCGACATCGACTCGGTGCCGGGCCGCGCCGGCGCCTACGGTGCCGACATCTCCCGGATGGTCGACTGCAAGGCCGCCATGGTGGAGGAGGGCCTGGTGGCGCTGGTGTGCGGCGCCTTCCACATCAAGACGGCCGGCCGCGCCTACTTCAACACCACGCCGATCGGCCGCGCGGTCACCGGCACCATGCTGGTGCGCGCGATGCGCGACGACGACGTCTGGATCTGGGGCGACGGCTCCACCTACAAGGGCAACGACATCGAGC
>CAZBMH010000183.1:0-3496 GCA_964492685.1 uncultured Micropruina sp.
CGCAGGTCGTTGAGGGCGTCGAAGACGCGGAAGACGTCCATGCCGTTCTCGGCCGACTTCTCGACGAAGCGGTCGACGACCCCGTCCTCGTAGTGCCGGTAGCCGAGCAGGTTCTGGGCACGCAGCAGCATCTGCAGCTTGCTCGTCGGCAACAGCTCCCGGAAGGTCCGCAGGCGCACCCACGGGTCCTCATTCAGGTAGCGGATGCACGCATCGTAGGTTGCGCCACCCCAACATTCGACGCTCCAATAGCCGGCCTGATCGATGTCGGCGCACGCGTCGACCATGTCCTCCATGGCCATCCGGGTTGCCATCAAGCTTTGATGGGCGTCGCGAAGGGCGACCTCGGTCACACCAATGGTTCGCTGACTCATGCTCGATATCTTGTCACTGTTACTACTACTCGCTGTCGTATGTGCCGGAATTCCTGTCAGGTGGGATGGGCGGTCTCAGCGGTTGGTATCTGTACTCCCGGGCCCCGCGGCGCTGGCCCGGCATGCGGGGGGTGCGGCACCCGATCGACCGGGACGCCGCTCCCACAGTGACGAGGAGGTCGCAAGACGGCCGCTTTCGTCACTCTGGGGCGTCCGGCCAGCCTCGAGCTCCCGTGCAGCGCGCCAGCATCGAACCGCGCTGGGATCGCGCGATTACTCCGTGGATCCGAAGGTGGGCGCCTGCAGCTTCCAGCGCATGCCCGCGACCCGGAGGACGAAGGTGACCGCCCCGGCGATGACGGTCATCAGCGGCGACTGGTAGCCGAGTTCCGCGGCGATCACGAGGACGGCGGCACCCACCAGTGCCGGGATCAGGTAGAAGTCGCGACGCAGGACGACCGGCACCTTGCGCACCATGAGGTCGCGCAGGATGCCGCCGCCCACCGCGGTGATCCCGCCCATGGCGATCGCGACCCCCGGCCCGAGGCCCAACACCAGCGCCTTCTGGGCGCCGGCTACGGCGAACAGGCTGAGCCCGACGGCATCGATGAGCGCAATCGTCCGCTTCAGGACGTGGCTGGGGTCGGGCGCCAGGAACGGCAACAGCGAGCCGGCCAGCGCCGCCACCGGGTAGTACCACGTGGTCAGCGCCTGCGGCGGGACCGCCCCGATCAGCAGGTCACGGATGATGCCCCCGCCGAGGGCGGTGATGAGGCCGAGGGTGAGGACGCCGGTCACGTCCAGCCGCGTGGCCTTCAGCGCGGAGAAGGCGCCCCCGGCGGCGAAGGCGAGGATGCCCAGGACGTCCAGGACGACGACCCAGTCCACGGCCTCCATGCGGGCTCCCTTCGGCGGCCGGGCGCGGACGGCGGATCGTCCGGCGCGAGCTCGCCAGCAGTGTAGGTGGGACGCGGGGGAATGGTGGCCCCGGACGGCCCGTGGCCGGACGGCGCCGACGCCATGCCCCTGATCGCCCGACACCATCGCCTGACCAGTGATCCCGGGGGACCACGTCGCGGCGAGGGCGACCGACCTTCCCGCGGCGGTCCGACCAGACGCCCCGGCGCCTCAGCGGCGGATCGTCGGCATCCGCTTGCGGAACTCCGCCTCGAACAGGTCCCGCACCGCGGCGGAGTTGATCACCCCGTCCACCTGAGGCAACGCGCCGACGGCCGCCTTCTGGCAGACCGTCAGCCACGCCTGCCCCATGGCGAGGGTGAAGGACGAGGCGACCGAGGCGTTGATGACGCCGCCGGCGATGCTGCCCGCCCCGGGAAGGAATTTGAGCAGGCTGGTGGCGGCCTGGCGTCCCAGTGAGGTGGCCACCGAGGTGGACGCGATCGCGAGCAGCGCCGCCTTGTCGAAGCCGATGCCGTACAGGTGCGCGATGCGGCCCATCATGCCTAGCTGGAGCGGCACCAGGACGGCGGCCGACGAGAACGGGATCGGCACGGCCGCGGCCGCGGCCGCGGCGGCTACGGTCCCCCGGATGTGCTGCTGGGCGTGACGGGCTTTCGCTTCCAGATCGATCTTTTGCGCCGCTGCAAGAGCTCCGTGGACCGCCTCAGGAGCAACGCGAAACGTCGCCTCTAGGACGTCCATCAAGCCGTAGGGCGGCTGACCAGAGAACTGGTCCCTCATCGCGTAGGTCAGGAAGGGACGCCCGCCGACGATCGGCAGCTGCTTGGCCTCGACCTGGCGGGCCAGCTCGACGGCGTCGGGGTGGAAGGCGCCATCGCGCATCGGCACCTGGGTGAAGACCAGCAGCACGGGGATGCCCAGGTCGTGCAGGGTGTGGATGAAGCGGGCCTCGACCTCCTCGAAGCGGCGGTCCAGCGCCCGGACGCAGTACCAGGCCACGTGGATCTGCTCCTCGACCGGCTTGCCCCGCATCTGCTGGACGGCCTTGGTGACCTCCTTGATCAGCTCGGCGTCGTCGCGCCCGATCTCGATGCCGCGGGTGTCGATCACCCCGAGCGTGCCGCGGTTGTCGAGATAGAGGTGGGACCCCTGGGTCACCGGCTCGCCGATGCCCGTCGCGGCCACCGGCTCGCCGAAGATCGCGTTGATGAGCGTCGACTTGCCCACCCCGGTCTTGCCGAAGATGGCGAGGTTGAAGCGTCCGAGCTGGCGGGCCTGCGCCTCGAACTCGGCCCGGAACGATTCGGTGAACCATTGCGTCACGGAGCCAAGGGTAGGTGGAGACGGCTCCCCCGGGGCAAGGGACGAACCCGGGCGCGACCCCCACCCGCCCCCGGTCGCAGCGGCCCGAGGCCGCCCCGTGCGCAGCGGCCCCGCCCTCACCCGCCAACTCACGTCCCCGGCGGCCCGCCGCCCACCACACGCCACCCCGACCCCGTCCACCCACGCCAATGGGGCGCGAGCGAACCAGGCGGCGATGACCACGACCCAGATGCCGCGCGGCCCCCTGATGGGGGGCGCCCGGCCCGGCGTGTCGCCCACGAAGTGGGGGCGCCCGACCTACGGGACGGGCGGTGTCCGAGCGACCGGGCGGGCGGTGTCCCAGCCAACCGGGCGGGCGGGGTCCCCGCCAACCGGGCGGGGGGTGGCCGACCAACCGGACGGGGGGTGTCCGACCTGTGATCCCGGGCTTCGCCACGGTGCGGGCGGCCCTAGTTTGCTCACGCGCCGGCGCCCCTCCGGCGTCCGCCCACGCCCCCAGAGAGGCCCCCGCCCATGAGCATCCTGCGGACCAAGTCGATCGAGCAGTCCATCGCCGACACCGACGAGCCCGAGTACCAGCTGAAGAAGTCCCTGACCGCCCTCGACCTCACCGTCTTCGGGGTCGGTGTCGTGATCGGCGCCGGCATCTTCACCCTCACCGGACGCGTCGCCCACCAGATGACCGGCCCCGCGATCGTGGTGAGCTTCATCATCGCCGCCATCGGCTGCGCCCTGGCGGCCATGTGTTACGCCGAGTTCGCCTCCACCGTCCCGGTCTCGGGCTCCGCCTACACCTTCTCCTACGCCACCCTCGGCGAACTGGTCGCCTGGATCATCGGCTGGGACCTGATCCTGGAGATGTTCCTCGGCGCCTCGGT
>CAZBMH010000184.1:0-3442 GCA_964492685.1 uncultured Micropruina sp.
TCGTCCGCGCGCCCAGCAGGGGAGCGGTCACCCCGGGGGCGTCCCGCACCCACAGCCGCGCCACCTGCGCCGGCGACAGATCCAGCCCGTCCGCGGCCTTCGCCACGGCCGCCACCACCGCGGCGGAGCGGGCCTCCAGGTACGGCTCGACGAACCAGGAGAAGTGGTCGGCGGCGCCGCGGGAGCCGCGCGGAATCCCCGTCCGGTACTTGCCGGTCAGCACCCCGCGGCCGATCGGCGACCAGGGCAGCAGCCCCAACCCGAACGCCCGGACGGCCGGGATCACCTCCACCTCGGCCCGGCGGGCCAGCAGCGAGTACTCGACCTGCGCGGAGACGATGGGCGCGCGTCCGGGGAAGGCGTTCTGCCAGGTGACGGCCTGTGCGGTCTGCCAGCCGACGAAGTTGGACACCCCGGCGTAGCGCACCATGCCCGTGCCCACCGCGTGATCGATGGCGGCCAACGACTCCTCCAGCGGGGCCTTGCCCCACGCGTGCAGCTGCCACAGGTCGATGTGGTCGGTGTGCAGCCGGCGCAGTGAGCCCGCCAGGTCGGCCAGCAGCGCGGTGCGGGAGGTGTCCACCACCCGCTGGCCGTCGCGCACCCCGAAGCCCGCCTTGGTGGCCAGGACGAGGTCGTCGCGCGTCACCTCGCTGCGCATCAGGGTGCCGAGGATCCTCTCGGCGTCGCCGTTGCCGTACGCGGCGGCCGTGTCGACCAGGTTGCCGCCGGCGCCGACGAAGGCGCGCATCAGGTCCCGGGCCTCGGTCGGCCGGGTGTCGCGGCCCCACGTCAGCGTGCCGAGAGCCAGCCGCGAGACCCGCAGGCCGCTGGCCCCGACCGCCCGTCGTTCCATCACCGAGCCCCGCCGATCACCGGGCGGTGATGAAACCGCTCAGCAGCAGCCCCGCGATCAGGGCGGCCAGCGCGAGCCGGTAGATGATGAACGCGGTGAACGTGTGTCGGCTCACGTAGCGCAGCAGCCAGGCGATGGACGCATAGGCCACCACGAACGAGACGGCCGTGCCGATCCCGGTCGCGAGCCAGCCGGCCCCCTCGGAGATCGCGCTCGCCTCCTTCACGGCCTCGTAGCCGCCCGAGGCCACCAGGGTCGGGATGCCCAGGAAGAAGCTCATCCGGGTGGCGGCCACCCGGTCGAGCCCCATCAGCATGCCGCCGGAGATCGTGGCCCCGGAGCGGGAGACGCCGGGCACGAGCGCGATGCTCTGGATCACGCCCAGCAGCGCGCCGTCCTTGACCGTGATGGCGTCCTCGCCGCGGTCGCGCTTGCCGAGCCGGTCGCCCAGGTACATCACGACGCTCCACACGACCAGGCCGACCACGACCGCCCACAGGCTGCGGAGCGGACCCTCGATGAACTTCTGCAGCGCCAGGGCGATCACGACTGTGGGAAGGAAGCCGGCGATGACGGCCCAGCCCAGCCGGTAGCCGGGGGTGTCGCGGGCGGCCTTGTCGCGCAGCCCGGCGAACCAGGCCACCACGATGCCGACGATGTCGGACCAGAAGTAGACGATCGAGGCGATCATGGCCCCGATCTGAATGATCGCGGTGAACGCGGTGATGCTCGGGTCGTCGATCTGGTGACCGAGCAGCTTCTCGACGATCGTCAAGTGGCCGGTGCTCGAGATCGGGAGGAACTCGGTCACTCCCTCGACGATGCCCAGAAGGATCGCCTCCCACCAACTAATCACGTGCTCTCCTTCGCCTCGGGCTTGGTCAGCCTAGCGTCCGAACGCGACGCCCAAGATAGGCTGCCCGGCGTGAAAGCCTGGCCCGCGCCCCCGATGGCAGCCCTCGATCCCGCCCCGGGACGCCCCCTTCTGTTCGACAGTTCCGCCGAGGGACTGGTCGAGGTCGGACCGGAGGTGGGGCCGGCCCGGATGTACGTCTGCGGCATCACGCCCTACGACGCCACGCACCTCGGGCACGCCAACACCTACGTCGCCTTCGACCTGCTGCACCGCACCCTGCTCGACTGCGGCTACCGGGTCGGCTACACCCAGAACGTCACCGACGTGGACGATCCGCTGCTGGAGCGCGCCGAGCGCGACGGCGTCGACTGGCGGGCGCTCGCTGAGGACCAGGTGGAGCTCTTCCGCACGGACATGACCGCGCTGCGCGTGCTGCCGCCGCACGACTACGTGGGTGCCGTGGAGGCGATCCCGGACGTGGTCAGCCTGATCGAGCTGCTGCTCACCGAGGGCGCCGTGTACCGGGTGGACGACCCCGAGTACCCCGACTTCTACTTCGACGTCACCACCGACGCCGACTTCGGCCACGTCTCCCACCTGGACGCCGACACGGCGCTCGCACTCTTCGCCGAGCGCGGCGGCGACCCGGAGCGGCCCGGCAAGCGCAACCCGCTGGACTGCCTGGTGTGGCGGCTTGCCCGGCCCGGCGAGCCGTCCTGGGAGTCGTCGCTCGGCGCCGGACGCCCCGGCTGGCACATCGAGTGCGCCGCCATCGTGCTCACCACCCTGGGCGGCAACATCGACGTGCAGGCCGGCGGCTCCGACCTGGTCTTCCCGCACCACGAGATGTGTGCCGCCGAGGCCGTCGTGGCCACCGGCACCCCGTTCGCCAAGGCCTACGTCCACAGCGGCATGGTCGGCCTGGACGGCGAGAAGATGAGCAAGTCCAAGGGCAACCTGGTGCTGGTCAGCCGGCTGCGGCTCGACGGCGTCGACCCGATGGCGATCCGGCTGGCGCTGCTGTCGCGGCACTACCGCGCCGACTGGTCCTACACCGACGCCCTGCTGGCCGAGGCGCAGGAGCGGCTGCGGCGCTGGCGCGACGCGGTGGCCCGCCCGGCCGCCCCGGCCGCCGACGAGCTGATTGCCGCCGTCCGCCAGGCGCTGCGCACCGACCTCGACGCCCCCGCCGCCCTGTCGGCCGTGGACGCCTGGGCCGCCGCGGAACCGGGTGAGTCGGGCGACCCCGAGGCGGGGGAGCGGGTCGCGGCGGTGGTCGACGCGCTGCTCGGAGTGAGCCTTCGGTAGGCTGCCGCGTGTGACCAAATCCTTCGAGCAGCTCTTCGCCGAGCTCAACCGCCGTGCCGTCGAGCGCCCCGAGGGGTCGGGAACCGTGAAGGCTCTCGACGCGGGCGTCCACGCGATCGGCAAGAAGATCGTCGAGGAGGCCGCCGAGGTGTGGATGGCCGCCGAGTACGAGTCGAAGGCCGCGGCGGCCGAGGAGATCAGCCAGCTGCTCTACCACCTGCAGGTCCTGATGATCGCGCTCGATCTCGACCTCGACGACGTTTACGCTCACCTGTGAGCCGAAGGGAAGTGCCCGGCGTGACCGATCGCCCGCTGCTCAAGATCGCGGTGCCCAACAAGGGTTCCCTGTCGGAGGCGTCCAACACCCTGCTGCGCGAGGCCGGCTACCGGCAACGCCACGACCTGAAGGACCTCGTCCTGGT
>CAZBMH010000185.1:0-3392 GCA_964492685.1 uncultured Micropruina sp.
AGCACTCGATCACCGAGGTCACCACCGACACCGATCTGGTCAAGGCCCAGATCCACGTCGCCGCGGGCAACCGGCTGACCGGCCCGAAGCCCGCCGAGAAGGGTCACGCCGTCGAGGCGCGGCTCAACGCCGAGGACCCGGACCGCGACTTCGCCCCCTCGCCGGGCCGCATCGTCCGCCTCGACCTGCCGGCCGGGCCGGGCATCCGGGTCGACACCGGTGTCGCCGAGGGCGACACGATCCCTGCCGACTTCGACTCGATGATCGCCAAGATCATCGCCTACGGCCGCGACCGGGACGAGGCCCTGGGCCGGCTGCGTCGCGCCATGGCCGAGACCACCGTCGTCATCGAGGGCGGCTCCACCAACAAGTCGTTCATCCTCGACCTGCTCGACCAGCCCGAGGTCGTCGCCGGCCCGCCGTGGGCCGACACCGGCTGGATCGACCGGGTCCGCGCCGAGGGCCGGCTGGTCAGCGAGCGCAACGCCGGCGTCGCCCTGGTGGCCGCCGGCATCGAGGCCTACGACGAGGAGGAGGAGGTCGAACTCTTCCGGCTGCTCAGCACCTCGTGGGGTGGGCGTCCGCAGGTCCAGCACAAGGCCGGACGTCCGGTCGAGGTGAAGCTTCGCGGCGTCAGCTACCAGGTGACCGTGATCCGTTCCGGCGCCGACCGCTACCAGGTGCGGGTCGCCTCCGGGCCCGTCAGCGGAACCGCCGAGGTCGTCCGCCAGAAGCTGGACGACTTCCACTCGCGGCTGCGGGTCAACGGGCGGCTGTTCCGCCTGGTGACCGCCACCCACGGGCCGGTGCACCTGGTCGAGGTGGACGGGGTCACCCACCGCGTCAGCCGGGACGAGGGCGGCGTGCTGCGCTCACCGGCCCCCGCGCTGGTCGTCGCCACCCCGGTCGCCGTCGGGGACGAGGTCGCCGCGGGCGCGCCGGTGCTCGTCCTGGAGTCGATGAAGATGGAGACGGTGCTGCCGGCCCCCTTCGCGGCCCGCGTCAAGGAATTGCTCGTCATCACCGGCAGCCAGGTCGAGACCGGGGCGCCGCTGGTACGGCTGGAGCCCATCGCCGACGGCGACGACGAGCAGGCCGAGGTGCTGGCCGGGGTCGAGCTGGGCCTGCCGCCCGTGGGCGTCGCCCCCTCCGCCGCACAGCGGGCCACGGCCGGCCTGGCCGACCTGTCGGCGATCCTGCTCGGTTTCGACGTGGACCCGGCGGCCGAGGGGCGGGTGCTCCGCGACTACCTTGCGGCGCGGGGGGAGCTGCGCGCCGCGGGCGCCGACGTCGTCCCCGCCGAGATCGGGCTGCTCAGCCTGTTCGCCGACCTGGCCGAGTTGTCCCGCAACCGTCCCGCCGGGGAGGAGTCGTCCGAGCTGCGGGTGCATTCGGATCGCGAGCACTTCCACCGCTATCTGCACAGCCTGGACGTGGAGCGCGCCGGCCTGCCCGACCACTTCCGCGACCGGCTGGCCGCGGTGCTGGGCCACTACGGCGTCACCGATCTGACCCGCACGAGGGAGCTGGAGGAGGCCGTCTTCCGGATCTTCCTGGCGCAGCAGCGGTTCGCCACCGACCTCGGCATCGTCACTGCCGTCCTGCGGAGCTGGGTGGACGAGCCCACCCCGGCCCCCGAACTAGCCGCGAGCGCCCGGGCCCAATTGGAGCGGCTGGTGCGCTCAACGCAGCGCCGCTTCCCGGTCGTCGGCGACCTGGCCCGCAGCATCCGGTTCCGCTGGTTCGACCAACCCCAGGTCGATCGGGAGCGGACCGTGGCCCTGGCGGGGGTGGCCGCCGAGCTCGACGCGCTGGCCGCCGACCCCAACGCCCCCGACCGCGATGCCCGCCTCGACGCCCTGGCCGCCATCCCGGAGCACCTGGTCAACCACCTGGCCGCCCGCCTCGAGCGCGGCGTCAGCGCCCGCGAGCCGATGCTCGAGGTGCTGCTGAAGCGCCACTACGCCGACTTCGGGCTGCACGACCTGCGCGCCTACGCCGTCGAGGGCCGCGCGTTCGCGGTCGGCGACTACCAGCTGGACGGGCAGCCCACGCGGCTGGTGTCGTCCCTGGGCACGATCGCCGAGGTCACCGACCCGGGCTGCGGCCTGCATGCCGGCATCGCCGACGCGCTGGCCGATCGCTCCGGCGGCGACGACGCGGTCGTCGAGCTGTACGTCCGGTGGCCCGGGATGCCCGAGGACGATGACGCGTCCGCCGAGCTGGCGGCCGCGCTGGCCGCCACCGGCTGGGCGCGCCAGGCCCGCCGGGTCGTCGTGTCGGTGATCCCGAGCGACGATCGTCCGGTCGCCTACTTCGCGTTCCGCCCGCAGGGCTCCGGCCTCGTCGAGGACGAGCGGGTCCGCGGCATCCACCCGATGGTGGGCCGCCGCCTCGATCTGTGGCGGCTGCGCGACTTCGACGTCACCCGGATCGCCGCCCCCGAAGAGGTCATGCTGTACGAGTGCGTCGCGAGGGCGAACCCGGCCGACCGCCGGCTCGTGGCCATGGCTCAGGTGCGCCAGCTGGCCGCGGTCCGCGACGCCGAGGGGCACCTGCTGGGCCTGCCGCACGCCGAGCGGGCCATCGAGAACTGCCTGGAGGCGATCCGCCGGGTGCGCGCCGACCGCGGCGCGGATGGCCGCCGGCTCGACACCAACCACGTCTGGGTGCACGTCTGGCCCGTCATCGACATCGACCTGGCCGACATCACGCCGCTGCAGGCCAAGATCACGCCCCTCTCCGACGGCGCCGGCATCGAGGAGGTCGTCGCCCACGGCCGCTTCGCCCGTCCGGACGGCTCGGTGCAGCCGCTGGCGATCCGGTTCCACAACAAGCAGGGTGCCGGGGTGGTCGCGTCGGTGGCGCCGCCGCCCACCACGCCGCTGAAGCCGCTGGACGAGTACTCGGGCAAGGTGCTGAGCGCCCGCCGCCGCGGCCTGGTCTACCCCTACGAGTTCGCCGACCTGCTGGCCGGCGTCGGGGGAACTCTCACCGAGCTGGATCTGGACGAGGGCGGACGTCTCGTCCCCGTCGAGCGGGCGCCCGGCCTGAACCGCGCCGGCATCATCTGCGCGCTGGTCACCACGCCCACCGAGCTCTACCCCGAGGGCATCAGCCGCGTCGTGCTGTGCGGCGACCCAACGAAGGGGCTCGGGGCGGTCGCTGAGCCCGAGTGCACCCGGATCATCGCCGCGCTGAATCTGGCGGAGGAGCGCGGGTTGCCGGTGGAGTGGTTCACGCTCTCGTCCGGCGCCCGGATCTCGATGGACTCCGGCACGGAGAACATGGACTGGGTCGGCGCCGCGCTGCGCCGGGTGGTCGAGTTCACCCAGGACGGCGGCGAGATCAACATCGTCGTGGCCGGCATCAACGTCGGCGCCCAGCCGTAC
>CAZBMH010000186.1:0-3387 GCA_964492685.1 uncultured Micropruina sp.
GTCGTGACCGCCGAGCACATGGCCCAGATGAAGCACCTGGCGGTGCTGGGCAACATCGGCCACTTCGACACCGAGATCGACATGGCCGGCCTGGAGGCCTACCCGGGGATCACGCGCACGAACATCAAGCCGCAGGTCGACCGCTGGACGTTCCCCGACGGCCACTCGATCCTCGTCCTCAGCGAGGGCCGGCTGCTCAACCTCGGCAACGCCACCGGCCACCCGAGCTTCGTGATGAGCAACTCGTTCACCAACCAGGTGCTGGCCCAGATCGAGCTGTTCACCAAGCCCGAGGAATACCCGGTCGGGGTGTACACCCTGCCCAAGGAGCTGGACGAGGAAGTGGCCCGGCTCCACCTGGCCTCGCTGGGGGTCCGGCTGACCACCTTGACCGCCGAGCAGTCCGACTACCTGGGCATCCCGGCCGACGGCCCGTACAAGCCCGACTCGTACCGCTACTGACCGCGGACGCGCCTCACCGCCCGTTCGACGGGGATCGTGGGGGACAGACCCGCGCTCTGGCATGCTTGCGACACACCCACCACGGACCTTTGAGGAGACGTTCAATGATCGACAAGCGACTGCTGGCCGCCCTGGCGGCCGGCCTCACCCTGCTCGGCGGCTGCAGTTCCGCCGCCCCGGCGAGCGCCCCGGCGTCAACCGCAGCGTCGGCACCCGCGACAGCCGCGCCCGGCAGCGCGGAGTCGGTCGATGCCCTCATGGCCCGCATGGTGGCGGCCCAGGCGGGTGTCAAGACCTACACGATGACCATGGACACCAAGACGGCCGTGGGGGGCGCCGAGGTGAGCATGACGATGAACGGCGCCGTCGACCAGTCGGATCCCGCCAATGTGAAGATGAAGATCGACTCCACCATCGGCGGCATGGACACCAAGATGCTGCAGGTCGACGGCGAGAGGTACATGCAGATGGCCCTGACCGGCGGCAAGTGGGTGAAGCTGCCCAAGGGCCAGGCCGGCCAGTTCGAGTCGACGGCCGGCTCCACCGATTTCGCGGGCACGCTGGACTCGATCAAGTCGTCGGTCAAGAGCATCGAGTCGCTGGGTGAGGAGACTGTCGAGGGCGTCAAGGCCACCCATCACCGCCTCACCATCGACACCGCCGCCCTGTCGAAGCTGGGCCAAAGCGAGGGGACCTTGGGCGACGACACCTTCGTCTACGACGTCTGGCTGGACGACGCCAGCCTGGTCCGCAAGGTGGCCATGGACCTGACGATGAAGGCCGACGGCAAGAGCGTGCCGCTCAAGGTCACCGGCCTGATGGGCGGCTACAACGAGCCGGTGACGATCGTGGCCCCCAGCGCCGACGAGATCACCAAGATGCCCGGCTGATCCGACGGGGCACCAACCGGCGATTTCGGGTTGACCAGGGCCTTCGGGTAGCCTTGTTGCTTGGCGTCAGGACGCCCGCGGACTCGAAAGAGCAACCCAGCGACATCTCGTGAGATCTCGTGCCATCGGCAGGGTTGCGCCGCGCAACGGGAAACCGAGAGGAGAGCAGCACCGCATGGACGCTGATCTGAAGAAGAAGACCATCGAAGAGTACGCAACCAAGCCGGGCGACACCGGTTCGCCGGACGTGCAGGTCGCGCTGCTCACCAAGCGGATCGCGCACCTGACCGAGCACCTGAAGGCACACAAGGGCGACCACCACAGCCGCCGGGGCCTGATGCTGCTGGTGGGCCAGCGCCGCCGCCTGCTGAACTATGTCGCCAAGCGCGACGTCGAGCACTACCGCGAACTGATCGCGCGTCTCGGCCTGCGCCGGTGACCCGGGAAGGGAGTGACCCAAACGGGTCGCTCCCTTCCTCCCTTTTCATGCCGTTCCCGGCGGGTCCGGGACGGCCGGCACAACTGAACACCACACCACACCGCTCACCGTCAGCGAAGGCGAACCTTCGGTCCTCGGTAGTGGCCCTCGGATGGCCTCGGCTTCCCGCGGGCCTCGATCGAAGACCGGGTTCGGAAGTGATGGTCGAGTGACGCCTCCGGCGTCGTATCGCGACCATCCCGGCAGCCTCGCCGCTGCCGGTGGGCAACAAACCCGAAAGGAATCCCATGGAGGGACCCGACCTGCGCTTCACCGAGGCCGTCATCGACAACGGCAGCTACGGCAAGCACGTCGTCCGCTTCGAATCCGGACTGCTGGCCCGTCAGGCCAGCGGCAGCGCCACCGTCTACCTCGACGGCGACACCATGCTGATGTCGGCCACCACGGCCGCCAACAACCCGCGCGACGCCATCGACTTCTTCCCCCTGACCGTGGACGTGGAGGAGCGGATGTACGCCGCCGGCCGCATCCCCGGCTCGTTCTTCCGCCGCGAGGGTCGCCCCTCCGAGGGTGCCATCCTGGCCTGTCGCCTGATCGACCGCCCGCTGCGTCCCTGCTTCGTGAAGGGGCTGCGCAACGAGGTCCAGGTCGTCGTGACCGTCATGGCCCTCAACCCCAACGTCCTCTACGACGTGGTCGCCATCAACGCCGGCTCCGCGTCCACCACGCTCGCCGGGCTGCCGTTCAGCGGCCCCGTCGGCGGCGTCCGGGTGGCCCTGCTGGGTGACCAGTGGGTGGGCTTCCCGACCGTCGAGCAGGTCGAGGGTGCCACCTTCGACATGGTCGTGGCCGGCCGCGTCATGCCCGACGGCGACGTCGCGATCATGATGGTCGAGGCCGAGTCCACCGAGGCGACGTGGGATCTGGTCCGCTCCGGCCGCACCGCGCCGACCGAGGAGGTCGTCGCCAGCGGGCTGGAGGCCGCCAAGCCGTTCATCAAGGCCCTGTGCGACGCGCAGGCCGAGCTGGCCGCCATGTTCCCCAAGGCCGTCAAGGAGTACCCGCTGTTCCTGGACTACCAGGACGACGTGCTCACCGCGGTCAAGGAGGCCGGCACCGATCGCCTGCAGGGCGTCATGAGCATCGTCGGCAAGCAGGAGCGCGAGGTCGCCGCCGAGGCGCTGCTCGCCGAGCTGCGCGCCGAGCTGGGCGAGCGTTTCGCCGGCCGCGAGAAGGAGATCACCGGGGCCTTCCGGGCGCTCACCAAGAAGGTCGTGCGGCACAAGACCCTCACCGAGCAGATCCGCATCGATGGCCGCGGCACCCACGACATCCGGACGCTGTCCGCCGAGGTGTCCGTGGTTCCCCGCGTCCACGGTTCGGCGCTGTTCATGCGCGGCGAGACCCAGATCCTGGGCATCACCACGCTGAACATGCTCGACATGGAGCAGAAGCTCGACACGCTGGCGCCGGAGAAGACGAAGCGCTACATGCACAACTACAACTTCCCGCCCTACTCGACCGGCGAGACCGGCCGCGTGGGTTCGCCCAAGCGCCGCGAGATCGGTCACGGCGCGCTGGCGGAGCGGGCCCTGG
>CAZBMH010000187.1:0-3331 GCA_964492685.1 uncultured Micropruina sp.
CGACCACGTGCGAGCACTGCGCCGCGGGTTGCCAGCTGCGATCCGACCAGCGCCATTTCCAGGTGAAGCGGCGCCTCGCGGGCGAGGCCGCCTCGGTGAACGAGGAGTGGAACTGCGACAAGGGCCGCTTCGCGTTCGTCTCCGGCCGCGGCGAGGACCGGCTGACCCGGCCGCTCATCCGCGAGGGTGACGAGCTGCGCGTGGCGTCCTGGCCCGAGGCCATCGACGCGGCGGTCGCCGGCCTGCGGGGGGCCGGCGCGTCCGTCGGCGTGGTGACCGGGGGTCGGCTCACGCTGGAGGACTCCTACGGCTACGCCAAGTTCGCCCGGACCGTGCTCGGCACCAACAGCATCGACTTCCGCTCCCGGCCGCACAGCGACGAGGAGGCCGCCTTCCTGGCCGCCCACGTCGCGGGGCGCTCACTCGGTGAGGGCGTCACCTACGCCGACCTGGAGACCGCGGGCACCGTGGTGCTGGTGGGCTTCGAGCCGGAGGACGAGTCCCCGATCATCTTCCTGCGGCTCCGCAAGGCCGTCCGCAAGCGCAAGCTGAAGGTCGTCACGCTCGCCCCGCTGCTCTCGCGCGGCTCGGCCAAGCTGGGCGCCACCCTCGTGGCCTGCGTGCCCGGAACCGAGGCCGACGCGGTCAGGTCGCTCTCGCTGGACGAGAACACCATCGTGCTGGTGGGGGAGCGGGCGGCCCTGGCCCCCGGCGCCCTCGGCGCGGTGGCCCAGGCGGCCGAGTCCTCGGGCGCCCGCGTGGCCTGGGTGCCGCGGCGCGCCGGTGACCGTGGCGCGGTCGAGGCGGGCTGCCTGCCGAACCTGCTTCCCGGCGGTCGCCCGGTCTACCTCAGCGCCGCCCGCGTCGACCTGCAGGCCGCGTGGGAGACCGACTCGCTGCCGAGCGCGGCGGGCCTGGGCGCCGACGCCCAGTTCGCGGCCGCGGCGGCGGGCGAACTGAAGGCCCTGGTGGTCTCCGGGGTCGAGCCGGGCGACTTCGCCTCGGCCGCCCTGGTGCGCGAGGGGCTGGAGAAGGCCGACTTCGTGATCAGCCTGGAGCAACGCCAGAGCGAGGTCACCGAGCGGGCCGACGTGGTCTTCCCCGTCGCCCTGATCGAGGACCACCCGGGCACGTTCCTGAACTGGGAGCATCGCCGCGGCCGGGTCAACACCGTCATCAAGAACAACACCTCGCCGATGACCGACCTGCGCGTGCTGGCGGCCCTCGCCGACGCGCTGGGCCGGCCGCTCGGGTTCCGCACCGCGAAGGCCGCGCTGGCCGAACTGGACGAGCTCGGTCCGTGGGAAGGCGCCCGCGAGGTGCTCAGCCCGGCGACCGCGGCCGCCCCGGCCGACGATCCGGAGCGGCTGGTGCTCGCGAGCTGGCACGAGCTGATCGACGGTTCCCGGGCCAACGACGGGGCCGCCGCGCTGCTGGCCACGGCCCGTCCGGTCGTCGCGCGGGTCAGCCCCGCCACCGCCGCCGATCTGGGGGTCGCCTCGGGGCAGGCCGTCACGCTGGAGGCGGAGGACGGGTGGCTGTCGCTGCCGGTGGAGGTCACCGAGGGCATGGTCGATCGGGTGATCTGGGCGCCCACCAACGCGCCCGGGACGCCGCTGGGTGAGCTGGGCCTGGTGTCCGGCGCTCCCGTCGCGGTGTCCGCGGTCGGCGAGGACTCCGAAACCGAAGGAGGTGCGGCATGACCCCGCTGGATCTGTCGCTGTTCGGCACCGACCCCTGGTGGCTGGTGCTGCTCAAGGTGGTCGCGCTGTTCGTCGTGCTGCTCGTGTGGACGATCTTCAACGTCTGGTACGAGCGCCGGCTGGTGGCCAAGATGCAGCACCGGCTCGGCCCGATCATGAACGGCCCGTTCGGCCTCGGCCAGGCGCTGGCCGACGGCATGAAGCTCCTGATCAAGGAGGACTTCATGCCCCACATGGTCGATCGCGTGCTGTTTACGCTCGCGCCGCTCATCGCCGGCGTGGCCGCGTTCACGTCCTGGGCGGTCATCCCGTTCGGCGGCGAGGTCGAGATCTTCGGTGTGACGACCCGGTTGCAGCTCACCGACCTGCCCGTGTCCACCCTGGTGATCCTCGCGGTCGGCTCGGTCGGCATCTACGGCTTCGTCCTGGCCGGCTGGTCGTCCAACTCCACCTACGCCCTGCTCGGCGGCCTGCGCTCCAGCGCCCAGATGATCTCCTACGAGGTGTCGATGGGCCTCTCGCTGGTGGCCGTCTTCCTCTACTCCGGGTCGATGTCGACCTCCGAGATCGTCGAGGCCCAGGGTCGCCCGCTGTTGCCGTTCGGCCTCAACATCGGCCTGCAGCAGTGGTACTGGCTGCTGCTGCTGCCGTCCTTCTGCATCTACGTGATCTCGATGGTCGGCGAGACCAACCGCGCCCCGTTCGACCTGCCCGAGTGCGAGTCGGAGCTGGTGTCGGGCTACATCACCGAATACTCCGGCTTCCGGTATGCGATCTACTTCCTCGCCGAGTACATCAACATGGCGACGGTGTCCGCGGTCGCCACGACGCTCTTCCTCGGCGGCTACCACGCGCCCTGGCCGCTCAGCATGATCGCCGCGCTCGATCAGGGCTGGTGGGGCCTGCTGTGGTTCTTCCTCAAGGTGCAGCTGCTCATCTCGTTCTTCGTGTGGCTGCGCGGCACCCTGCCCCGCTTCCGCTACGACCAGTTCATGGACCTGGGCTGGAAGTGGCTGATCCCGATCTCGCTGGCCTGGATCGTCGCCGTCGCCACCCTGCGCACCGCGCAGGCCCAGGGCTGGCTCGCCACGCCGGCCGGGTGGGGAGTCATGGTCGGCGTGCTCGTCGCCGTGTTCGGGATTTGGTGGTATCTCGATCGAGAACCCGAGCCTGCGCTGGCGGCCGATGACGAGGACGGCGAGTTCGATGCGTTCGCGGGTGGGTTCCCGGTGCCCCCAATGCCCGGGCAGCAGCTCGCCAGCGTCGCGGACGTCGTGGCCACCGGCGGCGACCAGGAAGGGAAGTAGTCATGGGGTTGCTTGAGGCGTGGGCCGGCTTCGGCGTCACTTTCAGGACGATCTTCCGCAAGACGTTCACCCAGGGGTACCCGCAGAAGGGCCAGGTCAAGGTCACCGCGCCGCGGTTCCACGGCCGTCACCAGCTGAACCGCTGGCCGGACGGCCTGGAGAAGTGCGTGGGCTGCGAGCTGTGCGCCTGGGCCTGCCCGGCGGACGCCATCTACGTGGAGGGCGCCGCGAACACCGACGAGGCGCGCTTCTCCCCGGGGGAGCGCTACGGCTCGGTGTACCAGATCAACTACCTGCGCTGCATCCTGTGCGGGCTGTGCA
>CAZBMH010000188.1:0-3275 GCA_964492685.1 uncultured Micropruina sp.
GGCTCATCGAGCTGGTGGGCGAGGTGGCCTGGGAGGAGAACAAGCGCCTCGTCGGCGAGACGGTCGAGGTGATGTTCGCCGCGGGCGAGGGGCGAAAGGACGCCGCCACCCAGCGGATGTCCGGCCGGGCCCGCGACAATCGGCTCGTCCACGTGGCGGTGCCGGACGAGGGCCCCGATCGTCCCCGCCCCGGCGACCTGGCCGAGGTGACGATCACCTACGCCGCGCCGCACCACCTGAATGCCGACGCCGGGCTGCTGAGCCTCACCCGCACCCGCGGCGGCGACGCCAGGCGGAGGCGGACGAGCGCCGCGTCGTGGGGCTCGGGTTGCCCACCCGGCGAGGCTGAACGTGGAAGTGGGACCGGCCCGAGGGCCGGTCCCACTTCGTTGAGCTACAGGTTCGTTTCAAGATCGATCGATCCGATCGAGACGACCGGGCCGCTTGCCCCACCCTCGGCAGGACCGAGGGTCGGGGGCCGTCGGCGATGGGTGGCGGGCCTTGGCCCCCCGCTACTCGCTGACCTGGCCCTTCAGGAAGTCCTGAGCCTGATCGACCTGGGCCGCGAACTTGCCTTCGGTGTGTTGGTCCACGAAGTCACCCACCTGCTCGATGACCTGCTTGGCCTCCTCCGAATGCCCTGCCACGGCCTCTTTGACCTTGTCGACGAAGTCCATCAGGCCTCCTCTCTCTCGCGTGCCCGGTGCTACGACCGGCTCCATCCGCCATTGTGCTCATGGTGGGGCCTCCCGACAAGCACCAACGGTTCGCCTGCGGCAGAATGACGGCCATGACGCTTGCGCCGCTGGTGGTTCTCAACGGCCCCACGGCCAGCGGGAAGACCGACCTGGCCGTGAGGCTGGCGCGGCGCCTCATCGCCGACGGCGTGCCCGCTGAGATCGTGAACGCGGACTCCATGCTGGTCTATCGGGGCATGGACGTCGGGACGGCCAAGCCGACGGTCGCCGAGCGAGGCGGCATCGTCCACCACCTCCTGGACATCCTGGACGTGACCCAGACCGCCACCGTCGCCGACTTCCAGGGGCTCGCCCGCGCGGCTATCGCCGAGTGCCGCGCCCGCGGGGTCGTTCCCGTCCTGGTGGGCGGGTCGGCGCTCTACGTCCGGGCGATCGTGGACGAGTTCGACTTCCCGGGCACGGATCCGGCGGTGCGGGGCCGGTTGACCGACGAGCTCGACCGGGTGGGGGCGGTCGCCCTCCACGAGCGGCTGGCCTCCCTGGCCCCCGAGGTGGCCGCCGGCATCCTTCCCGGGAATTCCCGCCGGACCGTCCGGGCGTTGGAGGTCATCGAGCTCACCGGCAGCTACCGCGCGACGCTGCCCGAGTGGCGCTACGCGCTGGCGGGGGTGCACCAGTGGGGGTTGGACGTGGCGCGCGACGAGCTGGACCGGCGGATCGGGGCCCGCGTGGATCGGATGTGGGAGGCCGGCCTGGTCGAGGAGGTCCGCGGCCTGGTGGGCCGGGGGCTGCGCGAGGGGCTGACGGCGTCCCGTGCGCTGGGCTACCGGCAGGTGTTGGCGTTCCTCGACGGCGCGATCACCGAGGCCGAGGCGCGCGAGCAGACCGCGGCGGGCACCCGCCGCTTCGCCCGCAAGCAGCTCGGCTGGTTCCGCCGAGACCAGCGCATCGCGTGGCTGCCGGCGGCGGATCCCGGCAACGAGGCGGCTATCGCCGACACGGTGGGCCGGCTGCTCGCCGATCCGGTTTGACGACCCCCGGGCCGTGGTGTGGAATCCGAGCATGTGGCAGTTCGCGAAGGGGCACGGGACGATGAACGACTTCGTCCTGCTGAGCGACCCCGGCGATGAGCGGGGCCTGAGCGACGCCGAGGTCCGGTTCTTGTGCGACCGCCGGGCCGGGATCGGCGGCGACGGCGTCCTGCGGGCCGTCCGGGCCCGCCACATCCCGTCCTGGACCGGGGACGGCGACGTCTGGTTCATGGACTACCGCAACGCGGACGGTTCGATCGCCGAGATGTGCGGCAACGGTCTGCGGGTGTTCGCCCGCTACCTCACCGAGGAGGGGCTCGAGGACCGCCCGCGGTTCGACGTGGCCACCCGCGCGGGGCTGCGCAGCGCCGAGTTGCTCGCCGACGGGCGGGTCCGGGTGTGGCTGGGGCGCCCCGAGGTGTCCGCCGAGGCCGTGAGCGTGCGGGTAGGCGGGGTGACCTGGCCGGCGACCCCGGTCGACGTGGGCAACCCGCACGCCGTCGTCCTGCTGGAACCAGGCCAGGACCTGGCGGGTCTCGACCTGAGCGTGCAGCCCCTGTGGAGCCCCGAGGAGAGGTTCCCGAACGGGGTGAACTGCGAGTTCGTCGACGTGCTGGGCCCGGGGCACGCGCGGCTGCGGGTTCACGAGCGCGGCGTGGGGGAGACGATGTCCTGCGGCACCGGAACCGTCGCGGTGGCCGCCCGGCTGGCCGCGGACGAGGGCCGCGAGCACGGCAGCTACCTGATCGACGTCCCCGGCGGCCGGGTGAGCGTGGATCTGACCCCCGAGGGGGCGTTCCTCACCGGGCCGGCCGTGATCGTCGCCCGGGGGCGGCTGGAGCCGGCCGCCTTGGCGCAACCCGCGTGAATCTGCCAGGGTGGTCAGCGATGACTCCTGATGATCAAGACCCCCTCGGCGCGCTGGCCGACGCCGATCCCGAGTTCGAGGACTTCGACGGCGACCAGCTGGAACTCGCCGAACGACTGTCGCTGCGGCGGGTCGCCGGGATGTCCACCCAGCTCGAGGACATCACCGAGGTCGAATACCGAGACCTGCTGCTGGAGCGGGTCGTGCTCGCGAGCGTGTGGACGGACGGCACCCAGGTCGACGCGGACAACGCGATGGCGGAGCTGAAGCTGCTCGCCGAGACGGCCGGCTCCGAGGTGCTGGAGGCGCTGGTGCAGCGCCGCAGCAAGCCCGACCCTGCGACGTTCATCGGCCGCGGCAAGGTCGAGGAGCTGCGCGGCGTCGTCGTGGCGACGGGCGCGGACACCGTCATCTGCGACGGCGAGCTCGAACCGGCCCAGCTCCGCAACCTGGAGGACCGGCTGAAGGTCAAGGTGATCGACCGGACGGCCCTGATCCTCGACATCTTCGCCCAGCACGCCAAGAGCGCCGAGGGCAAGGCCCAGGTCGAGCTGGCCCAGCTGCAGTACCTGCGGCAGCGGCTGCGCGGCTGGGGCGGCAACCTGTCCCGGCAGGCCGGCGGGCGGGCGGCCGGCGGCGCCGGCATCGGCGGACGCGGCCCCGGCGAGACCAAGATCG
>CAZBMH010000189.1:0-3258 GCA_964492685.1 uncultured Micropruina sp.
GGGTCCACCTGTCGTGGGGCAGACCACAGCGCAACAGCGGCCTAGATTACCGGCCCGGCTCAGGGCGGTCAAAACCGCGGGCGCGTCGCCCTTGTTCCGAGATCCCGACAGGCGTCCGGACGGGTCCCGCACCGGCGGGCATCGGACCGACCCGTGGGCCTCGCGACGGAGGGACGGGGTTGGCATACTGCGCGGGTGAGCACGCTGTCGTCGGGCCCGGTCATCGCCGAGGTCGTCAGGGGTGGAACGGTCGAGTCGATTCATCACGGGCTCGTGGTGGTGACCTCGCCGTCCGGGTCCGTGGAGTTCTCGCTGGGCGACCCCGAGGCCTCGGTGTACCCCCGCTCGGCGCTCAAACCCGTCCAGGCGCTGGCGATGCTGGCGTCCGGGCTGCGGCTCAACCCCCGCGAGCTCGCCCTGGCGTGCGCCAGCCACTCGGGCGCCCCCGAGCACCTGGACGTGGTGCGCAGCACCCTCGCGGACGCCGGGCTCCCGCTGGAGGCGCTCCGCAACACCCCGGACCTCCCCTACGCACCCGCCGAGCGCCTGGCCTGGCTCGCCGCGGGGCGTCCGCCCTCGTCGCTGGCCCAGAACTGCTCCGGCAAGCACGCGGCGATGGTCGCCGCCTGCCGCCACAACGGCTGGGACGTGGACGCCTACCTGGACGCCGATCATCCCTGCCAAACCCTGGTCGCCGACGCCATCACGGGCCTGGGGGTGGAGGTGCGGGGCGCCTCCGTGGACGGGTGCGGCGCGCAGTGCTACCTGATCGGGCTGGCCGACCTGGCCCGCATCTTCGGGGGCCTCGCCGCGGCCGGCGACGGCGCGGCCCGCCAGGTCGCCGACGCGATGCGGGCCCACCCCGAGCTGGTGGGCGGCGACGGGCGGACGGCGACCCGCATCATGCAGCAAGCACCGGGCGTGGTGGCCAAGGACGGCGCCGAGGCGGTCTTCGCGCTCGGACTGCCCGACGGTCGGGGCGTCGCGCTGAAGATCGTCGACGGCTCCGAGCGCGCCGTCCCGGTCGTCGTGGCGGCCCTGCTGCGCCGGCTGGGGATCGGCCCGGAGGCCCTGTGGGACGCGCTGGCCGAGGCCCCCGTCCTCGGGCACGGCAGGCCCGTCGGCCGGGTCCGGGCGACCACACTCTGAGCACCGCCGGGGCGATTGGCGGAACTGGTTGCCGCGCATGAGCGCCGGGTGTTAGGTAGTCCCCATGAGTTCAAAGGTGAACGCGGCCACCATGCAGGTGACCACCCCGGAAGCTGTCCGCAACGTCGTCCTCATCGGTAACGCCGGTTCGGGAAAGACGTCCTTGTTCGAGCAGCTGCTCAAGGCACGCCTGAGCGGCTATCGCGGCGAGAAGGAGGACGCGGAGCGCGCGGCGCAGCTTTACCTGGCCTCGTTCATCAACGGCGACACCGTGGTCAACCTGTTGGACGCCCCCGGCCACCCCGACTTCGTGGGCGAGCTGCGCGCCGGCATCCGGGCCGCCGACTCGGCGGTCTTCGTGGTCTCGGCCGCGGACGGCATCGACGGGGCCGCGATGGCCCTGTGGGAGGAGTGCAAGGCCGCCAACCTGCCTCGGGTCATCGTGCTCACCAAGCTGGACGCGGGCCACGCCGACTTCGACGGCTCCGTGGTCGACTGCCAGGCCAAATTCGGCGACGGCGTCGTCCCCACGCACGTACCCACGATGTCGGCCCCCGGCGTCGTGTCCGGCAACATCGGGCTGCTGACGCTGAAGGAGCACGATTACTCCTCCGGGACGATGGTCGAGCGCGAGGTCCGCTCCGACGACTCCCACGTCGAGGCGTACCGCGGCCCGCTCATCGAGGGCCTGATCCAGGAGGCCGAGGACGACTCGCTGATGGATCGCTACCTCGGCGGCGAGGAGCTGGACGTCGACTACCTGTTGGACGACCTGATGAAGGCGATCGCGACAGGCAACTTGTACCCGGTCGTCCCCGTCCAAACCGGCACGGGCGTCGGCATCGAGGAGCTGCTCGCGCTCATCGAGCACGGGTTCCCCACCCCCGGCCTGCACCCGAATCCGCCGCTGACCACCGTCGACGGCCGGGTGCTCCCCCAGCCCACCTCCGACCCCGCGGCCCCGCTGGTGGCCCAGGTGGTGCGCACCACCACCGACCCGTTCGCCGGGCGCCTCTCGATGGTGCGGATCTTCTCCGGCTCGCTGCACGCCGACGACGTCGTCCACGTGTCGGGCCACCGCTCGCGCGTCACCGGCCGTGAGGACCAGGCCCACCCCGACCACGACAACGAGGAGCGCATCGGCCTCATCCAGGCCGCCGTCGGCACCGAGCTGAAGCCGCGCACGTCTGCCATCGCCGGCGAGATCGTCATGGTTCCCAAGCTGGGCACCGCCGAGACCGGCGACACCCTGACGTCCAAGGAGCTCCCCGGCGTGGTCGACACGTGGCGGCTGCCCGACCCGCTGCTGCCGCTCGCGATCCGCGCCGCCACCCGCAACGACGAGGACAAACTCGCTGGCGCGCTGCAGCGGCTGGCGGTGGAGGACTCCACGGTCCGGCTGGCCCGCGGCGGCGGCGACCAGCTGGTGCTGTGGACGACCGGCCAGGCCCACGCCGACCTGCTGCTGGCCCGGCTGAACGACCGCTACTCCGTCAAGGTCGAGCAGGACGAGCTGCGCATCCCGCTGCGGGAGACGTTCGTCGGCAAGGCCAGCGCGGTCGGGCGCCACGTGAAGCAGTCCGGTGGTCACGGGCAGTACGCCGTCTGCTCGATCGAGGTCGAGCCGCTGGAGCGCGGGGCTGGCTTCGAGTTTGTCGACAAGGTGGTGGGGGGTGCCGTGCCGCGCCAGTTCATCCCCTCGGTCGAGAAGGGCATCCGCACCCAGTTGGAGAAGGGCGTCTTCGCCGGCTACCCGATGGTGGACGTCAAGGTCACCCTCGTCGACGGCAAGTCACACTCGGTGGACTCCTCCGACATGGCCTTCCAACTCGCCGGCTCGCTGGCGATCAAGGAGGCGGCGCAGCTGAAGAACGTGGCCCTGCTGGAGCCGCTCGACACCGTGACCATCACCGTGGGCGAGGAGTACATGGGCGCGGTGATGACCGACCTGTCGGGCCGCCGCGGGCACCTGCTTGGCTCGGACTCGGTCGACCACAAGGCCATCATCAAGGCGCTGGTGCCGCAGTCGGAGCTCTCCCGCTACGCCATCGACCTCCGCGGCATCGGCCACGGCTCCGGCACGTTCACCCGGGAGTTCCACGGCTACGA
>CAZBMH010000190.1:0-3150 GCA_964492685.1 uncultured Micropruina sp.
CTCGAGGTCCTCCACCACGTGCCGGTTGTGGACGATCTGCTTGCGCACGTACACGGGCGGCCCGTAGAGATCCAGCGCCTTCTCCACCGTCACGACGGCGCGGTCAACGCCCGCGCAGTACCCACGGGGGGCGGCCACCACGACTCTCTTCGCTCCACTCATGCCGCCAGTCTAGGGACGAGGTCGCGTCGGACCGCAGTCGAAGTGTCGGGGCCGACCCCTATCGTTGCTGCCATGCCCTTGGAGTCCACCGCCGAGAACCCGCAGCCGCTGCGGGTGGTGGTGAGCGCGACGAAGGAGTACGTGGAGCGCCTGGGCCCCATCTGGGTCGAGGGGCAACTGATCGAGATCAAGCGGCGGGCCGGAGCCAAGACCCACTTCATGACGCTGCGCGACAAGCTGGCCGAGGTGTCGGTCACGGTCTCCACCTCCGCCGCCGTCCTGGATGCGGCCGGCCCGCTCACCGAGGGCACGGTGGTGACCGCCTGGGTGAAGCCGACGGTGTGGACGAAGTCGGGCAGCCTCACCTTCGAGTGCCGCGACATCCGCCCCTCCGGCGAGGGCCGGCTGCTGGCGCAGCTGGAGCAGCGCAAGCGGCTGCTGCAGGCCGAGGGCCTGTTCAACCCGGCGCTGAAGAAGCGGCTGCCGTTCCTGCCTCGCCGGATCGGCCTGATCACCGGAGAGGCGAGCGCCGCCGAGCGGGACGTGATCGAGAACATCGCCCGCCGCTGGCCCTCGGCCGTCCTCGAGATCCGGCACGCGCTGATGCAGGGGCCGAACTGCGCCGAGCAGGTGCGGGACGCCCTGGCGGCGCTCGACCGCCTCCCCGAGGTGGACGTCATCATCATCGCCCGCGGCGGCGGCGCGCTGGAGGACCTGCTGCCGTTCTCCGACGAGGGGCTGGTGCGGGCCGTCCACGCCTGCCGGACGCCCGTGGTCAGCGCCATCGGGCACGAGACCGACACCCCGATCGTCGACCTGGTCGCCGACCTGCGCGCCTCCACGCCGACGGACGCCGCCAAGCGGGTCGTGCCGGACGCCGCGGAGGAGCGGCAGCGGGTCGAGCTGGCCCGCACCCGGCTGCTGGCGGCCGTCGCGCAGCGGGTGAGCGTCGAGGAGCGGCGGCTGGCCGACCTGCGGTCCCGGCCGGTGCTGCGGGATCCGTCCGGGGTGCTGTCGCTGCACCGGGAGCGGCTCGGGGTCACGCTCGGCTCGCTGCGCCGCGCCGTCGAGGGCGTGGTGCGGGACGAGGCGCGCGGCATCGAGCACGCGCTCTCCCGGGTCCGGGCGATGTCCCCCAAGGCCACGTTGACCAGGGGTTATTCGATCCTGGTCGGGCCGGACGGCGAGAGCGTCACCTCCGTCGCCCAGGTCGCGCCTGGCGACCGGATCACCAGCCACCTCGCCGACGGAACCCTCGAGGCCGACGTCGTCACCACGCATCAGGAGAGCCGATGAGCAAGGAACCGAAGCTCAGCTACGAGGAGGCCCGCGACCAGCTCGTCGAAGTCGTCCGGCAGCTGGAGTCGGGCAGCGTGCCGCTGTCGAAGTCGATGGAGCTGTGGGAGCGCGGCGAGCAGCTGGCCGCGATCTGCAACGACTGGCTGGACGGCGCCAAGGCCCGCATCGACGCCGCCCGGGCCTCCGCCAAGCCCGGAGGTGACGCTTGACCGCAACCCCGCCCCGCCCACCCCGGATCACCATCACCCTCGCCCTGGGATGGGTGGCGGCCGCCGCCCTCGGGGCCGGTTGCACCGGCCCGCTCGCCCCGACCGCCGGTGCTCCGAGCGGGCGGCCCACCGCGACCACGACCGTCACGCAGACGCTCGCGCCCCCGAGCGCCGCCCTGCCCGGCGAGTACACCTGGGACGACGGGTTGCGGGTCGCGATCGGCAAGCCGCGCGAGCACCGGCTCAACCGCTGGGCGCAGACCGAGGAGCTGAGGCAGGCCGTCCGGTTCAAGGTCACCGTCACCAACGACACCTCCGCCCCCGTGGCGCTGACGGATCTCCGCCTCACCGCCACCTCCGACGGCCGGGCCGCCCGGGCCCTGTTCGAGGTGAACCTCGGCATCCGGGGCGTGCCCGCGATCACCCTCGCCCCCGGCAAGCACCGCACCTTCTGGCTCGCCTTCGCCGTCAAGGACAACAAGCAGCTGGAGATCTCGATCACCCCGGGGGCTGGCGACGAGGTCCGCTTCATCGCCTGACGGCACCCGCGTTTGTGGGCGAGTGCCGCGACTCGGGCTGCCCCTCCCTGATGCGTATGGCAGGCAGCCGCCGCCCGCCTCGGCATTTCGCGCTGATCGCCGACCGCGCCTGGGCGACGCCGAGGGCGTCCGTCACATTCGCTGTCCTCGGACCCGGGGTCGCCTGCGCACCCCAGGCGAATCGCTGGGGCGGGGAACGGACCGAGGCCCGCCAGCCAGCCAGGACGCCCTCGTCCTGCCCAAGCGCCAGCCGCACCGATCTCATCATCGGTAACTACTTTCAGGAAGGCTTCGTCACTTTCGTGAAATAACGTGAAAGTGACGGACGCTTCCCGACAGCAGTTACCGATGATGAGATCGGTGCGGGGCCGACCACAGCCGGACGACACCTGGTCTCGGAGGCGGGCACACAGAGTGTCCGGGTCAGCCCCGGCCCCCTCAACAGCGCTTTCCCCGAGCCCAGCTCAGTCGTCCATTGTGGAGAGGTCGCCCTCGTCCTGGCCCAGGGCGCGGGCCTTCAGGACGCGGCGCATGATCTTGCCGGAGCGGGTCTTGGGCAGCTTGTCGGTGAACGTGATCCAGTCGGGCTTGGCGATCGGCGACAGGTGGGTGGAGATGTGCTTGCGCAGTTCGTCCTCCAGGGCGTGGTTGCCCTCGTAGCCCATTCGCAGCACCACGAACGTGTGGATGGCGTTGCCCTTCACCTCGTGCGGCAGCCCGATGGCCGCGGCCTCGGCCACCGCGGAGTGCGAGACCAGCGCCGACTCGACCTCGGCGGTCCCCAGGCGGTGACCGGACACCTTGATCACGTCGTCGGTGCGGCCAATGACCCAGAAGTAGCCGTCGGCGTCGCGGCGGGCGGAGTCGCCGGCCAGGTACTTGCCGGGGTACTTCGACCAGTAGCCGTCCAGGTAGCGCTGCGGGTCCTTGTAGAGGGTGCG
>CAZBMH010000191.1:0-2967 GCA_964492685.1 uncultured Micropruina sp.
CGCGTCGACCACGTCGTCACCTCCGGCACCTTCTCCCTGGACGGGCAGACCTTCGAGGTCGACAACAACGTCTGGGTCGTCGGCGACGACGCCGAGTGCGTGGTGATCGACGCCCCGCACGACGTGGACGCGATCGCCGCCCTGGTCGGCGACCGGGTCGTCCGCGCGATCCTGTGCACCCACGGCCACGACGACCACGTCCGCTTCGCCCCGGCGCTCTCGGAGCGGCTGAACGCACCCGTGTTGCTGCACCCCGACGACCTGCCGGTGTGGGCGTTGACACACCAGACCCTTCCGCACGGCGGCCTCGCCGACGGGCAGGAGTTCGTGGTCGGCGGCACGACCCTCACGGTGCTGCACACCCCGGGGCACGCGCCGGGCGCAGTCTGCTTCTACGCGGCCGACCTGGGCACCGTCTTCACCGGCGACACCCTCTTCAACGGCGGCCCGGGTGCCACCGGCCGCTCGTTCAGCGACTACCCGACCATCGTCGAGTCGATCCGCACCAGGCTCTTCGCGCTCCCGGACGAGACGATCGTGAAGACCGGGCACGGCGACGACACCACCATCGGGGCCGAGCGGGAGCGTCTGGGCGACTGAGACGAGTCGCGGCGGCTCCCTGAACTGGCGGCTGCCGTCGGCCCACCGGTCACCGCGCGATTCCCACCCGGGATTCAGGGAGTGTCATCGCCTCCATGAGCACTCAGATCGCGGCGCGGCTGCCCCACGACATGGTCGCTTCCTGAACCGCGCGGTCTCCCAGGGCACGGGTCCCAGCCGGCCACGGACTCGGCTGGAACGGGTAGGGCCACCCGAAAGTCTTCACCATCCTCGGGCCCGCCACTCGGGCAAATGCGGACGCTCGATGCCCACGGTCGTGCCGGCGCCGTGGCCCGGCCAGACCACGGCGTCGTCGGCGTATGGGTCGAAGACCCGGGCGACCACGTCGTCGTACAGGGACCCGAAGCCCGCCGGGTTGGCGGTCTTGCCGACCCCGCCGGGGAACAGCGAGTCCCCCGTGAAGAGCTGCACCGGCTCGCCCGGCACCGCCAGGGCCAGCGCCGTCGATCCCGGCGTGTGACCCCGCAGCCCGATGGCGCGCAGGTCGAACCCGTCGACGGTCAGCAGCTGACCGTCGGTCACGGTGTAGTCCATCGGCACCGGGATCGCCGCGGCGTCGGCGGTGCCGCAGGCCGTCGGCGCACCGGTCGCCTCCTTCACCATGCCGAGCGCGCGGACGTCGTCCCAGTGCGAGTGGGTGGTGAAGATCAGCGCGAGCCGCGACGGCACCCCCGAGGCGATGTCCGCGGCCCCCTCGTCGATGAGCCGCAGGATCGCCAGGGCGTCGTCGGCGGCGTCGACCAGCACCTGGGCTCCGGTGCCCGTGTGCGTCAGCAGGTAGACGTTGTTCGACATCGCGGAGACCGCGATGGTGCGTAGCGTGACCGGCCCCAGCCGGCTCGTCGGTTCGCTCATTGACCAAGCGTAGGCACCCCGCCCGGAACCTCGCCGACATACAGGGCTGGCATCATGGGCGGATGCGCATCGACCTCCACACCCACACCAGCGTCTCCGACGGCACCGACTCGCCCACGCGGCTGGTCGGCAAGGCCGCGGCGCAGGGCCTGGACGTCATCGCGCTCACCGACCACGACACGTTCGACGGCATCCGGGAGGCCCAGTTGGCCGCCAGCGAGGCCGGCATCACCGTGCTGTCGGGGATCGAGATGTCCTGCAAGCTCGACGGCGCGTCGATCCACCTGCTCGGCTACGGCTGCAACCCCCACGACGGGCCCCTATTGGACGAGCTGGCCAAGGTGCGCGTTGGACGCACCGGCCGGCTGCCCGCCATGCTCGCCAAGCTGACGGCGCTCGGGCTCCCCCTGACCGAGGACGAGGTGCTGCACCACGTCGGTGCCAGCCCGTCGATGGGACGCCCCCACGTCGCCGACGCGATGGTCGCCAAGGGCTACGTGAGGGACCGCCAGGAGGCCTTCGACCGCTACCTCTACGACGGGGGCCCCGCCTACGCCCACCGCTACGCCACCGACATCCGCGACGGCATCCAGCTGATCCGCCAGGCCAAGGGCGTCGCCGTGATCGCCCACCCCTGGGGCCGGGGCCGACGCGCCGAATTGACCGACGCCTTCCTGACCGAGCTGGCCCTGGAGTACCGCCTGGACGGCGTCGAGATCGACCACCCCGACCACGACGACGACACCCGCACCCAGCTGCGCGTCCTCGCCGCCCAGCTGGGGCTGCTCGGCACCGGCTCCTCGGATCACCACGGACTGGGCAAGACCAACAACGACCTGGCCTGCAACACCACCTCCGGGGAGGTCTACGCCGAGATCGTCCGCCGGATCCACGCCCGCGGCGGCCAACTCTGAGCCCAAGCCCCCGGTGGTAAAGTCACGATGGCCGTCCGCGAGGCGGCCATTGTGTTGTCCGCGGTCGTCGCCAGCAGGAAGAGTGAACCGATGAGCACCGACATCGACGCCGGCGAGGACCTCGCCGCCTCCATGTCCGACGCGTCCCTGCGGCGCACCGAGGCCCGCAGCGCCGAGATCGAGGCGCAGATCAAGACCGACCCGTCGAAGTTCCGGATCCTGTCCGGCGACCGCCCCACCGGCGCGCTGCACATCGGCCACTACTTCGGGTCGCTGGCCAACCGGGTGCGCCTCCAGGACGCCGGCGTGGACACGCTGATCCTGATCGCCGACTACCAGGTGATCACCGATCGCGACGGCACCGGCCCCATCCGGGAGCGGGCCCTGAACATGGTCGCCGACTACCTGGCCATCGGCCTGGACCCCACCCGGACGACGATCTTCGCCCACTCGCAGGTGCCCGCGCTCAACCAGCTGATGCTGCCCTTCCTGTCGCTGGTCACCGACTCCGAGCTGCGCCGCAACCCGCCGGTCAAGGCCGAGCTCGACGCGACCGGCGGCCGCCCGATGTCGGGGC
>CAZBMH010000192.1:0-2822 GCA_964492685.1 uncultured Micropruina sp.
CTCCGCGAGGGGCTCGACCTGCCGGAGGTGAGCCTGGTGGCCATCCTCGACGCCGACAAGGAGGGCTTCCTGCGCAGCGAGCGGTCGCTGATCCAGACGATCGGACGGGCCGCCCGCAACGTGGACGGTCAGGTTCACATGTACGCCGACCGGATCACCCCCTCGATGGCGGCCGCCATCGACGAGACCAACCGTCGGCGCGAGAAGCAGGTGGCCTACAACACCGAGCGGGGGCTCGACCCGCAGCCCCTGCGGAAGAAGATCGCCGACCTGACCGACCTCCTGGCCCGCGAGGACGCCGACACCGCCGGCCTGTTGGCGCGCAGCGGCGGCCGCGGACGGGTCGCGCCCACGCCGCTTCGTCAGGGCAGCGAACGTAACGTGGAGGGGATGCCGACGTCCCAGTTGGCGGGGCTCATCCAGGAGCTGACCGACCAGATGCATGCCGCCGCCGCCGAGCTGCAATTCGAGCTGGCCGCCCGGCTGCGCGACGAGATCGGCGACCTGAAGAAGATGCTGCGCCAGATGGTGGAGGCCGCGCGCTGAGTCACTGACAGCGCCCCTGGGGGGACGGGTGGAGCGCCAGCCCGGGGCCGTCAGCACGTCCATTCGCCGGTCGCTCGCTTTGTCACCACCGGGCGGCCGATGAAACAATGCCAGGGCGGAGGGGAGTACTCCCTAGCGCGATGTCGTCAACACGGTGGCCAGCTGCCACCCGGCGTCGCGGCTGTTCAACAGTGGTTGGAGACCTCCGGGAACCGTCGTACCGACCGAACCCAGGAGGAACCCCCGTGCACGTCAGCCCCACTGTCTGGGCCATCACCATCGCCGTCACCCTGCTCGTCCTCGCCTTCGACATCTTCGTGATCGGTCGCAGGCCGCACGAACCGTCGATGCGCGAGAGCTCGATCGCCATCTCCCTCTACATCGGGCTGGCCGTCCTCTTCGGGTTCGGCGTCTGGGCCACCAGCGGCCCCCGCTTCGCCGGCGAGTTCTTCGCGGGCTGGCTCACCGAGTACAGCCTCTCGGTCGACAACCTGTTCATCTTCATCATCATCATGAGCACGCTGCGAGTGCCGCGGCAGCTGCAGCAGTACGCGCTGATGGTCGGCATCGTGCTGGCCCTGCTGTTCAGGGCCATCTTCATCGCCGCCGGCGCCGCCGCGATCGAGCGCTTCAGCTGGATCTTCTTCGTCTTCGGCGGCTTCCTGATCTGGACCGCGATTCACCTGTTCCGCGAGTACCTGAAGCCGGACTCCGATGAGGAGATGACCGAGAACTTCCTGATGCGCTGGGTCAAGGGCCGTTTCCCCTCCACCCCGGAGTTCCAGGGGACCAAGCTCGTGGTCCAGGGGGTGAACGCCGACGGCAAGCGGATCCGGCTGATCACGCCGATGCTGTTCGTGGTCATCGCCCTGGGCAGCACCGACCTGCTCTTCGCCCTGGACTCGATCCCCGCCATCTACGGCCTCACCCAGGAGCCGTTCCTGGTCTTCTCCGCCAACGTCTTCGCGCTGATGGGGCTGCGGCAGCTCTACTTCCTCATCGGCGGCCTGCTGCAGCGGCTGGTGTACCTGTCGGTCGGGCTCTCGTTCATCCTGGCGTTCATCGGCGTGAAGCTGATCCTGCACGCGATGCACGAGTACCACCTGGACGAGCAGCTGGGCTTCAACGGCGAGATTCCGATCTGGCTCTCGTTGGTGATCATCATCGGCACGCTGGTGGTCACCACGGTGGCCAGCCTGCTGAAGAGCCGCCGCGACGCCGCCTAAGGGCCTTGGCGGCGGCAGGCTACAGCACCGGCATCCGCAGGTCGTCGGCGCCGGTCAGCCCCTCGGGGCCGCTACGTCCGATGAGCCAGCCCCACAGCCGGGCGTCGTTGCCGGTCACCCGGCGCTCCTCCCCCTGATCGCCCAGCCGGGCGCTCACGCCGGAGTCGGACTCGATCGCCAGGCGCGGGCCTGTGGTCGTGCCCATGCTCACGTACCACTGCAACAGCCAGCGGGCGGGCACCGGATCGATGTCGTCCACCGTGAAGCCGCAGGCCAGGTCGATGTGGTGCACCACCAGTTCCCGCAGGCGGGCCATCGGCACCTGGGCGATGCTGGCGCGGTTCGGCCCGATCATCACCGGCAAGGACCAGTCCGCGACCGTGTCGAGGATGCCGTTGAGCTCGCCTGCGGAGGTGTCCAGGTCGATCTGGAGTTCCAAACCGGTGCGCTCGATGCCCCGCTCGAGATCGTTGAACCACGCCTGCGGGTCGGGGTAAAGGGCCTCCGTGCGCCCCTGTTGGGCCGCCCGGACGATGCGGCCGAGCGCGTCGGCGCCCCGCGCCAGGTGTACCGCGACGTGGGCCCGGGTCCACCCGGGGAGCAGCGACGGGGCGCGCCACTGGTCCTCGTCCATGCCGATGGTGTCGCCCAGTAGGCGTTGGGTGGCCTCCAGCTTTCGCTTGCGAACGGTCTCCATGGGCGCGGAGAACTGGGGCTCGCTCATGCCCCGACCCTACGGGGTGAGGGATGCCGGGGCCAGTGGGGGGCGGCGAAACTGTCGGAGGCACCGTCTAGCATGATCGCCGTGAGTGACCGGCTGATCGTCCGAGGTGCGCGCGAGCACAATCTGCGCAACGTGAGCCTCGACCTGCCCCGAGACGCGCTGATCGTCTTCACCGGCTTGTCGGGCTCGGGCAAGTCGAGCCTGGCGTTCGACACCATCTTCGCCGAGGGGCAGCGGCGCTACGTCGAGTCGCTTTCCGCCTATGCGCGGCAATTCCTGGGCCAGATGGACAAGCCGGACGTCGACTTCATCGAGGGGCTGTCGCC
>CAZBMH010000193.1:0-2822 GCA_964492685.1 uncultured Micropruina sp.
ATCCCCGAGGTCGTCGTCGACGGCACCACGGGCCTGCTGGTCGCCTACGACCCGGCGCAGGCGGGCGACCCCGAGTTCGTGGCGAACTTCGAGGCCACCTTCGCCGAGAAGGTGAACAGCCTGACCCGGGATCCGGAGCGGGCGCGCGCGATGGGGCTGGCCGGTCGGCAGCGCTGCATCGACGAGTTCAGCTGGGAGAAGATCGCTCAGGAGACCGTCGCGGTCTACGAGAAGGCGATCGCGGCCCACAAAGCCAAGTAGGACGCAACAAAAGGGTCGGCCGGGCTGTTCATGCCAGCCCGGCCGACCCTTTGCTATGAAGTGAGGCGCTCAGGACGCAGGGGCCGGGACAACCCCACGCAGGGTCTCGAGCAACTCGGCCGCCTCGGCCGCGTTCATCTCGATGACGAGCCGACCGCCACCCTCAGCGGGAATCCGCATGGCGATCACCCGTCCTTCTTTCGCGACCTCGATGGGGCCGTCGCCGGTACGAGGCTTCATTGCAGCCATCAGTCATCCTCATTTCGCCTATGGACTTCCCCCATTATTCCAGACGGAGGCCGAGCGCTGGCCCAGGCTGCCGGGGAGCCGTCAGGCGAGCTCGTCGAGGGTCGCGCGCGGGTGCTCCGCGGGCTGGTTCGGCGCCGGTTCGGGCTCGGGATCGAGCTGCCGGGCGAGCCGGTCGAGCAGCTCGTCCACCTGCTGCATGGAGTAGCCCCGGGTCACCACGGCGAACCGCACGCCCCGCAGCGCGGCGCCGTCCAGGACCCCCTCGGGGATCGACGGGCGGGCGCTGTCGCTGACCGGGCCGGGCATGCCGCCCATGCCGCCGGCGGCCGCGACCGCGGCCAACCCGAGGATCGCGACGACGATCATCCAGAGCACCCACTGCATGCCCGTCATCCTGTCACGTCATTGTTGCGGCGAGCGATTCCTCCGTGGACGTCAGGGGGCGGGACGTGACGTGGGCGACCGCCTCGGCGACGTCATCTGTCACGAGCAGCAGGTCCAAGTCGGCCGGCGCCAGGTAGCCGTCCGCGGCGGCGGTGTCGCGCAGCCAGGCCAGCAGCGGCGTCCAGAACGCGGAGCCGAACAGCACGATCGGGAAGGACGTCACCTTGCGGGTCTGGACGAGCGTCAACGCCTCGAACAGCTCATCAAGGGTGCCGAATCCCCCGGGCATCACCACGAAGCCGCGGGAGTACTTCAGGAACATCACCTTGCGGGCGAAAAAGTAGCGGAAGTTGATGCCCAGCGTCACGTACTTGTTCAGCGACTGCTCGAAGGGCAGCTCGATCCCGAGGCCGACCGACACCCCGCCGGCGCTCATGGCGCCCTTGTTGACGGCCTCCATCTGCCCCGGGCCGCCGCCGGTGATGACCGCGTAGCCGGCCTCGGCCAGCGCGCGGCCGATCTCCACGCCGGTGGCGTACAGGGCGGTGCCGCGCTTGGTGCGCGCCGACCCGAAGACGCCGACGGCCGGGCCCAGCTCGGCCAGGGTGCCGAAGCCCTCCACGAACTCGGACTGGATGCGCAGGACCCGCCACGGGTCGGCGTGGACCCAGGAGGTGTCGCCGCGGCTCTCCAGCAGCCGCTGATCGGTGGTGGTGGGCAACACCTGCCCCTGCCGGCGGATCACCGGCCCCTGATAACGGGTGCGCTTGGTCACAGCAAGCAGCGTAGTCCCGGCCCGGTGACGGGCCTGTGAACCCGGAGCGTCCGGCGGGTGTCCGTTCAGGAAAGCCAACGGACGAGCGCGTCCCCGCACGTGTGCAGGTCGGCGATCGGGCAGAACTCGTCGTCGGCGTGGGCCTTCAGCGGGTCGCCCGGGCCGAAGTTGACCGCGGGGATGCCGAGCGAGGAGAACCGTGCGACGTCGGTCCAGCCGTGCTTGGGCAGCGGGGTGCCGCCGACGGCGGCCAGGAAGTCCGCCGCGACGGGCGCGTCCAGGCCCGGGCGGGCGCCGGGCGCCCCGTCCACGAAGTCGAGCTCGAAGCCGTCGAACACCTCGCGACAGTGCTGTTGGGCGCCCGCAAGGTCGCGATCGGGCGCGAACCGGAAGTTGACCACCACCTGGCAGCGGTCGGGGATCACGTTGCCGGCGATGCCGCCGCTGATGGCGACGGCGTTGAGCCCCTCGTGGAACGTGAGCCCGTCGACCAGGGGCTGCCGGGGCTCGTAGTCGCCCAGGCGGCGCAGGATCTCCGCGGCATCGTGGATCGCGTTGTGGCCGGCCCAGGCGCGGGCCGAGTGCGCGGCGAGACCCCTCGTTGTGATGGTGAACCGCAGCGTGCCCTGGCAGCCGCCCTCGATCCGCGCCGACGTCGGCTCCATCAGGACGGCGAAGTCGCCCACGAGCGCCTCCGGGGTGTCCCGCGCGATCCGGGTGAGCGAGTTCAGCGCGGAGTCGACTTCCTCGTGGTCGTAGAAGATCCAGGTGAGGTCCCGCGTCGGGTTCGTCACGCCGGCGGCAACCGCCAGCATCACGGCGACGCCGCCCTTCATGTCGGCCGTGCCGCGCCCGTAGACGCGGTCGCCCTCGATCCAGGAGGGCAGGTTGCCCGCGACGGGGACGGTGTCGAGATGGCCCGCGATCACCACACGCTCCGCCCGGCCCAGCGACGTTCGGGCGATCACCGTGTCGCCGTCGCGGCTGACGGCCAGGTGCGCCAGCGGTCGCAGCGCCGCCTCGACCTCGTCCGCGAGCCGGGTCTCGTTGCCGCTGACCGACTCGATGTCGACAAGGTCACGAAGGAGCTGGACGAGATCGCCGCGGGGGTCGAGGGCCATGCCGAGGAGCATAGTGCGGGGCCCGGCGCGGG
>CAZBMH010000194.1:0-2768 GCA_964492685.1 uncultured Micropruina sp.
TCCTTGTGCTCGACGCCGAAGCGCTGCTCCTCGTCGATGATCACCAGGCCCAGGTCCTTGAACGACACCTCGTCGGAGAACAGCCGGTGGGTGCCGACGACCACGTCCACCTGGCCGTCCGCGATGCCCTCGCGCACCTTCTTGGACTCGGCGTCGCTCTGGAAGCGGCTCAGCGCCGCGACGGTCACCGGGAACCCCGAGTAGCGATCCGCGAACGTGGCCTGGTGCTGCTGGACGAGCAGCGTCGTGGGCACCAGGACGGCGACCTGCTTGCCGTCCATCACCGCCTTGAACGCCGCCCGCACCGCGATCTCGGTCTTGCCGTAACCCACGTCGCCGCAGATCAGCCGGTCCATGGGCACCAGCTGCTCCATGTCGGCCTTCACCTCGGTGATCGCCGCCAGCTGGTCGGGGGTCTCGACGTAGTTGAACGCGTCCTCCAGCTCGCGCTGCCAGACCGTGTCGGGGCCGAACTCGTGACCCTTGGACGCCTGCCGGGCCGCGTACAGCTTGATGAGCTCGGCAGCGATCTCGCGGACGGCCTTGCGCGCCCGCGACTTCCGCTTGGCCCAGTCGGCCCCGCCCAGCCGGTCCAGCGACGGGCTCTCCCCGCCCACGTAGCGGGTGATGAGGTGCAACTGGTCCATCGGGACGAAGAGCCGGTCGGCGGGCTGGCCGCGCTTGGACGCGGCGTACTCGATCACGAGGTACTCGCGGGTGGCGCCCGCCACCGTCCGCTGCACCATGTCGACGTAGCGACCCACGCCGTGCTGCTCGTGGACGATGGCGTCCCCGGGCGCCAACTCCAGCGGGTCGATGGTCTTCTTGCGCCGGGTCGGCATCTTGCGCGAGGACTTGTCGACGTCGCGCTGGCCCGACAGGTCGCCGGAGGTGTAGACGGCCAGGCCCACCGCGGGCAGGACGAAGCCGTGGCGCAGCTCGGCCACGGCCACGGTGACCAGGGCCGCCGCGGGCTCCTGGTCGAGATCCGTCGCGAGCACGTGCGGCAGCCCGGCCTCGCCGAGGATCTCCCCCATCCGCTTGGCCAGGCCCGGGGAGTCGGCGACCAGCACCGTCCGGCTGCCGGCCGCCACCGCGGCGGCGATCGCGGCCACGGCGCCCTGGGTGTCGCCCCGGAAGGTGTCGGCGTCGTGGGCCTCGACGGTGCGGGACACCACGCCGACGAGCTCGCCGGACAGCTGCTCGTAGTCGGGCAGCGGCAGATCGTCGTCCAGGGCCGAGGGGGCGAGCTCGTCGGGGGCGCTCGACCAGGGGGTCAGCGACCACCAGGACTGGCCGCGAGCCAGCGCCCGCGACCGCACCTCGGCCAGCTCCCGGTAAGCGGACGGCTCCAGGTCGACCGGCGCCTTGCCCCCCTCGGCGGCGGCCGCCCACGAGGCCCGCAGGAACTCCTCCGAGGTGCGGACGAGCTCGATGGCGCGGGCCCGCACCCGCTCCGGGTCGGCGACCAGCACCTGGGTGTCGGCCGGCAGCACGTCGATGAGCAGCTCGAGGGCGTCGACCAGCACCGGGGACAGCGCCTCCATGCCGTCGACGGCGTGGCCCTGCGAGATCCGCTCGAACAGCTCCGACAGGTTCCCGGGCACCGAGGAGGTCTGGTCGGCCAGGACGGCGGCCCGGCGGCGCACCTCGTCGGTGATCAGCAGCTCGCGGCACGGCGAGGCGGTCACCTCGGCGAGCGGCTCGCCGAAGGAGCGCTGGTCGGCCACCGCGAAGCTGCGGATCTCGTCCACGGTGTCGCCGAAGAAGTCGATGCGGACCGGATGCTCCTCGGTGGGCGGGAACACGTCGACGATCCCGCCGCGGACGGCGAACTCGCCGCGCCGCTCGACCAGGTCCACCCGGACGTAGGCCGCGTCGACCAGCGCCCGCGCCAGGTCGGCCAGGTCGGTGTCCTCGCCGGCGCGCAGCGTCACCGGCAGCAGGTCGCCGAGCCCGACCACCTGGGGCTGCAGCACCGAGCGGACGGGGGCCACCACCACGCGGGGGACGGGCAGCGCGTCGTTGCCCTTGAGCCGCCGCAGCACCTGCAGGCGTCGCCCGACCGTGTCGGAGCGCGGGCTGAGCCGCTCGTGCGGCAGCGTCTCCCAGGCCGGGTAGTAGGCGACGCGCTCCTCGCCGATCAGCGAGCCGAGCGCCGCGGTGAGCGCCTCGGCCTCGCGGTAGGTGGACGTGACGAGCAGGACGGGGCGCGCGGTGTGGGTGGCCAGCGCGGCCACCAGGAAGGGGCGAAGCGACTCGGGGGCCGTGAGGTCCAGGGCGGGCAACCGGGCATGGCGGGCGTCGTCCAGGGCGGACGCGACCACCGGGTCGGCGGCTACCAGGTCGATCAGCCCGGGAAATGTCACCGCACGAGACTACTCGTCCGGGACCCGGTCCCGGTCACCGCCCCTGACGCCCCGGACGGGGCGGGAATAGCCTGGGTCGATGACCACCCGCACCGAAACCGACTCGATGGGCGCCATCGAGGTGCCCGCCGAGCGCCACTGGGGGGCGCAGACCCAGCGCAGCCTGACCAACTTCGACATCGGCCGCGACACCTTCGTGTGGGGCCGCCCGATGATCCGCGCCCTCGGGGTGTTGAAGAAGGCGGCGGCCCAGGCCAACGCCGAGCTCGGCGAGCTGCCCGCCGACGTGGCCGCCCTCATCGTCCGGGCCGCGGATGAGGTGATCGCCGGCGAGTTGGACGAGGACTTCCCGCTGGTGGTGTTCCAGACCGGCTCGGGCACGCAGTCGAACATGAACGC
>CAZBMH010000195.1:0-2762 GCA_964492685.1 uncultured Micropruina sp.
CGATGAACGCCCCGCTGACGATGTGGGACGAGAAGAACACCGGCACCAACCTGCCCGCCCAGATCGAGCTGTACGCCGACACGCAGCCCGGCCACGAGACCACCTACAAGTTCCTGTTCATGGCCAAGGGCGGCGGCTCGGCCAACAAGAGCTACCTGTACCAGGAGACCAAGGCGATCCTGAACCCGGACTCCATGATGAAGTTCCTGGACGAGAAACTGCGCAGCCTCGGCACCGCCGCCTGCCCGCCCTACCACCTGGCCATCGTCGTCGGCGGCACCTCGGCCGAGTTCGCCCTGAAGACCGCCAAGTACGCCTCGGCCAAGTACCTCGACACGCTTCCCACCTCGGGGTCGATGAGCGCCCACGGCTTCCGCGACGTCGAGCTGGAGGAGCAGGTGCTCGAGCTCACCCGGCAGTTCGGGATCGGCGCCCAGTTCGGCGGCAAGTACTTCTGCCACGACGTCCGGGTGATCCGGCTGCCGCGCCACGGCGCCTCGCTGCCGGTGGCGATCGCCGTCTCGTGTTCCGCCGACCGGCAGTGCCTGGCGAAGATCACCCCCGAGGGCGTGTTCATCGAGGCCCTGGAGACCGAGCCCGGCCAGTACCTGCCGGAGATCACCCCCGAGCACCTGGGAGCCGACGGGGACGACCACGACGACGTCGTGCAGATCGACCTCACCCGCCCGATGCCCGAGATCCTCGCCGAGCTGACCAAGCACCCGGTGAAGACGCGGCTGTCGCTGACGGGCACCCTGATCGTCGGCCGCGACATCGCGCACGCCAAGATCAAGGAGCGCCTGGACGCCGGCGAGGAGATGCCGCAGTACCTGAAGGACCACCCGGTCTACTACGCCGGGCCGGCGAAGACCCCGACCGGGATGGCGTCCGGCTCCTTCGGCCCGACCACCGCCGGCCGGATGGACTCCTACGTCGACCAGTTCCAGGCGGCCGGCGGCTCGATGGTGATGCTGGCCAAGGGCAACCGCTCCAAGGCGGTCACGGACGCCTGCGGCACCCACGGCGGCTTCTACCTGGGCTCGATCGGCGGCCCCGCGGCCCGGCTCGCCCAGGACTGCATCAAGAAGGTCGAGGTGGTCGAGTACGCCGAGCTCGGCATGGAGGCCATCTGGAAGATCGAGGTCGAGGACTTCCCGGCGTTCATCGTCGTGGACGACAAGGGCAACGACTTCTTCGCCTCGGTGTCCAAGCCGCTCTCGCTGCAGTTGCCGCGCCGCTCCTGACCGGTGCCGCGCTGCTGAGGCCGCGTCGCTGGGACGACCGTCCGGCCCGGCGGGCGGGTACCCCCCGGGACGAAGACGCGCGTCGTCCCCCGGGTCGGTCGTCCGCTACTCGAGGGTCGGCCAGCGCTGCTCGGGGGGCGGGACGAAGCCCGTCGCGTCCTGGATCGCATCGGCGATGAGGGACAACTGGTTGGCCTGTTCACGCAACGCCATGATCCCCTCGGCGCTCCCGTCCACGCCGTCGGTCGTCGCGTAGAGGTGGTGGTCGGTGATGGACCAACCCGCCACCGACCCCAAATCCAGCGCCGCCGTCATGGCGGGCGTGATGAGCGAAGTCAGGAACGTCGGATCGGGGTTGGCCCGGCTCGGGAAGCGATAGGGACCGGTGCGCCCGACAATGCGCCCGGGCAGCGCTGCGTCCCGGAGGCTCGGCGACACCGGCTCGCCCGTCGGCAGCGTGGCCACCCGGAGCGCCAGGACGGGCGCCAGCTCGACCCCGAGGTCGATGACGAGCAGCCCCTCGCGCTGACCCAGCCCGCGCGTGATCTCCGCGTAGGTCCAGTCCCAATCGCCGCGGCGCCCCCGCACGACATTCTCGAAGGCCTGCCCCGGAAGGCTCAACCGCCCGCCAAGGGAGGCGCCCAACTCCGCATCGCGGGCCGCATAGCTCAGGTGAGCGGGCGGCTGGAACCCCTGCCACGGCCCCCCGAGTCGGAAGCGACGCAGGAAGAGGAAGGCGCCCAGCGCCACCAGGCCCACCGACAGCAAGGGCGGCAGGGGAGTGCCGGTGAGCAGCGTCGCCGCTGGGACGGCGGCCACCACGAGCCCCGGGGCGGCCCGGCCGACGATCTCCCAGGATCTCCAGCCGGACCCGCGGTCTGGTTGCTCCCACCGTGTGGGCGTCCCCTTCATCCCGCCACCGTAGCGGCGTGGGTGGTGGGGAAGTCTCCGGGCGCCCGAATCTTCGGTTGAGCGTCCGGGCGGCGCGCCCGGGAGAGCCGCGAGGGCCCGAAAATCAACCCAGATCAAGAACTTCCATCAGATACAGACAGTCTTGCCATTCCATGGGTAATCTCTCCCTAGCGCATGAGCGCGGACGGCGGTACCAGGGTCGCGGGGGTGGTGACCTGAGTGCCGCCGTCCTTCTTTTCCCCCGGATGGGGGCACAAGCCCCCAACGACCCCTACGCCGCCCGAGACCTCGCCCCTGCCCGGGTGCGGACGCGACGGCGGTACCGGAGGCGGCCACCAACCCAGCGTGGCGACGCCGTGCCGGAGGCGTCCGGGCGCGCCCTCGTCCCTGCGGCGGGGCGCCCCAACGAACCTCAGCGCTGGTCGATCCCCACGTAGGAACGCTCGACGGCCCCGGTGTACACCTGGCGGGGCCGGCCGATCCGGGTCGCCGGATCCAGGGACTGCTCGCGCCAGTGGCCGATCCAGCCGGGCAGCCGGCCGAGCGCGAAGAGCACGGTGAACATGTTCACCGGGAAGCCCATCGCCTGGTAGATCAGGCCGGTGT
>CAZBMH010000196.1:0-2674 GCA_964492685.1 uncultured Micropruina sp.
TCCAGACCTCGCAGTACGACGAGCCGATCTGCTTCGACGGTCACGTGGACATCGAGGTTGACGGCGAGACGATCCGCATCGAGATCGAGCGCGTCCACATGGAGGAGGACGCCGGGAAGCTCACCCACCTCGGCGGCGGCACCGGCCGGATCCACGACGCGGAGTATTCGCTGGTCGACTACAACCGGGCGGGTGTCCCGCTGATGGAGATCGTCACGCGTCCCATCGTGGGGCTCGGTGCCCGGGCGCCGCAGGTCGGGGCGGCCTACATGGCGCACCTGCGCGACCTGATGCGTGCCCTCGGGGTCTCCGAGGCCCGGATGGAGTCGGGCAACCTGCGCTGCGACGCCAACGTCTCGCTCATGCCCAAGGGGTCCGACGTGCTCGGAACCCGCACCGAGACGAAGAACGTGAACTCGCTTCGGTCCGTCGAGGGTGCCCTCACCTACGAGATCCGACGCCAGGCCGCGCTCTTGGTCGAGGGCGATCGGGTCGTCCAGGAGACCCGCCACTGGCACGAGGAGGGCTACACCTCGCCGGGCCGCAACAAGGAGCAGGCGGAGGACTACCGCTACTTCCCCGAACCGGACCTCGTGCCCATCGCCCCGAGCCGCGAGTGGGTGGAGGAGCTGCGCGCCACCCTGCCGGAGCCCCCGGCGGCTAAGCGGCGGCGGCTGCAGGCCGAGTACGGCTTCAGCGACCTGGAGCTGCGCGATGTCGTCGGCAACGAGGGGTCGCTCGACCTGATCGAGGCCACCGTCGCCCGGGGTTGCCCGCCCGCCGCCGCCCGCAAGTGGTGGCTGAGCGACCTGGCCCGCCGGGCGAACGACGCCGGGGTGCCGCTGGTGGCGCTGGGGGTCAGCCCCGAGCAGGTGGCCGGGGTGCAGGCGCTGGTGTCCGCCGGGACGATCAACGACACGCTGGCGCGCCAGGTCTTTGACGGCCTGCTGGCCGGCGAGGGAACTCCGGAGGAGATCGTCTCCGCCCGCGGGCTGGCCATGGTCTCGGACGACGGGACGCTGCTGGCGGCCGTCGACCGCGCGATCTCCGCCAACCCGGACGTCGCCGAGCGGATCCGCGATGGCAAGGTGCAGGCCGCCGGGGCCCTGATCGGCGCCGTGATGAAGGACCTGCGCGGCCAGGCGGACGCGGGCCGGGTGCGCGAGCTGATCCTGCAGCGCCTCGCCTGACGCCGGCAGGACGGGGCCACGGGCCTTGGCCGCTGCGGCATGCTGGGGGCGTGACCAGGTATCAGATCGAACAGCCCACGCGGGACGAGATCGAGGCGCTGCGGGGTCCCGCGGTGCTGGCCTTCGGAACCGACTGGTGCGGCTACTGCGTGGCATCTGATCGCTACGTGGGGCCAGTCTTGGCCGAGCGTCCCGACGTACCGCTGCTCAAGGTGGAGGACGGGAAGGGGCGCGCCCTGGGCCGCTCGTACCGGGTGCGGCTCTGGCCGACCCTGGTGTTCCTGCGCGACGGCGTCGAGGTGTCCCGCGTGGTGCGCCCCAATTCGCGGGCCCCCCTCCAGGACGCCCTGGCGGGCATCCTGGACGACTCCGAACCCCCGGCATGACGAAGGGGCCCCGGCGTACCAGGGCCCCTCGTCGTGTCGTGCTCAGTCGTTCGGGATCTTGAACACCTGGCCGGGGAAGATCAGGTCCGGGTTGTCCAGGTGGTTCAGCTTGGCCATCTCGCGCCAGCTCACCCCGTACTTGGCGGCGATCTCGGAGAGGGTGTCGCCGCGCTTGACCGTGTAGGTCTTATGCCCGGGCTTCTTCTCCTTCTTGGGCTCGGCCTTCGCGGGGGCCGCGGCCACCTCGGTCGCCTCGGTGGTCTCGGTCTCCGGCACCTCGGCCGCGGCGACCTCGGTCTCGGCCACCACGACGTCGGCGGCGCCGGCCGGGCTGTACACCGGGGGACGGTTCGCCGTGCGGGCGGCGTCGTTGGCGGCGGCGCCGGCCTCGGCCACGGCGGCCTCCGCCTTGGTGAGCCGCTCCATGCCGGCGTTGTCGACGCCCTTGGCCTCGAGCTCGGCCTTGATCGCGGCGACCTCGGCCTCGCGCTTCTTCAGTTCGGCCTGGGCCTGATCGGCACGCTCGCCGTCATCGGTGGTGAGCGCGTCGACGATTCCGTCGAAAATTCCCATTGATTTCCTCCCTGCGCCGGCGGACGAATCCGTCTCGTCCGGGGACCGGCGCCCCATCAGGGCTGAACTCTAGCGGCCCGGAGGAGCGCCGGCCCACGTCAGATGACGCGGGCCCCCAGCACGCCGGGGATCGAGCGGATCCGGGTGGTCACCGACTCCGGGATCTCCCCGTCCACGTCGATCAGGCTGTACGCCAGGTCACCCCGGGACTTGTTCAGCAGGTCGGCGATGTTGAGGCCCGCGTCCGCGAGGATGGTCGAGATCTGGCCCACCATGTTGGGCACGTTGGCGTTGGCCACCGTCAGCCGGCTGGTCCCCTGGGTGCGGGGGAGTTGGGCGGCGGGGAAGTTCACGGAGTTCGCGATCGTCCCCTCCTCCAGGTAGCCGCGAAGCTCGTCGGCCGCCATCACCGCACAATTCTCCTCGGCCTCGACAGTGGAGGCGCCGAGGTGGGGGAGCGTCACCACCCGGGGCCGCTTGTTCAGCGTCGGGGTGGGGAAGTCGCACACGTAGCCGCGGATCTGG
>CAZBMH010000197.1:0-2655 GCA_964492685.1 uncultured Micropruina sp.
TCGTCACCCAGGACGAACTGGGCGGCGCAGACGCCCACCAGGCGATCTCCGGCGTCACGGACTTCATCGCCGACACCGACGAGCAGGCGCTGCTCATCGCGCAGAAGGTCCTGAGCTTCCTGCCGCAGAACAACGCCGAGGAGCCGCCGGTGCTCTTCCCGGACGACAACGTCGAGCCTAACCCGGCTCTGCGCGAGATCGTCCCGGTGGAGGGGACCAAGGGCTACGACGTCCGCGACGTGATCGCCGCACTGGTCGACTACCAGGACTTCCTGGAGGTCAAGGCCGGCTATGCGATGAACATCGTCACCGGCTTCGGACGCATCAACGGGCATTCGGTGGGCTTCATCGCCAACCAGCCGAAGGTCATGTCGGGTGTGCTCGACATCAACGCCTCCGACAAAGCGGGACGGTTCATCCGAATCTGCGATGCCTACAACATTCCGGTGATCAACCTGGTCGACGTGCCGGGCTTCCTGCCCGGTGTCGCCCAGGAGCACGGCGGCATCATCCGCCACGGCGCCAAGATGCTCTTCGCCTACTCCGCCGCGACCGTTCCCAAGGTCACCGTGGTGCTGCGCAAGGCCTACGGCGGCGCGTACCTGGCGATGTGCAGCAAGGATCTGGGCGCCGACCAGGTGTTCGCCTGGCCGACCGCGGAGATCGCCGTGATGGGGGCCGAGGGGGCCGCCTCGGTGGTGTTCAAGCGCGAGATCGACGCCGCGGAGGATCCCGTGGCCCGCCGCGCCGAGCTGGTAGCCGAGTACCGCGACACGTTCTCGACCCCGTTCGTCGCCGCGTCCCGTGGCCTGGTCGACGACATCATCGATCCGGGCGACACCCGCCGCAAGGTGGCCATGGCGCTGGAGTTGTTGGTGGCCAAGCGGCAGCTGCGCCCGGCCAAGAAGCACGGCCTCGGGCCGGTCTGATCGGTGGCTGCGATGAACGAACAGGACGCCGAACTCCTGGAGTTGGTGAAGTCCCTCACAGGGCGCATCGACTCCCTGGAGTACGAGATCAAGCAGCTCCGGCTGCTCCACAAGGACGTTCCTGAGGAGACCATGGTGGCGATCGCCGCCGCCGTGGCCGCGTTCCTCGGCCACGAGGCCAAGAAGCGGCAGGTTGCCTTCTCGAAGTCCCGTACCTGGCTGAGCGGCACCCGTCGCAGCCAACACGTCCACGCTCCGCTGCATCTGCGCTGATGGTGAGGAAGAAGAGATGAAACTGAAGGTCACTGTCAATGGCGTCGCCTACGACATCGAGGTGGACGTCGAGGAGCAGGAGCGACCCACCCTCGGGTCGATCATCATCGGGGCCGGCGGCCCCGGCGCCCCCACCCCGGTCACCGCCTCGGTCAAGGGCACCTCGACCAATGCGGTCGTCGCGCCCCTGTCGGGCTCCGTGGCCCGCATCCTGGTCGAGGAGGGCGAGACGATCGAGGACGGGCAGGTGCTGCTGGTGCTCGAGGCCATGAAGATGGAGACCGAGATCACCGCACCCGCCGCGGGCACCGTGGGCCGGATCCTGGTCGAGAAGGGCGACGCTGTCGCCGGCGGCCAGGGGCTCATCGAGCTCGCCTGAGCCCGACGGCTCGCCGCCGGCGCCCGAACGGGTCGGCCGGCCGGCGGGCCATCGATAGACGCCGACGGGGGACTCCGGATCAGCCGGGGGCCCCCGTCGCTTGCGTGTTGGGGCCGGTCAGGGCGCGACGCGGTGCACCTTGTGCTGGGCCGCCTGCGCCCGGGGACGAAGCGTCAGCCGATCGACGTTGACGTGGGAAGGACGGGTGGCCATCCAGCCGATGGCCTCGGCCACGTCCTCGGCGGTCAGCGGCAGGGCGACGCCGGAGTACACCCCGGCGGCCCGCTCCGCGTCGCCGCCGAAGCGGGTGAGGGCGAACTCGTCCGTGCGGACCATGCCGGGGCTGATCTCCATCACGCGGACGGGGGTGTCGAACGCCTCCAGCCGCAGCGCGCCGACCACCGAGCGCTCCCCGGCCTTGGCGGCGCAATAGCCCGCTGCCCCCTCGTAGGCAAGGTCGGCCGCGGTCGAGGTGACGAACACCACCGCCCCCTCGGCGGCCACCAGCGACGCCCACAGCGCCCGGGTGACCCGGGCCGAGCCGAGCACGTTGGTGTCGAACATCGTCTGCCAGGCCGCCAGGTCGGCCGCGGTCACCGGCTCCAGGCCCAGGGCGCCGCCGGCGTTGTTGACCAGCACGTCCAGCCGGTCACCGACCGCGGCGGCGAGCGCGTCGACCGACTCCTGCGAGGTCACATCGCACGCGATGGCGGTGCCGCCCACCTCGTCCGCGAGCGCCTGGCAGCGCTCGAGCCGGCGGGCGGCGCAGATGACATGGAATCCGGCGGCGGCCAGGGTGCGGGCGGTGGCCGCCCCGATGCCGCTGGAGGCGCCGGTGACGACGGCGATGCGGGTCGTGTTCATGGACGACAGTGTTCCAGGCGTTCGGCGGGTCGACCGCCCCCGCTCGACCGGACGTACGCCCCGCCCGCTGCTCGTCTGGACGCTGGGTGTCGCTCACCTGTCCGAACGGGCTCCGCGCCGGTGGCGCCGCCGATAGGCTCGTTCCCATGAGTGCGAAACTGATCCTGCTCCGTCACGGCGAGAGTGAATGGAACGCCAAGAACCTGTTCA
>CAZBMH010000198.1:0-2518 GCA_964492685.1 uncultured Micropruina sp.
CTTCGGCGAGACCGTCGGCAACCCGCTGGTCAACGTGGTCGACCTGGACGCCTGGTCGGCCGCCGCCCACGCGCTGGGGCTGCCGCTGATCATCGACAACACCGTGCCGACCCCGTATCTGGCGCGGGTGTTCGACCACGGCGTCGACGTGGCCGTGCACTCGGCCACCAAGTACATCGGCGGCCACGGCACCTCGGTGGGCGGGATCATCGTCGACGCCGGCACGTTCGACTGGGCGGCCCACGCGGACCGCTTCCCGGGCCTCACCGGGCCGGACGACGCCTACCACGGCGTGGTGTGGACCGAGGCCGCCGGCAACCTGGCCTACATCATCCGGGCCCGCACCGTGCTGCTGCGCAACACCGGCGCCGCGGTGACCCCGTTCAACTCCTGGCTGTTCCTGCAGGGGCTGGAGACGCTGCACCTGCGGCTGGAGCGGCATTCGTCCAACGCGCTGGCGGTGGCGACTCACCTGGAGGGCCACGACGCCGTCGCCTGGGTGAACTACCCGGGCCTGGCGTCGAGCCCGTGGCACGAGACGGCCAACCGGATCCTCACCGGGCGCGGCTACGGCGGCCTGCTGTCGTTCGGGCTGAAGGCCGGGCGGGAGGCCGGGTCGCGCTTTGTCGAGGCCCTCGGCCTGTTCAGCCACCTGGCGAACATCGGGGACGCCAAGAGCCTGGTGATCCACAGCGCCTCGACCACGCACAGCCAGCTGACCGAGGAGGAGCTGCGGACGGCCGGGGTGGCCCCGGAGATGGTCCGGCTCTCCATCGGCATCGAGAACCCCCACGACCTGATCGCGGACCTGGCCCAGGCCCTGGACGCGGTCGGGGGCTCCCGATGAGCGCCGCGGCTGGGCGGATCGATGCCCACGGCCCGCGCTTCGGCGCGGTGGTGACCACGGTCGTCCTGGCGGTCGCGCTGTTGCTGGACGGCGCCGCCGGACTGTTCGTCCTGGCCCTGCAGGCGGCGGTCTTCGCCGTGGGGGCCGGGTTCGGCCCGGCGGCGAGCCCCTACGGCTGGGTGTTCCGCCCGTTCGTGCGCCCGCGGCTGAGGCCCCCGGTCGCATGGGAGGACGAGCGCCCGCCGCGCTTCGCCCAGGCCGTCGGGCTGGCGTTCGCCCTGGTCGGACTGGGGGGTGGCCTGCTCGGCGCCTGGCCGGTCTTCCTGGTGGCGACAGGGCTGGCGCTGATCGCGGCCCTGCTGAACGCGGCGTTCGGCTTCTGCCTCGGCTGCGAGCTGTACCTGCTCGGGCAGCGCTTGTTCCGTGGCCGTCAGCGGTCGGAAGCGGCGTGACCGGCCTGCTGACGCTCGCCGTCGCCGTGGTGCTCGCGCTCGGCTTCGGGCTGTACCGGTCGCGGACGGACGGCCGGGCCCGCGCGGTCACGGCCGCCGCGCCGGCCCACGCCTGGGAGGCGGAGCTGGGGGAGCGGGCGACCTTCGTCCAGTTCTCGTCCCCGACCTGCGCCCCCTGCCGTGGGACGCAACGACTGCTCAGCGACCTGGTCACCGAGCAGCCGGGCCTGGCCCACCTCGACGTGGACGTCTCCGAGCGCCTCGACCTCGCAGAGGCCCACGGCGTCCTGCGGACCCCGACGGTGCTGGTCCTCGACGCCGGCGGCCGGGTGCGCCAGCGGATCGTCGGTGCCCCCTCGCGCGACCAGGCGCTGGAGGCCCTGGCCGCCGTGGCCTGACGGCCGGACGAGCCCGAGGCCGGGCTGGTGGATCATCAAGGAGTTGGTGGTCCCCAGCCCGGCCCGTAGACTCCTGCCGAGTAAACGGGGCGTAGCGTAGTGGCTAGCGCGCCTGCTTTGGGAGCAGGAGACCGCAGGTTCGAGTCCTGTCGCCCCGACAATTTGTGCCCCAGGCTGGGGCTAGGCATTATGCCTTGCTGACTAGGAGAAATACCCCAGGGGCGACAGGCGATATGCACCCAGAAGAGGCCATGTCAAGACCTCTGGTGCCCCAGCTAAGCCCCAATGGGGGCTAATTTGGGGCAAGCGAAACCCCTAGTCAGCAGCGGGCCGCGGCTTCGCGCGCGGATGGGGATGGGGGAAGATTCCGCCCTCGTGTGCGGCTGGGTGCCGGGCGGAGAATCAGGATGTTCGTCGCGGAACCCGCCGTTTGCTCTGTGGTGCCCGTGAGCCTGTTAGTCAGCATGGTGCGGAGGGTCTCCACGAGAACCGTGGATTGTTGCCTTGAGCACGAGCGTCAGACTTCGAACTTCTTGGCCCTCCCCGCGGCGGACGCCCTCGGTTTGCGCTGTTGAAGGGAGAAGCCGATGGAGGTGATCCACAGCCGGTGCGCCGGTATGGATGTGTCCAAGAAGGACGCCAAGGTCTGTATCCGGGTCGCCGGGGCGGGGCGACGCAAAACCGTCGAAACGGTCCGGACCTGGGGTGCGACCACGAACCAGGTACTGGCCCTGCGCGATCATCTCATCGCCGAGCAGGTGACCTTGGTGGTGATGGAAGCGACCAGCGACTACTGGAAGCCGTTCTACTACCTGCTGGAG
>CAZBMH010000199.1:0-2455 GCA_964492685.1 uncultured Micropruina sp.
GCTACCGCCGGCTGCGCAACAAGGCCCGGCTGAAGTTCCTGCTGGCCGAGTGGGGCCCCGAGAAGTTCCGGCGCGTGCTGGAGGAGGAGTACCTCGGCCGGGCGCTCCCCGACGGCCCGGCCCCCGCCCCCACGACCGTGCCCGGCGACCATGTCGGCGTCCACACCCAGCGCGACGGGAATCACTACGTCGGCTTCGCCCCCACGGTGGGACGCGTCTCGGGCAGCACGCTCACGGCGGTCGCCGACCTGGCCGAAGCCGCCGGCTCGTCCCGGATCCGGTTCACCCCGCACCAGAAGCTGCTCGTCCTCGACGTCGCCCCCGCCGCGCTGGACGAGCTGCTCGCCGGCATGGACGCGTTGGGCCTGACCGCCAACCCGAGCCCGTTCCGCCGCCACACGATGGCCTGCACCGGCATCGAGTACTGCAAGCTCGCGTTCGTCAACACCAAGGGCACCGCGACCACGGCGATCGCCGAGCTGGAGGGGCGGCTGGCCGACCTGGCGCTGGACACCCCGATCACCCTCAACGTCAACGGCTGCCCCAACTCGTGCGCCCGGATCCAGACCGCCGACATCGGCCTGAAGGGCCAGCTGCTCGCCGGCGACGACGGCCAGCCCGAGTTCGGCTACCAGGTGCACCTCGGCGGCGGCCTGGCCTCCGCCGACCGGGAGGAGGCGGGCCTCGGCCGGACCGTCCGCGGCCTGAAGGTGACCGCCGCCAACCTGCCCGACTACGTCGAGCGCCTCACGCGCGCCTTCGTCGACGAGCGCACCCCCGGCGAGACGTTCGCCGCCTGGACCCACCGAGCCGACGAGGAGGCGCTGCGATGACCAGCCACGGACCCGGACGACGACGCTCCGCCGAGGAGCTGAAGGCCCTGGCCGCCGAGGGCGCCGAGCGCCTCGCCGACGCCAGCGCGGAGGAGGTGGCCGCCTGGGCCGCCGAGACCTTCGGCGACTCCCTGGCGGTGGCCTGCTCCATGGCCGGCGACACGGTCGTCCCCCACCTGATCAGCCGCTTCGCCCCCGGCGTGGACGTGCTCTTCCTGGACACCGGCTACCACTTCCCCGAGACCTACGGCACGCGCGACGCCCTCGCGCAGAGCATCGACGCCCGGATCGTGGACGTCCGCCCAGAACAGAGCGTCCCCGAGCAGGACGCGGCGCACGGCGCACGGCTCTACGAGCGCAACCCGGCGCTGTGCTGCCAGCTGCGCAAGGTCGTCCCGATCGAGAACGAGCTGGCCGGCTACGAGGCCTGGGTGACCGGGGTGCGCCGCGAGGACAACGCGCTGCGCGCGAACACCCCGCTCGTGGAGTGGGACGAGAAGCACGGCCTGGTGAAGTTGAATCCGTTGGCTGCGTGGACGTTCGACGAGCTGCTCGACTACGCCGGCGACCACCAGGTGCCGGTCAACCTGCTGCTGACCGACGGCTACCCCTCGATCGGCTGCGCCCCCTGCACCCGCCGGGTCGAACCCGGAGAAGACCCCCGAGCCGGCCGCTGGGCCGGTCTCGCCAAGACCGAATGCGGACTGCACCGATGAGACTGACCCAACTGCGCGAACTCGAGTCCGAGTCGATCCACATCATCCGCGAGGCCGTGGCCGAGCTGGAGCGCCCCGTGCTGCTCTTCTCCGGCGGTAAGGACTCCGTCGTGATGCTGCACCTGGCGCTCAAGGCGTTCGCGCCGGCGCCGCTGCCGTTCCCGCTGCTCCACGTGGACACCGGCCACAACTTCCCGGAGGTGCTCGCCTACCGCGACCAGCAGGTGGCCGATCGGAAGTTGCGGCTGGTGGTGGCCAGCGTCCAGGACTACATCGACGACGGCCGGCTGCTGGAGCGCGCCGACGGCACCCGCAACCCGCTGCAGACCCAGCCGCTGTTGGATGCGATCGCCGCCGGCCGCTTCGACGCCGTGTTCGGCGGCGGCCGCCGCGACGAGGAGAAGGCCCGCGCCAAGGAGCGGGTCGTGAGCCTGCGCGACGAGTTCGGCCAGTGGGACCCCCGCAACCAGCGCCCCGAGCTGTGGAACCTGTACAACCCGCGGCATCGTCCGGGCGAGCACGTCCGGGTGTTCCCGCTGTCGAACTGGACCGAGCTGGACGTGTGGCGCTACATCGCCGAGGAGGAGATCGCGCTGCCGGACCTCTACTACGCGCACGACCGCGACGTCTTCCTGCGCGACGGCATGTGGCTGGCCGTTGGCGAGGTGTCGCAGCCGCGGGCCGGCGAGCAGGTCGAGACCCGCCGGGTCCGCTACCGGACGGTGGGCGACATGTCGTGCACCGGTGCCGTGGAGTCCGAGGCGGCCGACGTCGCCGACGTGCTGGCCGAGGTCGCCGCCACCCGGATCACCGAACGCGGCGCGACCCGCGCCGACGACCGCCTCACCGAGGCCGCCATGGAGGACCGCAAGAAGGAGGGCTACTTCTGATGAGCAGCACCGTTCT
>CAZBMH010000200.1:0-2425 GCA_964492685.1 uncultured Micropruina sp.
GACGTGTTCGAGGGGTGTCCGTTTAGGGTTCGCGTCAAGGGCGTGATGATGCGCTGAGGACGCGGCGGCCCTCCCATGCTTTGGCGAGCGGGAGGGCCGTCACTTGGTGCTTGGAGGCACCCATGTTGATGGTAGGTACTGACCGGGTCGAGGTCGAGCGGCTGCTGTTGTCGGGAGAGCTGTCGTGTCCGGCGTGTCCGGGGGTGTTGGGGCCGTGGGGGTATGCCCGGTCGCGGTCCTCGCGGGGGCCGGCGGGGACGGTGCGGCACCAGCCACGGCGGGCGCGGTGCACCTCGTGCGGGGCCACGCACGTGCTGTTGTCGGCCTTGTGGCTGCTACGCCGGGCGGACGCGGCGGTGGTGATCGGCGCAGCTCTGGAGTCCAAGTCCACCGGGTCTGGGCATCGGCCGATCGCGGCGGCGTCAGGTCGTCCCGTTTCGACGGTGCGGGGGTGGTTGCGTCGTTTCGTCGCCCGGGCGGAGCACACGCGGGCGAAGTTCACGCGCCTGCTCCATGCGCTCGACCCGGTCGCGTCGGCCCTGACACCGCGGGGTTCGGTGGTCGCCGACGCCGTGGAGGCGATCGGTCGGGCTGCGGCCGCGGCGGTCCTCAGGTTGTCGCCGGTCGGGCCGTGGGAGTTCGCCGCCCGGGTCTCGGCCGGTCGGCTGCTCGCTCCGCCGGCGGGGGTGGGGTGGTGAGCAACACGAGTTGACCCTTGGCGGGCCCGACCAGGCCCGCCACGCTCGGACCGGACACGTTTCCGACGACGCGAAAAGGGGTAGCGATGGGGCACCAACACAGGCCCGGCGACATCGAGGGCAGGCGGGCGGGGCGGGCGCGGGATGTCGCCCTGTTCCGGTATGCGCTGATCCGTGAGGCGGCGGACGCGTCGTTGACGACCCGCCAGCGCGGGGTGCTGGTCCGCCAACTCGCCGCCGTCGAGCACGTCGGCCCGACGGGTACGAAGGTCCAGGTGTCACGGGCGAGCGTGGACCGGTGGATCCGGGCCTGGCGGGCCGGCGGGTTCGACGCCCTGGTCCCCTCCGCGCGGCACGCCGAGCCGAGCACTCCCGCACAGGTCCTCGAGTTGGCGGCCGCGCTCAAGCGGGAGGTCCCCGGACGCACCGCCGCGCAGGTCGCTGCGATCCTGGCCGAGCACACCGCTGGGGTGGTGCCCTCGCCGCGGACACTGCAGCGCCACTTCGCCCGCCTGGAACTGAACACCCGCCCCGACGGGCGCCCGCCGCAGGGGTTCGGCCGGTTCGAAGCCGCCACACCGAACGAACGCTGGACCGGTGACGCGCTCCACGGGCCGATCATCGGCGGACGCAAGACGTACCTGATGGCGTTCATCGATGACCACTCCCGGGCGCTGACCGGATACCGGTGGGGTCACAGCGAAGACACCCTCCACCTCGCCGCCGCCCTGCGGGCCGGGCTCGCCGCCCGCGGCATCCCACACGTGGCATATCTGGACAACGGGGCGGCGATGGTCTCCAAACAGTTGCTCCGCGCCCTCGCGGTCCTCGGGATCCGGTTGACCCACTCCCGGCCGGGTCAACCCGCAGGCCGAGGCAAGATCGAACGGTTCTTCCGCACTGTCCGCGACCAGTTCCTGATCGAACTGGCCGCCCCCGGCGCCACCAGCAACATCGACGGTCTGGCCGGGTTGAACGAACTGTTCGCCGCCTGGGTCGAAACCGTCTACCACCAGCGCATCCACACCGAAACCGGTCAGGCGCCACTGGCCCGGTTCCTGGCCGCCGGGGCGCCGGCCCTGCCCACCCCGGCGCAACTCCGCGAAGCGTTCCTGTGGTCCGAACACCGCCTGGTGACCAAGACCGCGACCGTGTCCCTGCACGGCAACACCTACGAGGTCGACGCCGCCCTGGTCGGCCGGCGCGTGGAGTTGGTCTTCGACCCCTTCGACCTGACCGACATCGACGTGCGCTACGCCGGCCGGGACATGGGCGGCGCCATCGCGCACCAGATCGGCCGCCACGTCCACCCCGCCGCCAAACCCGACACCACCACGCCGGCGCCGGCCACCGGCATCGACTACCTCGCCCTGGTCCGTGACCGCCACACCGCAGCGCTGGCCCAACGGGTGGACTACGCCGCCATGAACGACCCCGCCACCCACCCCGGCCAGCCCGCCGCAGCCAACAGCGGCGACCTTGACGTGTTGCGCCAAACAGACCTGCTCGACCTGCTCGACCCCACCCACCACGACTACATCAACCCCCAGGAGCAGCTGTGACCCTCGACCGCCTCCAAGCCCACTACGGCTTCACCCGCATGCCGTTCGGCCGTTCCCTGGCCCCCAGCATGCTGCACCGCCACACCAGCCACGCCGAAGCCGTCGCACGCATCTGCTGGTGCATCCACGAACGCGCCCTCGGCGTCATCACCGGCGAAGTCGGCG
>CAZBMH010000201.1:0-2385 GCA_964492685.1 uncultured Micropruina sp.
CCCTTGCGAGGCATTGCTTATCCCTTCTTCGCGCCGTAGCGGCTACGGGCCTGCTTGCGGTTCTTGACACCCTGGGTGTCGAGGGCGCCGCGGATGATCTTGTAACGAACGCCCGGGAGGTCACGAACCCGGCCACCGCGCACGAGCACCATCGAGTGCTCCTGCAGGTTGTGGCCGACGCCGGGGATGTAGGCGGTCACCTCGACACCGGAGGAGAGCCGCACGCGCGCCACCTTGCGGAGCGCCGAGTTCGGCTTCTTCGGGGTCGTGGTGTACACGCGGGTGCACACTCCACGGCGCTGCGGCGAGCCCTTGAGGGCAGGCTTCTTGTTCTTGCTGACCTTGTCAGTGCGGCCCTTGCGGACCAGCTGCTGGATCGTAGGCACCGGCTGGTATCTCTTTCCGTTCGGTTCTGGGCGCGTCCTGGCGAGACGAGCGTTCGTTGTGGGGTGCAGCCGCGGCAACAGTTGTCCAAGACGGGACCGACGCGGCGGCACGCACGATGGTTCGGTCGCCCGAACACACCGAGCAAGGCTACCCGGTGGCTCTCCGGAGAGCAAAACGGGGACCGTTGGCCCCGGCCTGGCGACGCCCCGAACGACCGCCCTCCAGGCTAGGCATGGACGTCGAGCCCTGGCTCCACGGCGTGCGAGGAGGGGCCCACCTGCGCCAGCAGGAGTCCCGCGAGCATCAGGGTGCACCCGATCAGGCCCCGCAGGCTCAGCGACTCCCCCAGGACCATCAGGCCGCCCAGGACGGCGAACGCGGCCTCCAGGCTGAGGATCAGCGCGGCCGTGGCCGCCGGCGCGTGCCGCTGGCCGACGATCTGCAGCGTGTACGCCACACCCACCGACATCAGGCCGCCGTAGAGCACGGGGACCACCGCCTGGTCCAGACCCCCGAACGGCCGCTCCTGAGTGAGGGCCACCGCGCCGCTGGCGAGCGCGCACACCACGAACTGCACCAGCGCCAGCCGCAGCGGCTCCACGCGGCGACTGTAGTGCTCCAGCACCAGGATGTGCCCGGCCCAGAACGCGGTGCCCGCGAGCACGAGGGCGTCGCCCAGCCCTATGGAGAGGGTGTCCCCCATCGTGAGCAGGAACAGCCCCGCCACGGCCAGCAGCACGCCCCACCACAGCCAGCGGTTAGGACGCTGCCCGAACCCCAGCCCGATCAGCGGCACCAGGACGATGTAGAGGCCGGTGACGAATCCTGCGTTCCCGGCGGTGGTGTAGCCCACCCCCAGCTGCTGCAGCGTGGCGCCGCCGAAGAGCAGGGCGCCCGCGATCAGCCCCGGCAGCAGCGCCCCCCGCCACGAGCCCGCGGGGGCGGGCCGGCCGCGCTGCAGGAACGCGATCACCGGCAGCAGCGAGGCGGCCCCCAGCGCGAACCGGACGGCGTTGAAGCTGTAGGCGTCCATGGCCCCGGCGCCGACGCGCTGCGCGACGAACGCGAGGCCCCAGATGGCCGCGGTCAGCAGGAGCAACAGCTGGGCGCGGAGGGTGCGGGACACGGCAGCCAACCTAGCCGGTGGGGCCGGCTGTCCCCGCGGCGGCGCCCGCCGTGGTCATCGAGCGCGCCTCTCGACGGGGGCCGCGGGCGGCCCGTCGTGCGCGTGGCGGGTGTCGCTCAGCGGCAGGCCGGGCCATGGCGGCGCAGCGCGTCCAGATCGACGCCCGGGTCGTCCAGTGCCCCGATCATGGCCACCCGCTCCGCGTGCCGGCCGCCCTCCGGGGTCGCCTCCAGGAAGGCCTCGACGATCATCCGCACGAGGCCGGGGCCGACCACGCGGGCGCCGACGGCCAGCACGTTGGCGGCGTTGTGCTGCCGGGACAGCCGGGCGGTGTAGGGCTCGGAGCAGACGACTGCGCGGATCCCCGGGACCTTGTTGGCCGCCAGCGAGATGCCCACGCCCGTCCCGCAGACCAGCATGCCGAGGTCGTACTCCCCCGCCGCCACCAGGCGGCCAACCTCGGCGCCGGAGATCGGGTAATCGGCACGCTCGCCCAGCGCGGGGCCGGCGTCGGTCACGTCGTGGCCCTGGGAGCGCGCCTGCTCGATCATCTCCTGCCGCAGCTCGTAGCCGGCGTGGTCACTGGAAACGACGATCCTCATGACCCAACCCTAGAACGCGGCAGCGGCCCCCGGGAAACCCCGGGGGCCGCTGCCGCGTGATGGGACAACCTCAGCGCAGGTCGCCGATGTCGAACTCGTCCAGCGGGACGGAGACGCCCGCGGACGCCATGTCGTAGTCGTACGGGTCGTACGACAGCTCGTAGGCAGCCGCCCGGGCTTCCGCGGTGGGCTCCACCCGGATGTTGCGGTACCGGTCCAGGCCGGTGCCGGCCGGGATCAGCTTGCCCAGGATGACGTTCTCCTTCAGGC
>CAZBMH010000202.1:0-2379 GCA_964492685.1 uncultured Micropruina sp.
CGGCCAGGGTGTTGGCCACCGCGCAGCCGGTGTCGTTGTGGCAGTGGATGCCCAGATCGACCCCGACCTGGGAGGCGGCGGTCACGATGTCGCCGATCCAGGCGGGCAGCATGCCGCCGTTGGTGTCGCACAGCACCACGACCTCGGCGCCGGCGTCGGCGGCGACGCGGACGCACTCGATCGCGTAGCCGGGGTTGGCGCGGTAGCCGTCGAAGAAGTGCTCGCAGTCGACGAAGACCCGCTTCCCCGCCGCCACCAGGTGGGTGACGGTGTCCCGGATCATCTCCAGGTTCTCCTCCAGCGTGGTGTGCAGCGCCCGGCGGACGTGCTCGTCGTGGCTCTTGGCGACGATGCAGACCACGGGGGTGCGCGCGTCGATCAGGGCCTGGACGAGGGGGTCCTCAGCGGCGGTGGTGCCCACCCGGCGGGTGAAGCCGAAGGCCACCAGCAGCGCGCTCTTGAGGGTCAGCTCGCCGTCGGCCGCGGCCGCGAAGAACGCCGTGTCGTTGGGGTTGGCGCCCGGCCAGCCGCCCTCGATGAAACCGACGCCCAGCTCGTCCAGGTGGCGGGCGATCCGCAGCTTGTCGGCGACGGTCAGCCGGAGCCCCTCCTGCTGCGCGCCGTCGCGCAGGGTGGTGTCGAAGACGTGGAAGACGTCTGGTGCCGCAGGCAGCGTAGTCATCGGTGAGCGCCTCGCATGAGGGGAAAATCGGACAGTCGAGTGTGTCGGCCCCAGCCACCCGGCGCACCCCGATCTCAGGCACTGAGACCCGCGTTTCATGGATTCCCGGTGTCCCGGACGCGGCGGTCAGACGACGCGCTGCATCCAGCCGTGAGGGTCCGCCGCACGCCCGTACTGGATGTCCAGGATCCGGTTCCGGATGGCCATGGTCTTCTCGCCCGCCGTTTCGCCGAGGTGATGTGCACCAGCCTTGGTGCGGAACTCGCCGACCGGGGTGATGACGGCCGCCGTGCCGCACGCGAACGCCTCCACGATCTCGCCCGAGTCGATGCCCGCGAACAGCTCGGCCAGCGCGAGCGGGCGGATCTCGGTGGTGAGACCCACATCACCGGCGACGGTGAGGATCGAGTCGCGGGTGATCCCGTCCAGGATCGTGCCGGTGAGCCCGGGGGTGATGAGGCGACCGTCCGCGGTCACCGCCATCACGTTCATGCCGCCGAGTTCCTCGGTGTTCAGGCCGGTACCGGCGTCACCGAACAGCACCTGCGAGCAGCCGTGGTCGTAGCCCTCGTATTGGGCGATCAGCGACGAGGCGTAGTTGCCGCCGCACTTGGCGGCGCCCGTCCCGCCGCGACCGGCGCGGCTGTATTCGGAGGTCACCCAGATGTTGATGGGCTTGACCCCGCCGGTGAAGTAGGGGCCGACCGGGCTCGCGATCACCGCGTAGGTGACCTTCTCGGCCGCGCGCACCCCGAGGAAGGCCTCGGAGGCAAACATGTAGGGCCTCAGATAGAGGCTCATCTCGCCGGCCTCGCCCGCGGGCACCCATCGATGATCGACGGCCAGCAGCGACCGGACGGAGGTGAGGAAGTCCTCGACGGGCAGCGCGGGCAGCATCAGGCGGGCCGCCGACGTCATCAGCCGCTGGGCGTTCTTCTCCGGACGGAACAGCCACACCGAGCCGTCCGCGTGCCGGTAGGCCTTCAGGCCCTCGAAGATCTCCTGGCCGTAGTGCAGCACCGCCGCGCACGGGTCGAGCTGGAACGGGCCGTACGGCCTGATCTGGTCCTCGTGCCACCCCTGGCCCTTGGTCCACGTCGCCACGGCCATGTGGTCGGTGAAGTGGACGCCGAAACCGGGGTCCGCGACCAGCTCGGCAACCTCGGCGTCCGAGGGCACGGTGGGGTTCGGGGAGAGGGGGAACGTCAGGGCCATGCGGGTGAGGATAGTCCCTCGCCGCGGGAGCGTGCCGGACGCTCATGAGACGGCGGATCGGCGGCCGAGGACCGCCGGATACGCTTCCCCAATGCCTAACGACGCTGCCGCCAAGCCCGTGATCGCCGTCATTCCGGGCGACGGAATCGGACCGGAGGTGGTGGCGGAGGGACTGAAGGTCCTGACCGCCGTCGTCGGGCCGGACGCCTTCGAGTTTCGCCCCTACGACCTCGGCGCCGAGCGCTGGCAGCGCACCGGCGAGGTGCTCCCGGACGAGGTGCTGGCCGAGCTCGCCGGCTGCGACGCGCTCATCCTGGGCGCCGTCGGTGCCGCGCCGGGCAGCAAGGCGATCCCCTCGGGGCTGCTGGAGCGCGGCCTGCTGCTGAAGCTGCGCTTCGCGTTCGATCACTACGTGAACCTGCGGCCCTCCAAGCTCTACCCCGGCGTCGTCACCCCGCTGTCGGACGCCGTGGTCGCCCGCG
>CAZBMH010000203.1:0-2353 GCA_964492685.1 uncultured Micropruina sp.
AGCATGTACTCCTCGAGCTCCCACTTGGTGTTGCGCCACGTGAAGTAGGTGTACGACTGGTGGAACCCGACCTTGCCCAGGGCGTGCATCATCTCGGGCTTGGTGAACGCCTCGGCGAGGAAGATCACGTCCGGATCCGTCTGGCGCAGCTGCTTCATGATCCAGCCCCAGAACTCCACCGGCTTGGTGTGGGGGTTGTCGATCCGGAACACCCGGACGCCGTGGCTCATCCACAGCTTCAGGATCCGCAGCACCTCGTTGTAGATCCCCTGCGGGTCGTTGTCGAAGTTGATCGGGTAGATGTCCTGGTACTTCTTGGGCGGGTTCTCCGCGTAGGCGATGGTGCCGTCCAGCCGGGTGGTGAACCACTCCGGGTGGGTCTGGACCCAGGGGTGATCCGGGGAGGCCTGCAGCGCGAAGTCCAGCGCGATCTCCAGGCCGAGTTCCTTGGCCTTGGCGATGAAGCGATCGAACGACTCCCAGTCCCCGAGATCGGGGTGGATCGCGTCGTGGCCGCCGGCGGCGCTGCCGATCGCCCAGGGCGAGCCCGGATCCTTCTCGGTGGCGTTCAGGGTGTTGTTCTTCCCCTTCTTGAACGCGGAGCCGATCGGGTGGATGGGCGGCAGGTAGACGATGTCGAAGCCCAGCGCCGCGGCCGCTTCCAGCCGTTCGTGGGAGCTGTCGAACGTCCCGGACGTCCAGGTGTCGGTGGCCTGGTCGTACGTCGCGCCCTCCGAGCGGGGGAAGAACTCGTACCAGGAGCCGAAGAGCGCCAGGCGGCGATCGACGAACAGCGGGTAGTCGGCGGACGGGGACACCAATTCCCTTGGCCCGTACTTGGTCATGGCGCCGGCCAGGCTCGGCGTGTTCGCCACGTCGAGCAGGTCGGAGGCCTTGCGCTGCGGAATCAGCAGCTGGGCCGTCGCGCGCAGTATCGACGCCTCGACCGGGTCGCCCGCCGCATCGGCACGCAGCGCGGTGCGCTCCAGCAGGTCGCGGCCCTCCAGGCAGACCAGCTCGACGTCCACCTCCGCCGGCAGCTTCGCCTCGGCGTTGTGATGCCAGGTTCCCCAGGGATCGGACCAGCCCTCCACGCGGAACGTCCACAGACCCTCAGAGTCGGGGCGAACCCAGGCCTCCCACGGGTCGAGGCCGCGAGGCTCGGAGGGCGTCATGTCGATCCGCGTCTCGACCCCGGTCGGGCTGGTCAGGATGACCGACGCGTTCACCGCGTCGTGCCCCTCGCGGAACACCTTGGCCCGGATCGGGACGAGCTCGCCGACGGCGGCCTTGGCGGGGTACACGCCGCCCTCGATCACCGGTTGGACCTTCACCACCGGGATGCGGCCCATGCCGAACGAGGCCCCGGGCACGAGACCCAGTTCGACGGGAAGCAGGACGGGGGGCTTGGGAGCCTTGGCCGCGGACGTGGCGGCCTTCTTCTGTGCTGTCACATCGCACAACCTACGGCTTTCGCCCCTGACCGGCTAACGTTTTGGGCAATGTTGTGGGAAGCCGTCCCGGGTTTCAGGCGACCTGATCTCCCACGGGGTCCGAGATCGGCGAGGCAGGGCTGGCCGCGTCCACGGGGGGTTTCGACGTCGGGACCAACGCCTTTGCCACCAGCACGGTGCGGCCGGGAACCAGGACCTGGGAGCCGGGTGCCAGCGGCCTGCTCGGCAGCTCCCCGGACAGTCCGGTGTGGGCCTCAATCCGCCAGCCGGTCGCCCACGGCTGGCCCGGCAGCGTCAGCTCCACCGGGTTCGGGTCGGCGTGGACGAAGATCAGGAAGGCGTCGGTGCGGTCAGAGACGTAGCGGCCCAGCGTGCGCCGATGCGGGTCGTGCCAGTGCTCGATCCCCATCTCGACGCCGTGTTCGCTGAACCAGGCCACCTGGGTGCGACCCAGCGAATTGCCCTCCAGGTCGCGCACCTCGTCGTGGCTGGCGAAGCCCTCGGGCCGCAGCACCGGGTGGGCGGCGCGCAGCGCGAGCAGCCGTCGGGTGAGCAGCTTCAGGTCGGCCCAGTCCTCGGAACCGAGCCAGTCCACCCAGGACGTGGGGGAGTCCTGGCAGTAGGCGTTGTTGTTGCCGCCCTGAGTGCGCCCCATCTCGTCGCCGGCGGTGATCATGGGAACGCCAGCCGACAACAGCAGGGTGGCCATCATGTTGCGCACGGTGCGGTGGCGCTGGGCGATGATCGCCACGTCGGCGGTCTCGCCCTCGTAGCCGTGGTTCCAGGACCGGTTGTCGTCGGTGCCGTCGCGGTTGCGCTCCGCGTTCGCCTCGTTGTGCTTCAAGTCGTAGGTGACCACGTCGCGCAGCGTGAACCCGTCGTGGGCGGTGACGAAGTTG
>CAZBMH010000204.1:0-2304 GCA_964492685.1 uncultured Micropruina sp.
ACTACCCGTTCCGAAGCGGCCAACTCCGCCGAGCGGGCGTGCTCATGAAGTTGCCACGGGTGGTGATCGCCGCGGTGGTGTGGCTGCTGGTCATCGAAGCCCTGCCCGCTCCTGCGGCGTGGGGCGTCTTGGCGGTCATCGTCGTCGGTACGGTCGCCGGAGTCGTCGCCGAATCGGTGATCGTCCGCCTGGTCTGGTGGGCGCGCCGCCCCGCGACCCCACTCGCGGTCCCCGGCGACCCGGGGGTCCGCGTCCTGGTCACCGGTCGACGGATCGCCGGCATCGGGCAGGCCGGACGCCGCCACCTCGTCGTCCCGGTGACCTGGACCGGACGAACCGACCTACTCGCGCTGCTCACCCGAGCTCGGCAACGTCAGTTGGTGTCGGCGGGCCGGTTCGATGTCGCCTACCAGTGGTTCACCTGGCCGTGGCAGGTGCTCGGCTCATTCGTGAACGGATTCGCCCACGGCGCGTCCGGGCTCCCGCTGATCGGGTTCGCCTGGCGGATGCGCTTGGTGGTCACCGGCATCGCGCTCTGGCAGACCGTCGCCGCCGGGCAGCATGCGGCCACCGTAGGGATCGCCGTGGTGATCGGACTGTCGTACCTGCTGCCGTGGACGCGTGCCCGCCATGAGCGCTTGGTCGCGCAGGCGCTCGCGGACCTCGAACGGCGGTCGGCCAAGGACGCCGCGCCAGCGACGCGGCGTCCGGTCGTGCTGCCCGTCCGGCCCACCGCGACCCACGTCGGACGCCGATCCTGCACCTCTGCGCGGCGGCGTGGCCCTGAGCCCTGTGGACAGTGGCGCTCGCCCGCGCGCCAGGTGACTTGTACGGGCGAGGGGATTCGTGGGTGTGCCCACGATCCGAGGACTTCTGGAAGGAAGGGATCACGATCATGACCGAAGTGCAGATCCCCATCGAGTCGATCGCCAAGGTCGATCTCCTGCTGGGGCAGGCGACCATGCTGACCGCTGACCGCTGGGACGACCTGGCCGCGATGATCCACGAGGCCATGGGGATCTCGTTGTTGATGGCGGCGGCCCATCCGTCGAGCCGGCCCGTGGATGTCCCGGGACTGACTCGACTGACGGCGCTCGAATGTGTCCAGAGCGCTTTGCGCGAGGTGCATACCTGGGACCTGGCCCTCGCCGCAGATCTGCCAGACGTGGCCCGGCTGCGGGTGCTGTTGGCCGACGTCCGCAAGGACTTGGCCAGCACTGTCGGACGGCGAGGGTAACGGCCCATGTGGCAGGCCGTCCGACGGGAACTCGCCCGCCTCGAGTGGGACGTCGAGCCACCGCTCACCCTCGATCTCATGGCCGACTGGACCCGGACCGTCTCCAGCCTCGTGACGATCCGCCGAGCGCTCGGCCCGATCTCCACCGCCGACCCGATCGCGCTGCTGGCCACCGCAACGACCGGCGCAGCGCGAACTGCTGACGTGAAACCGATCTTGGCGCCGTCGCTGGGCGCTGTGAGCGCGGCGCTCGCCGACGTCGGCCAGGACATGGCGTCGCGCCCCGACTTCGACCGGCAGCGCGACGCGGCGACGCTCAACCACGTCGCCTACGAACTCGTGCACTGGGTGCGCGTCCGGACGCTCGACGACCGCGCGAAAGCATGGCTGCTGGCCGGCGAGACGGCACTCGACGGCGCGATCCACGCCCCGACCAGCCGCTCGGCTGTCGGCGTGGGCCTGGCGGCCTGGCAGGACGCCCTTGCGACCATGCAGCCCGTCCACAACGCCCCCATCGTGCGCCGCAGCGTGGCGCTCGGGCACCTGGCGATCCTGCGCAACAGTCACGCTCTGGTGGACGAAGCCAGAAGCGGCGGCGCAGTGCCCGGGCCTTACGCGGACGCCCTCCTCGGCAACATACGCGTGCTCGCCCGCGCCCACCAGACCACGCTGAGTCAGATCGACGACCGACGCCTCGGCGCCACCCGCGTCGACCAAGCCGTCATGCTGCAGGTCGGCACGGCCGTGCGGCAACTCACCAGACGCCCGGATCTCGCCGAGCCCTCCCGCGGGCGGCTCGACGCGCTGCTCCGCTCGGGCCTCGGCCAAGCAGTCCTGGTCGCCAATCTCACCGGCGAGTCGTCGGCCCAGCCCGCAGCTGCGAGGATCAGCCGACTCTCACTGGAGTACCTGACCAACCCTCGGATGCTCCGCGACGTCGACCTACCGCAAGCCCCTACGCCGCCCGTATCCGTGGCCGCAGCCGCGCGGGAACCCAGAGCCTCGGCACGGGTCGCACCCATGGAGCCCACGATCACTCCTGGGACCGTGCTGGACGGGCCCTCCAT
>CAZBMH010000205.1:0-2295 GCA_964492685.1 uncultured Micropruina sp.
TGCAGCGCCCGGCCAGGCACTCCAGCCCGGCCTCGATCAGCGGCGGTTCGGTGGAGTCGAGCATGATCGGCAGGGCCACGCCGGTGGCGAGCCGGGACGCCAGGTCGCGCATGTCGGCGACGCCGTCGCGGCCCACGTAGTCGACGCACAGGTCGAGCAGGTGGGCGCCCTCCCGGCTCTGCCCCTTCGCGATGTCGACGCAGTCGTCCCAGGCCCCGGCCAGCATCGCGTCCCGGAACGCCTTGGAGCCGTTGGCGTTGGTGCGCTCCCCGATGGAGAGGTAGCTGGTGTCCTGACGCAGCGGCACGTCGGCGTACAGCGAGCTGATGGACGGGGCCGGGGCGGGGTTGCGCGGCGTCAGCGCGCGGCCCCGGACGGTGTCGACCAGCAGCCGGATGTGCTCGGGCGTGGTGCCGCAGCAGCCGCCCACGAGGCACAGGCCGTGCTCGGCGACGTAGCCGGACACCGAGTCGACGAAGCCGACCGGTTCCAGCGGGTAGAAGGCGCCGTTGGGGCCGATCTCGGGCAGCCCCGCGTTCGGCATGCACGCCACGCCGATGCGCGCGAACCGCGCCAGGTGCCGCAGGTGCTCGCCCATCTCGGCGGGACCGGTGCCGCAGTTCAGGCCGATGACGTCGATGCCCAGCGGGGCCAGGGCCGTCAGCGCCGCCCCGATCTCGCTGCCCAGCAGCATGCTGCCCGTGGTCTCCACGGTGACGTTCACCAGTAGCGGCAGGTCGACCCCGGCCTGGGCGGCCGCGCGCTTGGCGCCGATGATCGCGGCCTTGGCCTGCAGCAGGTCCTGGCAGGTTTCGATCTGGAAGGCGTCGATGCCGCCGCGGATCATCGCGGCCGCCTGCTCCTGGTAGGCGTCCCGCAGCGCCGCGAACGTGACGTGGCCGAGGCTCGGCAGCTTCGTCCCGGGGCCGATGCTGCCCAGCACCCAGCGGGGGCGATCCGGCGTGGCGACCTCGTCCGCGACCGCCCGGGCGATGCGGGCCCCGGCCTCGGCGAGCTCCGCGATCCGCTCGGGGACGTCGTACTCCCCGAGCGCGCTCAGGTTCGCCCCGAACGTGTTGGTCTCCACGCAGTCGGCGCCGGCCTCGAAGTAGGCCCGGTGGATCTCGGCGACCACCTCGGGGCGGGTGACGTTGAGGACCTCGTTGCAGCCCTCGAGCCCCTGGAAGTCGTCCAGGGTGAGGTCGTACCCCTGCAGCATCGTGCCCATGCCGCCGTCGGCCACCACGACGCGACTGGACAGGGCTGCACGAAGATCCGAGGTCATAAGGACCGAGAATAGGCCCTTCCGCGCGGCCGGTCGGCGTCGTCCCGGCCCGGGTGGGTACGCTGGCCCCCATGTCGTCCGTGGTGTCGTTGAAGAATCTCCGACGGCCCGCGGTCGTCGCCGCCTTCGGTGGCTGGAACGACGCCTCGGATGCCGCGAGCGGTGTGATCGACCATCTGGCCGACCTGACCGACGCCGAGCTGGCCTTCGCCATGGACCCGGACGAGTTCTACGACTTTCAGGTGAATCGGCCCACCATCAGCTCGTCGGTCCCCGGCGAGCGGACGCTGCAGTGGCCCACCACCGAGCTCCTCGTGGCTCACCTACCCGAGCGCGACCTGGTGCTGATCGGCGGCCCGGAGCCCAACTTCCACTGGCGCGAGTTCTGCACCCGGCTGGTGTCGGCGATCCGCACCGTGAAGCCCGAGCTGATCGTGCTGTTGGGGGCGCTGCTCACCGATGCGCCGCATACGCGGCCGGTGCCGGTCACCGGGACGGCGAACTCGCTGCAGCTCTCCGAGGAGCTGGGCTTCGAGCTGTCGACCTACGAGGGGCCCACCGGGATCGTCGGGGTGCTGGCCTCGGAGTGCACGGTGGCCGGGCTGCAGGTCGCCTCGCTGTGGGCCTCCGTGCCGCACTACGTCTCCGATCCCCCCAACCCCAAGGCGACGCTGGCGCTGCTGCAGCGGCTGGAGGATCTGCTCGACACGCCGCTCGACACCGGCGACCTGACGGAGCGGTCGCTGGAGTGGGAGACCCAGGTCAACGAGCTGGCGGCCGAGGAGCCGGACATCTCGGCCTACATCGCCTCGCTGGAGGAGCGCCGCGACTCCGATCAGCCGGAGCCGCGCGGCGAGGACATCGCCGCGGCCTTCCAGCGGTACCTGCGGCGCCGTCAGCGCGGCTAAGCGCCCCTCGACCCTGGGGTGGCGGGGTCAGTGGGCGCAGCGGGCGATCGCCCGGTCGCGCAGGGCCCGCACCATGGCGTCGGCGTCCTCGGCCCGGTACAC
>CAZBMH010000206.1:0-2265 GCA_964492685.1 uncultured Micropruina sp.
CGATGTAGAGGTCGCGCGACGGGACGTACGCCTCGGGCTGGTAGTAGTCGTAGTACGAGACGAAGTACTCGACCGCGTTGTCGGGGAAGAACTGGCGCAGTTCGTTGGCGAACTGGGCGGCCAGCGTCTTGTTGGGTTGCATCACCAGCATCGGGCGCTGCAGCCGCTCGGCCAGCCACGCGACGGTCGCGGTCTTGCCGGTGCCGGTGGCGCCCAGCAGCACCACGTCCGTCTCGCCGGCGCGCATCCGCCGCTCCAGCTCGTCGATGGCGGCCGGCTGGTCGCCGGCGGGCTGGAAGTCGGCCTGCATGGTGAACGGCGCCACCCGGCGGGCGAGATCAGTGGTCGGACGCATGGCAGCAACCCTAGGCGGTGGGGGTGACAAAACCCGCGCGGGGGTCGCTCACCACTGCTCGAGCACGGCGTCCCAGATCGCCCGTAGCTGCCGACCGACCACCGGATCGGCCGCATCCCGGAGGAGGCTGATCAGCGCCAACGCCTGGTCATCCGCGGTCCGGATGCTGACCAGCGACGCCACCTCCGCCCCGTCGCCGTCGACGCGGCCCTGCGCCAGGTAGCTCCCCAGGCGGTGCTCGTCATCGGACTTCTCGGCCGTCTCGGGCGAGCCACCCGCGGTGAACCCGAGGGCGTACTTGTTCGCCTCCTTGCGGGCGAGCGCGACCGGGTCAGCCCCGGCGTCCGCCAACGGCCAGGTGCGGACGGTCAGCCGCTGATCGTCGATCGTGAGGACCACGCGGGTGTCGGACTCGGCGGCCACCTCCCAGCCCGGGTAGAGCGGGATCGTCACGCCGATCGCGGCCAGGGCGACCTGGTCGATCGGGCCCTCCGTCACGGGCCCGGAGTTCTCCGAGGGGGGGTCGTTGGGGTCGAAGTACGGATCCACCCAGGGCGGCTGCGTCTCGGTCGGGCCCAGGTGAGCACCGGTGAACATCACCGCCGAGCCCACCAGCACCGCTCCCACCCCGACCATGCCGGTGAGCACTGCGCGCCGCGTCGGGGCGGGCCGGTTCGGCGGTGCACTCATCCAGGGCGCGGGCGGGATCGTGCGCAGCATGGGGCTCGGTGACACGGGGGCGGGTTGGCGCGGCGGGTCGGCGAGGTCGGTGGGGTCGGCCGTTCCCCGCACGGGGTACTGCTCGAACGTGGGTGCGGGGCGTTCGTCCGGCATCGGACCTCCGTTCGGCTGGGGTTCCCCCAGAGTGCCACGCCCCGGGTCAGCCCGCGGCCCCTGGGTCGGGCACGTCGCCGTTCGGATCGCGGCCGGCTGCGGCGCGCCGCAGCCGGCGCCAGAGCCCGTCGACCTGGCCCGCGAGCGCCTCGGCCGTTCCGGAGTTGTCGAGGACAACGTCGGCGACGGCGAGGCGTTCCTCCCGGGTGGCCTGCGCGGAGATCCGCGCCTGCGCCTCGGCCACCGACAGTCCGCGGCGTTCGACCAGCCGGGCCACCTGAACCGCCACCGGGCAGTCGACGACCACGAGCAGGTCGAAGGACGCCTCCTGGCCGGTCTCGACCAGCAGCGGGATCACGTGGACCACGACGGCGCCGGGCGGCACCGTGGCCTCGATCGCGTCGGCCAGCGCGCGGACCCGCGGATGGACGATGGCGTTGAGGGCCTGCCGGGCGGTCTCGTCCTCGAACACGAGCCGACCGAGCGCCGGCCGGTCCAGCGTGCCGTCGGCGGCGATCACCCCGCCCCCGAAGCGCACCGCGATGGCGGCCAGCGCGGGGGTTCCGGGAGCGACCGCTTCGCGCGCCAACACGTCAGCGTCGATGATGACCGCGCCACGCTCGGCGAGCAGGTCGGCGACCGCGGACTTGCCGGAGCCGATGCCCCCGGTGAGCCCGACGCGGTAGGGGCCTGCGGGCGGTGTGGTCATGACCGGCACCCTAGATCACACTCGGCCCCGGACGCAGCGGTGCCCCCGTCCCGGGCGGGGACGGGGGCACCGCTGGTGTCAGTCGACCAGCGGTCAGGCGTTGCCGCCGGTCAGCTTGTCTCGAAGCGCCTGCAGCGCCTCGTCGGACGCCAGCGACCCCTCGACGGCGGCGGCAGCGCCACCGGCCGAGTAGGTGGCCGTGTTGGCCTCGTCGACGGCGGCCTGAATGCCGGCGGCCTCCGCCTCCTCGACCTGCTTCTTGTGGGCCAGCCACCGGGCCTGGGCCTCGGCGTACTGGTGCTCCCACGCACGCTGCTGCTCCTCGTAGCCGGGCTTCCACTCCTGGGTCTCGGGATCGAAGCCCTCG
>CAZBMH010000207.1:0-2237 GCA_964492685.1 uncultured Micropruina sp.
GCCGTGCCGCAGCTGTCCGGCCGCGGCCTGGGCCACACCGGCGGCACCCTGGACAAGCTCGAGTCGATCCCCGGCTGGCGCGCGGCGCTGAGCAACGAGGAGATGCTCGCCCAGCTGGAGGACGTCGGCGCGGTCATCTGCGCGGCCGGCTCCGGGCTCGCCCCCGCCGACAAGAAGCTGTACGCGCTGCGCGACGTCACCGGCACCGTGGAGGCGATCCCGCTGATCGCGTCCTCGATCATGAGCAAGAAGATCGCCGAGGGCACGTCCGCGCTCGTGCTGGACGTCAAGACCGGGTCGGGCGCGTTCATGAAGACCCGGGAGCGCTCGGTCGAGCTGGCCCGCACCATGGTGGGGCTCGGCACCGCGGCCGGGGTGAAGACCGTGGCGCTGGTGACCGACATGGAGTGGCCGCTGGGCCTGGCCGCGGGCAACGCGCTGGAGGTCACCCAAAGCCTCGAGGTGCTCGCCGGCGGCGGCCCCGCCGACGTGGTCGAGCTCACCCTGGCGCTGGCCCGGGAAATGCTCGGCTGCGTCGGCATCAACGCCGACCCGGCGGCGGCGCTGGCCGACGGCCGGGCCATGGACTCCTGGAACGCCATGATCCGCGCCCAGGGCGGCGACCCCACGGCCCCGTTGCCGGTGGCCCGTCACAAGGAGATCGTCACCGCGCCCGCCACGGGCTACCTGACCGGCATGGACGCGCTCGCTGTCGGCGTCGCCGCGTGGCGGCTGGGGGCCGGCCGGGCCAAGCAGGGCGACCCGGTGCAGGCGGGCGCCGGCGTCGCGTGGACGGCCCGCCCGGGCGACCGGGTGGTGGCGGGCGAGCCGCTGTTCACGCTGCACACCGACACCCCCGAGCGGCTGGAACGGGCCCGGGAGGCTCTGGCGGGCGCGGTCACGATCGGCGACGTCGCGCCGGCGGATCGCCCGCTGATCGTCGAGCGGATCGACTAGCGCTCAGCGGTCGCGCCGGAGGCGCCGGCGCTCGAACCAGTTCGCGCCGCGAGCCTTGAACGTGCCCATGCCGATCGAGCCGCGGACCACGATCAGCGGATGCCCCCACGCGGGGGCGGTGGGAACGGAGACCTTGACGGTGCCGAGCCCTTTCGAGAGCCGGTCGACATTCACGGCCCACCCCTCCGGCAGGACGAGCAGCACCGTTCCCGCGCCGGGCAGGACCTCCAGATCGATGAGGGGTTCCGTGGTCGCCGCGGTGAGGCAGTCGAGCCGCACGGTGTCCAGCAGCGCGTGGGCGCGCACGAACGGCGGCAACTCCCAGGATCCGCCCCGCTTGGCGCGCGTCATGACCGCGGTCAGCTGCAGCGGGTCGTCGGGCCGCAGCCCCGGGGGCATCGGCGGGCCGGGCCGCACCGCGGGGACGGTGGAGAAGGCCGGGACGATCGCCGCCGCCTGTCCACCGGTCGGGGCGGGGATCACCAGATCGGCCAGCAGGACGTCGAGGTCGGCCTGGGTCCGGGCCTGCTCGGCCGATGCGAGGCGCTCCGCCACCTCGGCGGCGGTGAGGCGTCCCTCGTCGCCGGCCCGGCGCAGCAGGGCCGCGGCCGCCTCTCGGTCGGCGTTCCCGATGCGGAGTGGGGTGGGTTCCGTCATGGGTTCAGGCTAGTCGCGCTTCATCACGCCCCAGCGGTAGGCGTCGTACAGCGCCTCCCAGCTGGCCTCGAGCACGTTGGTCCCGACCCCCACCGTCGTCCAGGTGCGGGTGCCGTCGGTGGTGTCGATCAGCGTCCGCACGATGGCGTCCGTCCCGTGCACCTGGTCGAGGATCCGCACCCGGTAGTCGGTGAGCTCGAACTCGTCCACGTGCGGGTAGGCGCCCTTCAGGGCGCTCCTCAGCGCCACATCCAGCGCGTTCAGCGGGCCGTGACCCTCGCCGGCCAGCAGGTAGGTCTGGCCCTTCGCGCGCAGCTTGACCGTGGCCTCGGAGTCGCCTTCCGGCTTGACCTCGTGGCCGGTGATGGCCCGCCAGCTGATCACCTCGAAGAACTCCTCCAGCGTGCCCATCTGCTCGCGCAACAGCAGCTCGAAGGAGGCGTCGGCCGACTCGTAGGAGTAGCCCTCCATCTCCCGCTGCTTCACCACCTCGGTGATGCTGGCCGCCAGCTTGCGATCGGACAGGTCGTAGCCCAGCTCCGAGCCCTTGATCTGGATGTTGGCCCGCCCGGCCATGTCGGAGACCAGCATCCGCATGTCGTTGCCGACCAGGGTGGGGTCGA
>CAZBMH010000208.1:0-2206 GCA_964492685.1 uncultured Micropruina sp.
CGGTGTCGAGGAAGATGACGCCCTGGCGCTCCAGCTCCTCGTTGATCTTGTGGTACACGACCTCGGACTCGTACTGGGCGGCGACGCCGGCCACGAGCCGCGCCTTCTCGGCCTCGGGGATGCCGAGCCGGTCGTAGGTGCGCTTGATGTCGTCGGGCAGGTCCTCCCAACTCTGGGCCTGCTTCTCGGTCGAGCGCACGAAGTACTTGATGTTGTCGAAGTCGATCTCGCTGAGATCGGCGCCCCAGGAGGGCATCGGCTTGCGGCCGAACAGCTTCAGCCCCTTGAGCCGCAGCTGCAGCATCCAGTCCGGCTCGCTCTTCAGCCCCGAGATGTTGCGAACCACGTCCTCGGTCAGGCCGCGCCTGGCGCTCGCCCCCGCGGCATCGGTGTCGTGCCAGCCGTACTGGTACTTGCCCAGCGCCTCCAGGTGCTCGTCCTGGGTGGCGCCGAGGCCGGGTGCAACCGGCTGGGTCGTGGTGGTCATAGCGAACCCCTTCTTGCCTGTCTTGGTTCATGGTCGGCGGCCGTCACCGGGCGCGGGACGTGCGTGGTGCACACGCCGTCGCCGTGGGCGATGGTCGCCAGTCGTTGCACGTGGCTGCCCAGCAGCCGCGCGAAGGCCTGGGTCTCGGCCTCGCAGAGCGCCGGGAACGCCGCCGCCACATGGGCCACGGGACAGTGATGCTGGCACAGCTGCTGACCCGAAGGCACGGGGCGCAGCGAGGCGACGTACCCGGAGGCGGTCAACGCCTGCACCAACGCCGCGAGGCTGTCGTCGTATTCCCCGCGGATCGCCGCGAAGCGGTCCTCGACCCCGGCCACGACGCTGTCGGCGAACGTCCTGATGCCCTGCTCGCCCGCCACCTGGCCCAACTGGGTGAGCGCCTGGATGGCGAGCCGGTCGTAGGCCTGGTAGAACTGCGCGCTGCCCGCGTCGGTGAGGACGAAGACGTTGGCCGGACGGCCCCGGCCCCGCTGCCCGTAGACCCGCTGCTGCCGGCTGGTTAGGTGACCGATCTCCACCAGCACCGACAGGTGCCGACGGACGGCCGCCGCGGTCAGCCCGAGCCGATCGGCCAGCTCGGCCGCCGTCGAGGGACCGTGCTGCAGGATCGAGCGCGCCACCCGTTCCCGGGTTGAGGCATCGCTCTCGACCTCGGGGACGATCCCCGGGTCCTGCGGCGCCTTTGTTTTCACAACGCCATTCTTCCCTAAATCGCGGGTGAGTCAACCCGCAGTCTCGCCCCGCGGGGCGCCGCCGGCGCGCTCGGCGGTCCTTTCGCCCACGTGGTGGACACGTCCGGTCAAATAGTGACCCAGACAAATATCACTACGACGTTCGGTAGTAGCGTGATTGACACCACGGTTCACGGCCGGCTGACGGCAACGGAGCCCAGCAACCAGTTCTCCCGAAGGAACATCACAGTGTCGACATCAGTCGCTCCCCCATCGAAACGCTCGTGGGCCCGCCGGCTCGGCCTGGCGGCCACCGGCTCGGTCCTGCTGGCCCTCGCGGCCTGTACCGGCTCGGCCACCGCCCCACCGCCCGAGGCCGGCGGCGGCGAGGCCAACCTGCAGCTGCCCGACCTCGCCTCGGTGACGTTCCTCGGGTTCATCAACGGCCACAATCTGCTGCTCATCGGCCTGGTCATCTCCGCCTTCGGTCTGCTGTTCGGTGCCGTCCGCTTCGTCCAGGTGCGCGACCTGGCCGTCCACTCCTCGATGCGCGAGATGTCCGAGCTCATCTACGAGACCTGCAAGGCCTACCTGATCCAGCAGGGCAAGTTCCTGCTGCTGCTGTGGGCCTTTATCGGCAGCGTCATCCTCGTCTACTTCAAGGTGCTCGCCGGGCTGGGCTGGGATCGGGTGCTGATCGTCCTGCTGTTCAGCATCATCGGCATGGCCGGCAGCTACGCCATCGCCTGGTACGGCATCCGCCTCAACACGTTCGCCAACAGCCGCACCGCCTTCGCTGCCCTGGAGGGCAAGCCACTGCCGCTGCACCAGATCCCGCTGAAGTCCGGCATGAGCATCGGCATGGTCCTGATCAGCGTCGAGCTGTTCATGATGCTGTCGATCATGCTCTTCCTGCCCGGCGAGATCGCGGGCTCCTGCTTCATCGGCTTCGCCATCGGCGAGTCCCTGGGTGCCTCGGCACTGCGCATCGCGGGCGGCATCTTCACCAAGATCGCCGACATCGGCT
>CAZBMH010000209.1:0-2198 GCA_964492685.1 uncultured Micropruina sp.
AGAGCCGCGACAACACCGTCCTCACCCTGCAGTTCTGCGTCAACTACGGCGGCCGGGCCGAGATCGTCGACGCCGCCCGGGCCATCGCCGAGGCCGCCAGGCGCGGCGAGCTGGACCCCTCCCGCCTCACCGAGGAACGCTTCCGGCGCTTCCTGGACGAGCCGGAGATCCCGGACGTCGACCTGTTCGTCCGCTCATCCGGCGAACAGCGGACGTCCAACTTTCTGCTCTGGCAGTCCGCCTACGCCGAGCTGGTCTTCCTGGACCGGCTGTGGCCGGACTTCGACCGGCGTGATCTGTGGCGGGCGATCGAGCTCTACGCCGCGCGCGACCGCCGCTACGGGGGCGCGGCGCCCAACGTCGTCTCCTGATCGACGCCCGGCGGCCTCAGCCGCTGATCCACAGCAGCGCCAGCCCGGCCACCGAGCCGATCCCGAGCAGGATCAGCGCCGTGCGCCGCCGGCGCTCGATGAGCAGCTGCAGCACGAGGCCGGTGAGCGACACCAGCACCAGCACGATCGCCGAGGCGTCGATGACCACTGACCACAGCGGGGACGTGTTTCGTCCCTTGTGCAGGTCGTTGAGGACCCCGAGCAGGCCGTAGCGGGTCTGGGTGAGGGTGAAGGTGCCGTCCGAGACCGAGAAGAGCACGCTGGCGTCGTAGCCGGGCCCCGTGTAGGCGAGGCGCCCCTGGTCGCCCTTGGTGCCGTGGTCGGTCACCGAGCCGGTCACCGCGTGGGTCTCGCGCAGGAACTCGCTGACCGCCAGGAAGTCCACCTGACCGCCGGCCAGCGCCGCCGCCGGCAGGGTGCCCTCGACCCGCTGGGTGGCCGCGGCGCCGACCCAGTCCGGGTGGTTGAGCGTCAGCCCCGTGACGGAGAAGAAGAGCACCAGCACCAGGCTGGTCATCGACGTCCAGGAGTGCAGGCTGCGCGACCAGCGGTGCCACAGCGCGCGCGGTGCCTGCCTGCGAGGCGCGCGGCGCTCGGCGGCGGTGTCGATCGACATCAGACCGTGTAGCGGTAGCCGGCCGCGCTGAGCTCGCCCTGGGCAGCCAGCGCGCCCTCCGCGGGGGCGGCGCCCAGGGTGACCTCCTGGCGGATGAGCGAGTCGGAGCCGTGCTCGCGGTTGGCCTCGATGCAGAGGAAGTAGCGACCCTCGCTCACCCTCTTTCCGACCCCGTTCGTCAGGTCCCAGGTCACGTCGTAGCTGCCGGGCGCGCGGGTGGCCGAGGAGCCCGTGTCGTCACCCCCGGAGGTCTGCCACCAGGTGCTGAGCTCGGACAGCCAGCGGTCCTGCCCGCCCTGGAGGTGCCACAACGAGATCGTCCGGACGAAGGCGCCCTCGGCGTCCTCCACCCAGACCGCGATGTAGGGCTTGCGGACCATGCCGCCGCCGCTGGCGGCGTACGTGAACGAGATGGTCATCGCGGCGGCATCCGGAACCGGCGTACCGCCCGTGCCCGCCGTGGCCGCGGACGGGGTCGCCGACGCCGCCGGGGGTCCGCCGGGACCGCGGCCTCCCCCGGGGCCCCTGCCGGGGCGCTGGGTCGGCTGCGCGAGGACCTCCTGGTCGCCGCTGCACCCGGCCAGGCCGAGCAGGACCGCCGCCGGCACGCCGGCCACGAAGGCCCGCCGGGTGACCTGGGAAAACCGTGATTCAACCGCTGACAAGGGGGCGTCCTTTCTTCACGAACGGCCGCAACGTAGCAGCGGCCGCTGTGAGAAGGCTGTGAATCCCCGGCCCGATTCAGTCGGTCCCGGTCTCCAGCCCCGCGTGCTGGGTGGCCTCCTCGACGTCGGCCGCGACGACCGTCCCCGGGAGCTCGGTGATGCCGCGGGCTCCGCCGTCCTCCAGCTCGCCGACCAGCGACTTCACCGCGCCGCCGACCAGGCCGATGTGCGCGTACTGCTCCAGCCGGGTGCGGGAGTCGGCGATGTCCAGGTTGCGCATCGTCAGCTGGCCGATCCGGTCCAGCGGCCCGAACGCGGCGTCGCCCACCCGCTCCATCGACAGCCTCTCCGGGTGGTAGGACAGCGACGGCCCCTCGGTGTTGAGGATCGAGTAGTCCTCGCCGCGACGCAGCCGCAGCGTCACCGAGCCGGTCACGGCCGAGCCGACCCAGCGCTGCAGCGACTCCCGGAGCATCAGCGACTGCGGGTCGAGCCAGCGGCCCTCGTACATCAGCCGGCCCAGCT
>CAZBMH010000210.1:0-2190 GCA_964492685.1 uncultured Micropruina sp.
CCAGCGCCTCGTCGACGGAGTTGTCGACGATCTCGTAGACCAGGTGGTGCAGGCCGCGTTCGCCCGTCGACCCGATGTACATGCCCGGCCGCTTGCGGACCGCCTCAAGCCCCTCCAGGACGGTAATGGCGCTGGCGTCGTAGTTGCCGGCGGCCACCGTGTGGGCCGCGGCCCCTGCGGTGCGGGGTTCGGTCGTCTGATCCGACACTCGATCTCTTCTCTCGCTCGTCACGCAACAACCGCCAACGGCCCCGGGGACGGGACGTGGCGGTTAGTCCTTGTTGATTCTACTAGGAAAGCCCCCGAACCCCCGCATTCTGTGAACCCGAATCGCATGAATCCTGCCCTTGGCGGGCCTAGAGGGGGGCTCAGGGCCCTTTTCGACCCCCTGCACGACTCCGGATACGCGCCCGGGGTCGTCAGTGGGCCACAGAGCCTTCCGCGTCCGGTCGGGCCGGCCCCGATCCGCGAGGGACGAGCCGGTGGCCGGATCGCGCCCGCGGCGGACGATCTCGGTCAGCCGTAGGTGTCGCGGGGGCCTCGTCCGTCGCTGACAGAGCGCCGGCCGTGCTTCCAGCTCGGGGCCTCGGGGCCCTTCACCACGACCCGGGTCACCGTGCCCTGCCCCAGCTGCTCGTTCAGCTTGGCGACCAACTGCGGGGCGATCATCCGCATCGACGTGGCCCAGGCCGTCGAGTCGGTGCGGACGGTCAGCACCCCGGCCGCGTAGTGCTCGGGGTGGGAGTGGTCGGCGTTCACCGGGCCGACCAGGGCCGGCCAGCGACCCAGCAGGTGATGGAGGTTCACCTCGGTCGACCAGCCGCGCGCGTTGATCAGCTCGTCGAGGGCCTCGCCCAGTGGCTGGGGGTCGTCGTTGCGGGCCCGCGTCTGGTTGGGCTGCTGCCGGCGGCGCGGCTTGGGGGTCGTCGGCGGCGGCAGCGGGGCACCCTGGGCGGCCCGGGCGACCATCCGGGCGACGTCCAGACCCTCGGGATCGCGCTCAGACATCCCTGGTCCCCTCCACGACGGACGGGACGAGTGGGCCGTCCCGCTCGGCGGCCGCAGGCTCGGCCGTGATCGGTTCACCGGTGCGAGCCTCGACGGCGGGGCCCCCGACCGGCGTGAGGGGGCCGGCGGGGGCCAGGACGTCCGGGACGGCCGACTCCAACAGCTCGGCCACCGCGACCCGGCGGCCGCCGAGGATCCGGGGAACGTCGGCGGGAACGGCCGCAGTGATCAGCACCTGCTCGGCGCCGGCGACCAGCCGGGCCAGCTGTTCGCGGCGCACCTCGTCCAGCTCGGCGAAGACGTCGTCCAGCACCAGCACCGGCTCCACCCCGTCGGCGCGCAGCAGCGCGAAGCAGCCCAGCCGCAGCGACAGCGCGAACGACCAGGACTCGCCGTGGGAGGAGTAGCCCTTCGCCGGCAGGCCACCGAGGCTCAGCAGCACGTCATCGCGGTGCGGGCCCACCAGGCACACGCCGCGGGCGATCTCCTCGCCCCGCCGGGCCCGCATGGCGGCCACCATCAGCTCGCCCAGCACGTCCCGGGCGGTGACGTCGGTGACCCCGATGCCCGAGCGGTAGTCGAGGGTGGCGACGTTGTTGCGGGGCGCGATGTCGGCGTAGGCGGCGGCGACCAGCGGCCGCAACTCCGCCAGCGTCTGCAACCGGGCCTCGAGAATCTCCGAGCCGTGCCGCGCCAACTGCTCGTCCCACACGTCGAGGGTGAAGCCGGCGTCCTCGATCGAGGCCCGCGACCGGCCGGTCAGCGACTTGAGCAGCGTCGATCGCTGCTTGAGGACGCGGTCGTAGTCGGCGCGCACTCCGGCCAGCCGCGGCCAGCGGGCGGTGATGAGCTCGTCGAGGAAGCGGCGGCGATCGCTCGGATCGCCCTTGACCAGGGCCAGGTCCTCAGGCGAGAAGAACACGGTCCGCAGCGCCCCCAGCAGGTCGCGGGCCCGGCGCAGCGGCGCCCGGTTCAGGCTCGCCCGGTTGGCCCGCCCCGGCAGGATCTCCACCTCGAGCAGCAGCTGCCGGGTGTCGTCCACCCCGGCGCGCACCCGACCGCGGACGATGGCCCGCTCCGCCCCGGCGCGCACCAGCGGCGCCTCGGAGGCGACCCGATGGGAGCCGAGCGTCGCCAGGTAGTCGACGGCCTCGACCAGGTTGGTCTTGCCCTGCCCGTTGG
>CAZBMH010000211.1:0-2149 GCA_964492685.1 uncultured Micropruina sp.
GCACGTTGTTGATCTTGTGCGAGCCGGTGTGGTTCAGGTCCTCGCGCTTGAGCAGGACGGTGGCGTTGCCGCAGTGCGCGGCGAAACGCGGCGCCGCCGTCAACGGCGTCGGCCGTCCCGAGTAGTCACGCCGGAGCCGGTTCAGCTCCGCCCAGAAGGTGTCGTCTGACATCGCGCGGGTGAACTCGGCTTCGAGCTGCGCCAGGGCCGCGTACAGCGCCTCCGGCACGTACTTGCCGCCGAAGACGTCGAAGTGGCCGTGAGCATCGGGGAGGTCAGACGGGTGATTCACCCGGTCAGGGTACCGGCTGCGCCCCGACCTGGATGAACTCGGCCACGGCGGTGCGCGGATCGCCATGCTTGACCAGCGCCTCCCCCACCAGGATGACGTCCGCCCCCGCCGCGCGGACGCGGCGCACGTCATCGAGGCTCCCGATGCCGGACTCGGCGACCTTGACGATGTCCTCAGGGATCAGCCGCGCCAGCCGCTCGAACTGCGCGATGTCGACCTCCAGGGTCTGCAGGTTGCGGTTGTTGACCCCGATGAGCTCCGCCCCGGCCGCGAGCGCCCGCCGGGTCTCCTCCTCGGTGTGCACCTCGACCAGGGCGGTGAGGCCCAGCGCCTCGGCCTCACCCAGCAGGTCGGCCAGCTCCGTGTCCTCCAGGGCGGCCACGATCAGCAGGATGAGGTCCGCCCCGGCGGCGCGCGCCTCCCACAGCTGGTACTCGGTGACGATGAAGTCCTTGCGGAGCACGGGGGTGGCCACCGCCCGGCGCACCGCGACCAGGTCGTCCAGCGAGCCGCCGAAGCGCCGCCGCTCGGTCAGCACCGAGACAGCGGCCGCGCCGCCGGCGGCGTAGGCCACGGCCAGGGCCGCCGGATCGGTGATCGTGGCCAGGTGTCCCTTGCTGGGGCTCTGGCGCTTGACCTCGGCGATCACGGAGAGTTCCGGGGAGCGGAAGGCCGGGAGCGGGTCGCGCGGCGTCGGCAGGTCGACCACGCGGGCCACCAGCTCGTCAAGGCTCACCCGGGAGCGGCGCTCGTCAAGGTCCTCGCGGACGCCGACGATGATGTCGCCCAGGACCCCGATCATGTGGGGATCGACGGCCACCTCAGGCCTGCCCGTAGCCCATCTTGCGCAGCACGCCGCCAACGATCACGGCCAGCACCAGCAGGGCGGCCGACACCCAGATGAGCGGCCAGTTCGGCCCCAGGACCGCGGCGATGGAGCCGATGATGAACGCCACCGCGGCCAGGATCGATCCTGCCCAGGCGGCGGGAGTGCGTCCGTGGTGGTAGTGCTTGCTCATCCGGGCTCCTTCAGGTTGGCCGTCGTCGAACGTTCGCCCCATTCTGGCCTGCCAGCGGGCGCTGTGCCAGTCTCCGCGGTCGGGTCGAGACCCGCGTCCAACGATTGCCACGCAGAGAGCGAGGGGTCGGGCGGCGCCGTGGGGCCCGTGGCCCGACTCGAAGGCACCGGCTCGACCACGGCGATCGCCGCGGCGACTGCCCCGAGGAGGCAGACCGCCAGGAAGGTCCAGCCGAAGGGTTGGACGACGGTCCCGGCCGTCTCGTCCACGACCACCCCGGCCCGGACGAGGGCCAGCGGGCCTGCGCAGGCGAGCACCGCCGCGATCAGGACGAGGGCGACCCGGCGCCCCCAGGACCGCAGCCACCGGGACAGTCCGAGCCCGGCGATGGCGGCCAGCGGCAGGGCCTGCGCCGCACCGTCGGTGGCGGCGATGCCGGTGAGCGGCCCGGTCCCCGTGCTGACCCAGGGCTGCCCGGCCACAGCCCAGCACGCCAGCGCGGCCGCGAGGGCGAGGAGCCAGGCCCACCTAGTCACGGCCGGTGAGCCTCGTCATCGCCTGGGCGGCCTGGACGGCGTTGACCACGGCGGCCGCCTTGGTCACCGACTCCTCGTCCTCGCGCTCGGGGACGGAGTCCGCCACGATGCCGGCGCCGGCCTGGATGTAGGCCGTGCCGTCCAGCAGGAGGGCGGTGCGGATGGCGATCGCCATGTCGGAGTTGCCGGCGAAGTCGAGGTAGCCGACGACGCCGCCGTACAGCCCGCGGCGGCTCACCTCCAGGTGGTCGATGATCTCCATCGCCCGCACCTTCGGCGCCCCGGACAGGGTGCCGGCCGGG
>CAZBMH010000212.1:0-2080 GCA_964492685.1 uncultured Micropruina sp.
CCAGCACGGCAGGTTGCCCGAGCGGCCAAAGGGAGCGGTCTGTAAAACCGTCGGCTAAGCCTACGTAGGTTCGAACCCTACACCTGCCACCAGCAAGCGCCGGGAGCCCGCCTCCCGGCGCTTTTCGGTTCCCGAGCGCCCGGCGGCGCGGCATCCTCGTCCGGTTTCGCTAGGCTGACGATGTGCCCCTACTTCAGCACGGATTGCCCCTCGCGCCGGCGACGCTGCCGGCCGGGATCGAGCTCCGTCCGCAGACCATCGACGACGTGACGACGCTGGGGTCCCTGTACTGGGACTCCTACCCCAAGGGGGTCGCCGCGGTCGACCTGGAGGACGCCGTGGAGGAGATGGAGGGCGTCTTCGAGGGCGAGTACGGCACCCCCCTGGAGCCCGCCTGCCTGGTGGCGGTGGACACGGCCACCGGCGAGCTGGTCGGCTGCATCCAGACCGTCACCGAGGCCCCCTGGGACGGGGTGCCGCAGGGCCCCTTCATCATCGAGCTGTTCGTCCACCCCGACCACCGCCGGCGGGGGCTGGGCATCTGCCTGCTGCTGAGCGCGGCGGCGGCCTGCCACGAGGCGGGCTTCGAGGAACTGGCCCTCAACGCGCTGGAGGAGACGTCCGCGGAGGCGATCCACCTGTACCGCCGGCTGGGTTTTGTCGAGCTAGCCCTCGCCGACTGATCCGTTCGCAGCATCCCCCGGCGTGCCGACCAGGGTTCGCCAGCCCTCGGGCGTGATCGCGTAGTGCCCGATGGCCTCGGAGGCCAGCGAGTGGGCGAAGCGGGGGCGCACCAGCAGGCCGCCGCCGACGACCGTGAGCGGGATGCGGGCGCGCCAGTCGCCGCGGGTGGGCGTGGACTCCTCCGCGCTGTCGCGATAGGGGCCGGACGAGGACGCGATCCGCATCGCCTCGCGGGCGGCCGCCCCCCGACCCCGGGCCGCCGACCCGAGCAGCCCCACCAGCGCCTGATGCGTGCGAACCCCCGGCCGCGCGTCCTCGACGGGAGCGGGAGTCTCGCCGCGCGCCAGCCGGAGCATCAGGCCGGGCAGGTCGACGCCGGCGGCATCGGCGTTCATGGGTTCCACCAGGCGCGGGTTCACATCCACCACCGAGGGCCCGGCCGGACCCTCGATGACGTCCAGGGTGAGCGGGCCGTGCCACGCCAGGTGTTCGCCCAGGGCGAGCAGCAGCGGGCGGTAACCGGCGGGCTCGACGCTGCGCTTGTGGCTGGCCGCGCCGCCCACCCCCTCGGCGACGCGCTCGCACGCGTGGACGGCCAGCAGCCGGCCGTGATCGAAGAGTCCCTGGACGATCGTGAGCGGCCCGGCGACCTCCCGCTCCACCAGGACGCCCGGGGCGCCCTCCTCGAACGCGCCCCAGGCGGTGAGCCGGGCGACGGCCGCGGCGAGCTCGGTCGGGTTCGCCACCCGGATCACCCCGGAGGCGGCCGTACTCAGCGGAAGCTTCAGATAGACCGGGAACGTGTCCCAGGTGACCAGCCCGGCCAGGCGCCGGACGATCACGGTGTCCGGCCGGGGCAGGCCGAGCGCGGTGAGGCTCCGATGGGCCGACGGCTTGTCGAAGACGGCGACCAGCGCCGCCCACCCGGGCACGACCGTGGCCACGTCGTGCAGCAGGCCGCGATCGCTGGCCCAGGACAGCACGGCGACCTGGTCCTGCGTGGGGAGCAGCGCCTCGTAGCGCCCGGCGGCGTAGCGGGCCAGGGCCGCGGTCAGCCAGCGGTGCGGGTCGGCTCCCAGGCGCGGGCTCCGATGCCAGGCCGACACCGTGCGGGTGAACCGGGTCACGCCGATCGGGGTCGAGGACAGCACGCCGACCCGGTGGCCGGCCCGGGCGAGCAGGAGCGCGCACTGGCGGGCGGTGAGCCCGGAACCGTCGCTCAGCAGGACGCGCATGCGTCCAACGGTAGTGCGGCGGGACCGCGCGGGGGAGAGGCTGCCTCGGCGGCACGCGCGTCCGCCCGCGATTTGAGGCGCCCCGCGAATGCGTGTATCGTCATCGCGTCCGGCCCCTATAGCTCAGTCGGCAGAGCGTCTCCATGGTAAGGAGAAGGTCT
>CAZBMH010000213.1:0-1975 GCA_964492685.1 uncultured Micropruina sp.
GCGCGTCGTAGACCTTCTTCACCTCATAGCCGTGGCGCGGCTCCGTCTCGACCAGGCCCAGCACCGTCATGGGAACACTCACGGCCGCAATGCTAGTACCTAAGTGACTAGACATTACGCTGGGGTCTGTTCGTCCGGCGCGGCGTCCAGCAGTGCGAACGCTGCGTGGGCCTGTGGGCAAGTACCGGGTGAGTGGGTCCTACGGTGGCCCGCGGGGGGCTGGGAGGCGAGGCGATGGGCCGAGGGCCGGGCACAGGCGGGCTGCCGGTCGAGGCGTTCGTCGCCCTGGTCGAGCAGGAGGGCGCGGCGATCCATGCCTACCTGGCCCGGCGCGCGCCCCGGGCGGCGGAGGACCTGCTGGCGCGGGTGTGGCTGGAAGCGTTCGCGGCGCGCACTACGTACGACCCGGAGCTGGGCGCGCCTCGGGTCTGGCTGTTCGGCGTCGCTCGCCATGTGCTGCATCGGCACTGGCGCGACCTCGCACGGCAACCTCACGAGCGGGGATCGGCCACGGACCCGGACCTGGTCGAGGACCCGTGGGACGAGGTCGACCGGCGCCTGGACGCCGCCGAACTGGCCGGACCGCTGCGTGACGCCCTCGATGACCTCCCCGCGGTCGACCGCGAGATGTTGCTGCTCGTCGCGTGGGAGCAGCTGACCCCGACCGAAGCTGCCGCCGTGGTGGGCATCCCACCGGCCACCGCGCGAACCCGCCTGCACCGCGCCCGCGCACGGATGCGCTGCGCGCTCGACGACTGCGACCGACCCGTTCCACTGAGTGGAGGCCCCCGATGAAGAGCACCGACCTGGTCGACGTCGCCTCGATCCCCGGCATGGCCGAGCTGGCCCGCGCTGGCACGATCGATCCCGACCCGGCCGCCCTGGCCCTGGCCCGCGCCGTCCTCGACGCGGCCCTCGCCGCCGACGTCGACCCGCCCCAGCCGGGAGCGCGTCGCGGCTCGGCGCGGCGCTGGGCGCTGCGCGGGCTGGCGGTCGCCGCGGCCGTGGCACTGGTGCCGCTGGGGCGGATCGCCCTGGACGCCGCGCAGCCCGACCTCGCCAGAGTTGCGGTCGCCGCTGATGGGTCGCTGCAGTGCTCCGGGGAGGGCTACGCGACCCCGATCGACCCGCGCGACGCCGACCTGCGCCTGCTGCCCAGCAGCCTGCCGCAGGGCTGGGCGCTGCAACGGATCGCCGCCCGCTGGGAGGCCAGCCATGACCCGGCCGCCTGCCGGGTACCGGCCCTGAGCCTGCTGCGCACCGACGCGCAGCGGGTGGTCACTGCGGTCGCTTCCGTGTACGGGCCGTTCGCCGACGTCGACGCCACCGGGTTCCTCGGCTCCCGGACGAACGTCGAGGTCGCCGACACCGATGGGCTGCTGCTCGACTGGGACAACGGCAAGTCCCTGCGCTGGATCTGGAACGACCACGGACACACCTGGCTCATGGAGGCCCAGGGCCTCACCCGCACCGAGGGCGCGACCCTGGCCGAGGCCATCAGCACCGACCCCAGCAGCGCCACATGGCAACCCACCGGCGACGACCTCGACCTGCGGGTCGTCGCCCAAAGGCCCGGCCCACCTCCGCGCTATCGGCCCGCACGACTGGCCTGGTACGTCGACCTCGTCGGCCCTGACGGCCAGACGGCCCACTACGCGGTGACCTACGAGCCCAAGCACCCCACCCCGGCGCTCGAGGACGCGTGGCTCGGGGTCCGGGTCAACGCCGAGGGCACCGAAGCGCGCATCAGCCGTCCCGACGCCGACGGTGGCGCTGACCAGCTCACCATCTGGTGGGACGGGCTGACCATCTCCGCCGGACCCGGCGCCCAATTCACCCAGGCCGACGGACCAGTAGAACCCGTGCCCTACCCGGCCATCGCCGCCATCGTCGACGCGCTCGCCCCCGCGCCAGCCGACGACCCCAGACTCACCACCTACGCCCTCGACGAGCACACCGAGCCCCACCCATAACC
>CAZBMH010000214.1:0-1953 GCA_964492685.1 uncultured Micropruina sp.
CCCGCGAGCGGGCCGGCTTCGAGGTCCGCGACGTGCACCCGTCGCACTACGGCCGCATGTGCCCCATCGAGACCCCTGAGGGCCCGAACATCGGCCTGATCGGCTCGCTGTCCACGTACGGCCGGGTGAACGCCTTCGGCTTCATCGAGACGCCGTACCGCCGGGTCGACGACAAGGGCCGGGTCACCGACGAGATCCACTACCTGACCGCCGACGAGGAGGACCTGCACGTCATCGCGCAGGCCAACGCCCCGCTCACCGGCGACGGGCACTTCGCCGAGGAGCGGGTGCTGGTCCGCACCAAGGGCGGCGAGGTCGACTTCGTCGCGCCCGTGGACGTGGACTTCATGGATGTCTCGCCGCGCCAGATGGTGTCGGTGGCCACGGCCATGATCCCGTTCCTGGAGCACGACGACGCCAACCGCGCGCTCATGGGCGCCAACATGCAGCGTCAGGCTGTCCCGCTGCTGCGCAGCGAGGCCCCGCTGGTCGGCACCGGCATGGAGTACCGCGCGGCCGTGGACGCCGGCGACGTCGTCGCGGCCCGCAAGGGTGGCGTGGTCTCCGAGGTCTCGGCCGATCACGTGACCCTGGCCAACGACGACGGCACCTACGAGACCTACCGGCTGCGCAAGTTCGACCGGTCGAACCAGGGCACCTGCTTCAACCAGAAGGTCATCGTCGACGAGGGCCAGCGGATCGAGGTCGGCCAGGTCATCGCGGACGGGCCGTGCACCGACACCGCGGAGATGGCGCTGGGTCGCAACCTGCTCGTGGCCTTCATGCCCTGGGAGGGGCACAACTACGAGGACGCGATCATCCTGAGCCAGCGCCTGGTGCAGGACGACGTGCTCTCCTCGATCCACATCGAGGAGCACGAGGTCGACGCCCGTGACACCAAGCTGGGGCCCGAGGAGATCACCCGGGACATCCCCAACGTGTCCGAGGAGGTGCTCGCCGACCTCGACGAGCGCGGCGTGATCCGGGTCGGTGCCGACGTCGTGACCGGCGACATCCTGGTCGGCAAGGTCACCCCCAAGGGCGAGACCGAGCTGACCCCCGAGGAGCGGCTGCTGCGCGCCATCTTCGGGGAGAAGGCCCGCGAGGTCCGCGACACGTCGATGAAGGTCCCCCACGGTGAGTCCGGCAAGGTGATCGGCGTGCGGGTCTTCGACCGGGAGGAGGGCGATGAGCTGCCCCCGGGCGTCAACCGCCTCGTCCGGGTCTACGTGGCCCAGAAGCGCAAGATCACGACCGGTGACAAGCTGGCCGGCCGTCACGGCAACAAGGGTGTCATCGCCAAGATCCTTCCGGTGGAGGACATGCCCTTCCTCGAGGACGGCACCCCGGTCGACGTCGTGCTGAACCCGCTGGGCGTCCCCGGGCGCATGAACGTCGGGCAGGTCATGGAGACCCACCTCGGGTGGGTGGCCAAGACCGGCTGGGAGGCCCCCAAGGGTGCGGCGTGGGCACAGAAGCTGGACCCGTCGGCGCGGGCGTCGGCGCCGAACACCCGGGTGGCCACCCCGGTGTTCGACGGTGCCAAGGAGGACGAGCTGTCCGGCATGCTGGCCAGCACGATCCCCAGCGAGCAGGGCGTCCGCCTGGTCGGTCCCGACGGCAAGGCCCGGCTGTTCGACGGCCGGTCCGGCGAGCCGTTCCCGGCCCCGGTCGCGGTGGGCTACATCTACATCCTGAAGCTGCTGCACCTGGTCGACGACAAGATGCACGCGCGCTCCACCGGCCCCTACTCGATGATCACCCAGCAGCCGCTGGGCGGGAAGGCCCAGTTCGGTGGCCAGCGGTTCGGCGAGATGGAGGTGTGGGCCATGGAGGCCTACGGCGCCGCCTACGCCCTGCAGGAGCTGCTGACCATCAAGTCCGACGACGTCCTGGGCCGCGTGAAGGTGTACGAGGCCATCGTCAAGGGCGAGAACATCCCCGAGCCGGGCA
>CAZBMH010000215.1:0-1903 GCA_964492685.1 uncultured Micropruina sp.
TGCCTGCACTCCAGACGAGTCCTCCCGCCTCGATGTAGTGCTGCACACCGCCGCGAATCGCTCAGCCTGGGTCGTCGGCGACCTCGAGCCTCCGGTGCGGAATCGCTTCAGGCGGGCGCTGGGTGACGAGGGCGTGGGAACCGAGGATGGGTTGCCGCGGCTCGGGGCGGCGCCGTCGTCGCGGGGCGGGACGATGTCCCCGCCTCCGTGGTCCCACATCCAGGAGTAGGCGAACCGGTCCAGGAGGGGAGCCCGGTACCAGGCTCGTACCCAGCGTGGAACGCGGTCCAACCGCGGGGTGAGGCCGTGATCTGGAGGGAGCCAGTTCCAAGCAGGGCGAGTTCCCGGCGGGGGTTGCCACGCCCCGGGCGAGGGCACGGCCTCGCTCGAAGCCACAGGCTGAGTGTGGCACCGGCCAGGGCCCTCGCGCCCTGGGGGCGCTTCTACCGCGGCGGCCTGCTGGCCAGCCCCAGCTGCAGCCGACCGACGAGTCGTATCCTCGATGAGATGGGGAGCGTAGAGGACTTGCAGGCGTCGGTAGCCGCGGACTATGAACTCCTCGCGATGCCGTCCTGGCCCGACCCGCACCCGGGGATGGCCGCACCCCGCGACGACGAGTACTCCCGAGTTACCCAGCCCGAGCGGTACCGCATCGTGCAGGGGCGCGCCCGCGCATGGACCCGCGCGTTGCAGGCAGTGCCCGGGGTCGAGGCCGAGAACCTCACGCCGGCACCACTCGACGCTGACGGTCACCTCGGGGACTTCGACCGCGGTGTCCGCCTGACCCCCCGGCGGCCGGGCACCCTGGCGCTGTTGCTGCTCGAACGCGACGCACCGCTCACTCAGGGGGACGCCAGGCTGCCGGTGTTGCACATCAGCGTCGTCCGTCCCGAGATCAGCGTCATGATGCTGCCGGACTGCGGCTGCGACGCCTGCGACTCGGGATCCCAGGACCTGCTTCGTGCGATCGACGAGACCATCGTCAGCGTCGTCGGCGGGACCAGTGTGGTGCTCCGCGGAAAGGCCTGGCAAGCACACTGGTGGCCCGAGGGCGCAAGATCCGGAGGCGGGCGACGGGCCCCTGGCCACGATCAGGTGATGGAGTGGTGCCGCCGACTCGCCAGCGGCCAGGATGTCCGACTGCCCAGGGGCACCGAGGCACTCGTGGGCCACACCTGGCTCGAAGGGCCGTAGGGAACACGACCCGGGCCTCTGACTCAGGCATCCCGGGCCGCGGCGTCGCCCACCACCTGCTGCGACCTGCATCCGGGCCGAATTGCGGCGACCATCCAAGCACCCCAAACGGGGGAGGAACGCGACGTACTCCCAGCGAACGGGCGGCTCAGGCAGTGCGGGCGCGTTGAGGGCACCGCCGCCGAGGCGCCTTCCCATCCCCACGGACTGGACCTGCTGCCTACCGCCGCAAGTGACCGCAGTAGGCGCCACGCATCGGGCGACCGCCGCGACCGGCGGGGTCCTACGCTTGTTGGGTGCTCGACCTGGATGTCATCGACGTGGGGGAGATCGCGACCGCGCTGGCGGACCAGACCGACTACGAGCATCGGTGGCTGATCGACCCGAGGACTGGCGAGGTGGTCTTCTGGACCAGCGACACGGGAATCGACGGTGAGCACCCTGTCGAGTTGGACGAGCTGGACCTGATCGTGATCGACCCTCTCCCGTCCTTCATTTGGTATCAGGACATGGTCGACTTCGCAGAAGGCGTCAGTGATCGCACTGCGGGCCTGCGGTTGAGCAGCTCGCTGCAGGAGAGGGGCGCGCGTTCCGGCGCTTCAAGGATGAGCTCTACCAACACCACCCCGAGCTGATCTCCGCCTGGCACGCCATGCCTGACTTCCACAGGTGACCCGCGAGTTTGAGGTATCGGTGCTGGTCAGGGGCA
>CAZBMH010000216.1:0-1894 GCA_964492685.1 uncultured Micropruina sp.
ACCGACATCCAGATCAGGAAGCTGGCGGTGCCCATGAACCGGGCGAAGCCCTCGGCGAAGCTGCCGAACACCTCGGCGTCCATCCGCACCCGCGGCAGCCAGCGCCGCTCGCGTCCGGGCGTGTTGAGTCGATCACTGGTGGACACCGGTCACCCCCTGCCGCAGCTGGTCCAGCTGAATCCCGCGCCAGTCGTTGGGCAGGATGTGGTCGAGCACGTCGTCCACGGTGACCGCGCCCAGCAGCCGGCCCTCGGCGTCCACCACCGGGGCGCAGACCAGGTCGTAGGTGGCGAAGTACCGCGACACCACGGCGACGTCGGAGTCCGGCGTCAGCGGCGTGATGCCCTTGTCCACCAACGACGCCGCCAGTGTGGACGGCGGTTCGCGCAGCAGCCGCTGAATGTGCACCCCGCCCAGGTACCGTCCGGTCGGGGTGTCCAGCGGGGTGCGGCAGATGAACGCCAGACAGGCCAGCGCCGGGGTCAGTTCCTCGTTGCGCATCATCGCCAGGGCGTCGGCGACGGTCGCGTCCGGGGCGAGGATCACCGGCTCGGGAGTCATCAGGCCGCCGGCGGTGGCGGCGTCGTAGCTGAGCAGCGAGCGGACATCCTCGGCCTCGTCGGGCTCCATCCGTTCCAGGATGTCCTCGGCGACGTCGGGCGCCAGCTCGGCGATCAGGTCGGCGGCGTCGTCGGGATCCATCTCCTCCAGGACGTCGGCGGCCCGGTCGGCCTCCAACGACTGGATCACCTCGACCTGCTCGTCCTCGGGCAGCTCCTCCAGCGCCTCAGCCAGCAGCTCGTCGTCCATCGCGTTGACCACCTCGGCGCGGCGCTGCGGGTCCATGTCGTGCAGCTCGCGAGCCACGTCGGCAGGCTTCATCTCCTGCAGCTCGGCCAGCAACCGTTCGGCGCCGCCGCCCGGGATCAGGGTGAAGTCGGGCACCTCGTCCCAGGGCACGATGGTGATGTGCGGCTTGGCGAACGGACGCCGGCGCGCCTGGTCGCGCAGGGCGACCTCACTGAGCTCCCAGTCCCGCTGCCGGGCCTGCCGGATGGCCAGGTCGTAGAGGGTGAACGGCTCGGAGTGGCCGCGCCGGAAGACGGTGCGGTCGAACAGGTCCTCGATGGCCAGGTTCTCCTGCTCGCGGGGCTCGAAGCGGCGGGTGTTGACCACGCCCGAGATGATCACCTGGTTGGCGTCGATCGAATGCACCCGCTCCATCGGGAAGAAGATCCGGCGCAGCGCGAACAACTCGATCACCAGGCCCTTGACCCGCGGCGCCCGTTTACCGGGGCGGTTCTGCAGCACCACATCGCGCACCTTGCCCACCTGGTCGCCACTGGCGTCCAGCATCGGCAGTCCCTTGATCCGGGACACGAAGATCGACGAGCTGGTCACCCTGGGAGGGTAGCGCTTCGGCCCCGCGGAGGCCGACCCTCGGACGCCGCTTCCCGCGATCTCGACGAGTCGGTGCGACTCAGGTGGCTTCGGCGTCGAAGGGCGGTAGCGGACGGTCAGCCGCGGGCACCTCCGGTTCGGCCTCGGGCACCGGCTCCGGGGCAGCTGCGATCGCGGCGTCCAGGCTGGTCCGCGCGCCGCGCATCTCGGCCGCCACCGAGTCGAGTTCCGCGGTGGCGTCCGGCCCCAGATGCTTGGCGACGAACGCCTTCGGGTTCAGGTCGGAGAGCTGCAGATTCGCGTACTCGGGCCCCAACTCCTCGCGCAACCGGCCCTGGGCGTCGTTCGCGATACGCCGCACGTAGTGCAGCACCCGCGCCGTCTTGCGCGCCAGTTCGGGCAGTTTTTCGGGCCCGAACAGGACGATGGCCAACACGAGCAGCAGAACGATCTCGCTCGCGTTGAAATCCATGGCTCACAGGGTAGTGCGAAC
>CAZBMH010000217.1:0-1826 GCA_964492685.1 uncultured Micropruina sp.
AGTACGAGTTCGCCCGGCTGGAGCTGACCCACACCGTCACGTCCAAGCGCCGGCTGCGCACGCTGGTGACCGACGGCGTCGTGGACGGCTGGGACGACCCCCGGATGCCGACGCTGAGCGGGATGCGCCGCCGCGGCTACCCGGCGGCCGCCATCCGCGACTTCTGCGTCGCCATCGGCACCACCCGCAACAACTCGGTCAAGGCGATCGAGGAGTTCGAGGCCTTCGTGCGCCGCGAGCTGAACCGCACGGCCCAGCGCCGGATGGCCGTGCTGCACCCACTCAAGCTGGTCATCACCAACTGGCCCACCGACGCCGCGGGCGCCCCGGTCGTGGAATACATGGAGCTGACCAACAACCCGGAGAATCCGGCGGACGGCACCCGCTCGGTGGCGTTCACCGGCGAGCTGTTCATCGAGGCCGACGACTTCGCCGAGGTGCCGCCGCCGAAGTTCTTCCGCCTCTCCCCCGGCCGCGAGGTGCGACTGCGCGGGGCCTACTTCGTGACCGCCACCGACGTGGTCACCGACGTCGAGGGCAGGGTCATCCAGGTAAACTGCACCTATGACCCCGCCACCCGGGGCGGCGACTCCCCCGACGGCCGCAGGGTGAAATCGACCATGCACTGGGTCTCCGCGCCGCACGCGCTCGACGCCACGGTCGCGGTGTACGAGCGCCTCTTCACCGCTGCGACGCCCGGGGAGCGCACCGGCGAGGCCCTGGACGACCTGAACCCCGACTCCCGGACCGTCCTGAGCGGCTGCAAGGTCGAGGCCGCACTCGGCGAGGTCGCCCCCGGCGAGGTGGTGCAGTTCGAGCGGCTTGGCTACTTCGCCGCCGACCTCGACGCCCCGCTCAGCTTCCACCGGACGGTGGGCCTGCGCGACGAGTGGGCCTCGATCCAGAAGCGCGGCTGAACCCACGAGCGGGACGACAAGAGCGGCCCTCCCCCATCGGGGAAGGGCCGCTCTTGCGGGTGTGAGCGATTACTCCTTGACGACCGCCGGGGCCGGCGTGTCGGCCTTGGCGACCTTGCCCAGGGCCCAGCCCATGAGCAGGAACATCACGCCGAGGCCGATGACCAGCAGGCTGACGCCATAGGCGAGCACCGAGGTGAACAGCGAGGCCCGCAGGAAGGACGCGTTCATGACCGTGGTGCGCTGCGCGGTGTACTTGTCGGCCAGCGCCTGATCGCCGGCGGCCTTGGCCTGCCCGGCCAGGGCGCCGAGCTCGGCGTAGGTCTTGCCCTCCGAGGCGGTCAGGGCGTGATGGTTGATGATCTCGGCCTGCGCGTAGGCGCTGAACGGGTCGGCGACGTGGGCGCCGGGGAGCATCGGCGAATCCTTCGGGACGGTGATGTTCTCCGCGGACAGCTGCGTGGTCACCAGCGTCCAGGTGGAAACACCGCCCAGGATGGCGACGATGCCGAAGATGATCGAGACGATCCCGACCAGGCGGACTGACTTGGACATATGTGAAACCTCTCTGACGTGGCCACTCGTGATGACCGAACAGTAGTAGAACCTTGAACTACTACTATGCGTCGTAGTTTAGTCTTCATCGTCCCGGGCTGCAACCGAGAATTCGGGCGTGCGGCGACGAACGGGGCTTCCCGCCCGGGCCCCCGGAACGCGCGAGAACCCCCGCCCGCCGAAGCGGACGAGGGTTCTCGTGGACCTTCTCGGAAGCGTTAGCTCACTTGAGGATCTTGGTCACACGACCGGCGCCGACGGTACGACCGCCCTCGCGGATGGCGAACTTCAGGCCGTCTTCCATGGCGATCGGCTTGTTCAGGTGCACGGTCATGTCGGTGTTGTCACCGGGCA
>CAZBMH010000218.1:0-1727 GCA_964492685.1 uncultured Micropruina sp.
CGCAGGCCGCTGTGATGCTTCTCGCGGTAGTGGTCCAGGATGATCTCCTGGTACATGGACTCGACGCTCACCGATGCCTCCCGAAGAAGTCGCGGGTATAGACCAACGCGTCGGCCAGCGCGTCGATCTCCGATTCCAGCGTGTAGAGATAGCCCGACGCGCGGGTCGAGGCCTGCACCCCGAGCCGCTCGTGCAGCGGCCGAGCGCAGTGGTGGCCGCCGCGCACCGCCACGCCGCGGGAGTCGAGGAAGGTCATCACGTCGTGCGGATGCACCTCCAGGCCGTCCGACTCCAGGACGAACGCCACGGCGCCGCCGCGATCCACCGCCTCGGTGGGGCCGAGGACGCGCAGGCCCTCGATCTGCTGCAGCCGCTCGAGCGTGTAGCTCGTGAGCCGCTGCTCGTGGGCGGCGACCGCCGCCATGCCCAGATCCGACAGGTAGTCGACCGCCGCGCCCAGCCCGACGGCCTCGGCGATCGGCGGCGTCCCCGCCTCGAACCGGTAGGGCGGGCGGGCGAACGTCGACCCGGTCATCCGGACGATCTCGATCATCTCGCCCCCGCCGAGGAACGGTGGCAGCTCGGCCAGCAGGTCGTAGCGCCCCCACAGCACCCCGATCCCGGTGGGCCCGCACAGCTTGTGGCCGGTGAAGGCCACCAGATCGGCGCCGAGCGCGGCCACGTCGGTGGGCAGCTGCGGTACCCCCTGGGAGCCGTCCACCACCATCACCGCACCGACGGCGTGCGCCTGCGCCGCGAGGGCCGCGATCGGGTTGATGGTGCCGACGACGTTGGAGACCCAGGTCAGCGACACGATCTTGGTGCGCTCGTTGATCAGGCCCTCGGCGGCCGCCTTCTCCAGGTCGAGCCGGCCCTCGTCGGTGACGTCGAACCAGCGCAGCACCGCCCCGGAACGCTCCGCCAGCAACTGCCACGGCACGATGTTGGAGTGGTGCTCCATCACCGAGATCACGATCTCGTCCCCGGGCCGCAGCGAGGCGCCCAGGGTGTGCGCGGCCAGGTTCAGCGCCTCGGACGCGTTCTTGGTGAAGACGATCTCCTCGCTGCGGGCCGCCCCCACGAACCGGGCGATCCGCTCACGGGCGCCCTCGTAGCCGGCGGTCGCCTCGGCACCCAGGACGTGCATGGCGCGGGCCACGTTGGCGTTGTGTTCGGCGTAGTGGGTGGCCATCGCGTCGATGACCGCCCGCGGCTTCTGCGAGGTGTTGGCCGAGTCCAGGTACGCCAGCGGGTACTCCCCCACCCGGCGCTCCAGGATGGGGAAGTCACGCCGGATCGCGCGGACGTCGTAGGCCTCAGGCATCAGCCTTCGCTGCCCTGACGAACCGGTCGTAGCCCTCGGCTTCCAGGTTGTCGGCGAGCTCCGGGCCGCCCTCCAGGGCGATCGCGCCGTCGACGAACACGTGGACGAAGTCGGGCTTGATGTAGTTGAGGATCCGCGTGTAGTGCGTGATCAGCAGCAGGCCGCGGTCCCCCTGGGCCATGTAGCGGTTGACCCCCTCGGACACGATGCGCAGCGCGTCGATGTCCAGGCCGGAGTCGGTCTCGTCGAGGATCGCGAACTTCGGGTTCAGCAGCTCCAGCTGGACGATCTCGTGCCGCTTCTTCTCGCCGCCCGAGAAGCCCTCGTTGAGCGACCGCGCCGAGAAGCTCGGGTCCAGCCCCACCTGCTGCAGCGCGGCGTTGACCTCCTTCACCCAGGTGCG
>CAZBMH010000219.1:0-1706 GCA_964492685.1 uncultured Micropruina sp.
GAAGTAGATCGAGTAGCCGGCGGCGCAGGCGGCAACCGCGAGGGCGACGGCGATGATGCTTCTATGACCTGTCAACCCCCCTGGCTGGAGTGGGTCGGCGGAGTGTTCGGGCGGGCGGCGTCAGGCGGTGGTCATATCGGGGGCTCTGGTGACGGCGCGTGTCTCGAGGGTCCTGAACAGCTGCCGGGCGACGGCTCGCTTCAGGCATCGCTTGATCTCTCGGGGGGTCTTGCCCTCGGCGGTCCGCTTGGCGGCGTAGTCCCTTGTGGGTTGGTGGTGGGCCAGTCGTGACAGGACGATGGTGTGCAGGGCCTTGTTGAGCTGGCGGTCTCCGGAGCGGTTGAGCCGGTAGCGCACGGTCTGCCCGGAGCTGGCCGGGATCGGGGCAGCCCCGGCCAGCGCGGCGAACGCGGCTTCGCTGCGGATCCGCCCCGGGTGGGACCAGGACACGATCACTTGGGCGGCGGTGATCACCCCGACGCCGGGAAGGTCGAGCAGGTGCGGGGCGGCCTTGGTGACCAGGATCTCGAGCTCGGTCTCGAGGTCCGCGGCCTGGGCTTCCAGGAACAGGGCTTGGCGGGCGCAGGTGCGCAGCGCCCGGACCGTGGCGCGGTGTTCGGTGCTGTGGGTGGGCAGGGTCCGCAGCCGGGCGCACCGGTCGAGCTGCTGGTCGGTGGTGCCGCGGCGCAGCTGCTCACGTAGCGCTTCAGGCGCGCCGACGATGAGGGCCTTGAGCTGGCCGATGGCCTTGGTCCGGGCTGTGATCGTGCCTGCCCGCGTAGTGAGTAGGACCCGCATCGCTTCGCGGTCCCCGCGACGGCGGGGCTGGGCCAGGTGCTCGCGGGTGAGGGCTTCCCGAGCGGCGCGCACGGCGTCCAGGGCGTCGGTCTTGGCCCCGTCGCGGCGTGCCAGTCGCGCGGGGCGGTCGATCTCGACGACCCACTGGCCCTTCTCCAGCAGGTAGCCAGTCAGCCCGGCGCCGTAGCTGCCGGTGCCCTCGATCGCCCAGACCCGCCGGTCGGGGGCGTGCTCAGCGGCGAAGGCGAGCATCCGCCGGTAGCCGAACGCGTCCGTGGGCAGCTCGGTGCTGGCAAGGACTCCGCCGTTGGGGTCCACGACGGCGATGGTGTGGTGGTCTCGGTGGGTGTCCACGCCGATGACGGCGTCGACCTGACCTGACAGCATGGGCATGAGCGGTGCTCCTCGTTTGTCGACGATGGACGTGCCGTGAAGGTCGGCACCGGCCTGGGTGAGGTCACCGCGCGGCAGGACTGTGATGAGGCACGACCGCAACCCCCGAGAGGGTCGCCGAGTCGGCCAGGCTTCTGATCAGGCCAGCGGACGGTGGGCCAGGCCGGTGCCGGCGGGGGAACGACAGATCCAAAGCGAAGGCACGACCGCCAGAGCGGTCGGCCAATGAGTCTTTCGGGTCAGCTACCCCCACCAGCCCAGCCTGCCCGTCGGCCCCCCAACGGCGGCCGACCCTGGACGGTGCGTCGGACCAGACCCCAACTCAGGGCGAGCATCGACACATCCAGTCCTCAAGGCACGCCGCGGCGGCCAGTGTGACGGTTGGAGTCAGACATCGTCCTGCTTGAGCCTGGCGGCCCCTACCCACCACATCAGGCGGGGACCCGCTCGGAGTCTCACAGTGGGTCTTGCCGACCCCGGGTGGGCCGAGCAGGGCGACGTTGGCCCGGTTGGTC
>CAZBMH010000220.1:0-1666 GCA_964492685.1 uncultured Micropruina sp.
AACCTGCGACCTAGAGATTAGAAGGCTCCAGCTCTATCCCCTGAGCTACGGGGGCTCGACGTCCCAGCCTAGCGGCGGGCGCGGGTGCCGTCCGAACCCGGGTGTAGCGTCCCGAGGATGAGCACCGCGCCATCGACCGTGCCGTGGCGCTCGCTGGCCCTCACCCTGTATCTGCCCACCGCGCTGGGCACCGTAGGGTTCGGCGCGATCATCCCGCTGGTGCCGCTGACGGCCCGCTGGCTAGGGGGTTCCCCGGCGGAGGCGGCGTTCGTCGTGGCGCTGTTCGCCGTCGGGGGTCTGCTGGGCGCGCTGCCGGCGGGCGCCCTGGCGCATCGCTTCGGCGAGCGACGGGCGCTGGTGGGGGCGATGCTCGTGGACGCGGCCGCGATGTCGGTCGCGCCGTTCATCACCTCGCTATGGGTGTTCATGGGCCTCGTGCTCGTGGTCGGGCTGAGCGGGGCCGTGCTGCTGCTGGCGCGGCAGTCCTACCTGACCGAGGCGGTGCCCTACGAGTTCCGGGCCCGGGCGCTCTCCAGCCTGGGCGGGGTGTTCCGGCTCGGCTCGATGATCGGCCCGCTGCTGGGTGCGGGGGTGGTGAGCCTGTGGGGGCTGCCCGCCGCCTATTGGATGGCCGCCGTCACCAGCCTGCTGGCAGCCGCCGTCACCCTCACGCTGCGCGACCTGCCGCCCCTCCCCGACGTCCCGGACGAGCCGGTGCGCCTGGGTGACGTGCTCCGGGGCCACGCGCGCACCTATCTCACGATCGGGGTCGGCGCGGCGTCCATCATGCTGATCCGGGCCGCCCGGGACGCGCTGCTGCCCCTGTGGTGCGACCACCACGGCCTGGACGCCGCCACGACCAGCCTCATCTTCGCCCTCAGCTCGAGCGTCGACCTGGCGCTGTTCTACCTGGGCGGCTCGCTGATGGACCGGCTGGGCCGCCGGTGGGTCACCGTCACCACGATGGTCGTCATGGGCGCCTGCTTCGCCCTGCTGCCGCTGGCGCAGACCGGCTGGTCCATCGCCGCCTTCGCCATCGGCCTGGGCCTGGGCAACGGGATCTCGTCCGGCGCCGTGATGACCCTGGGGTCGGACGCCTCCCCCGCGCTCGGACGACAGCAGTTCCTCGCGGGCTGGCGGCTCACCACCGGGCTGGGGCAACTCGCCGCCCCCGTGGTGATCAGCGCGCTGGCGGCCGTGGCCAGCCTGTCGGTGGCCGCGCTGGCCATCGGCGCGATCGGATTCACCGGGGCCGCGTGGCTGTGGCGCTGGGTTCCCGCCGTCGAGGCGTCCTCGTCCTGAGGATCAGTCCTCGCCCGCCTTGCGGCCGCGCTGCACGATCAGCGGGTCCGGCTCGCCGACGACGTCGTAGTCCTTGCCTTCGTAGTCGAACTTCGCCAGCACGGCGCGCATCGCATTGATCCGGGCGCGCTTCTTGTCGTTGGAGCGGACCACCAGCCAGTTGGCGTGCTTGGTGTCGGTGCGGGCGAGCATGGCCTCCTTGGCCGCGGAGTAGTCCTCCCAGCGGTCCAGCGAGTTCAGGTCGTTGGGCGACAGCTTCCAGCGTCGCACCGGGTCGATCTGACGGATGGCGAACCGGGTGCGCTGCTCGCGCTGCGTCACCGAGAACCAGAACTTCGTGAGGTGGATGCCCGACTCGGTGAGC
>CAZBMH010000221.1:0-1626 GCA_964492685.1 uncultured Micropruina sp.
GGGAGGTGTTGCCCAGGGTCGCGCTCACCTGGCGCGCCAACTCCTCGACGCTGCGTTCGCCCTGGGCCAGGACGTCCACGATCTCGAGGCGCTTGGCGTGGCCCAGGGCGGCGCCGACGCGCGCGAAGTGGCCGAACACCCCGTCCTTGAACTCGCGACCGTGCACCTGTTCCCCTAATCTCGTGATTCCGAGATTAGCCCTCCGACTGGACGGACGCCAGGGGCACCGGACGTGAGATGCTTCCCCGCATGAGTCACCACCACGGCCACCACCACGCCCACGACGCGGAGGCCGAGTTCAACGAGTTTTACTCGCAGCGGCCGCAGACCTGGAGCGGCAACCCCAACGACGCCCTGGTGGCGGAGGCGACCGGCCTGACCCCCGGCCGCGCCCTGGACGTGGGCTGCGGCGAGGGCGCCGACGCCGTCTGGCTGGCCCGGCAGGGCTGGGACGTGACCGCCCTCGACCCGTCCGGGGTCGCGCTGGAGCGGGCGCGCGCCTCGGCGGAAGCGGCCGGGGAGGCGGTGGCGTTCGTGCACGGTGATCTGGTCGCGGCCCGGTTGCCGGCCGCCTCGTTCGACCTGGTCAGCTGCTTCTACGTGCGGCTGCCGAAGGCGCCCGAGAGCATCCCGGCGCTGCTCGAGCTGGTGGCCCCCGGCGGGCTGCTGCTGGTCGTTCACCACGCGGAGGTCGACCGCGCGTGGGCCGCCGAGCGCGGCATCGACCTGGACGCCTTCTACTTCCCCGACGACATCGCGGCGGCCCTGGTCGAGGGCTGGACGATCGAGAAGCGCGAGGTCCGGCCGCGGGCCATTCGCGGCGGCGAGGGCGCCCACCTGCACGACGACCTCGTCCTGCGGGCCCGCAGGCGCTGACCCGTCCGGAGCGATCGGACGGGGTGGGTAGGGGCCCAGCGCATCCGCCGGCCCTGACGCCCGGGGGGCGATGGCGCCGGCTCAGCCCGCCAGGCGCCGGGTGATCCAGCCGGTCGTGAGCGCGGTGATCTCGTCGCGGTTGGTCTCGTTGAACAGCTCGTGGCGGGCGCCCTCGTAGACCACGGCGGTCACGTCGCTCACGCCCGCGCGACCGAAGGCGCGCGCCAGTTCGTGGGCGGCCTCGCCCTGGCGGCTCACGGGGTCGGCGCCGCCGCACTGCACCAGGATCGGCAGCGAGGCGGGCAGGCCCGCCAGCAGCCGGGGGTCGGTCACCCGGCGCAGGCCGTCCAGCATGTCGACGAAGAATCCCGCGGAGCAGACGAAGCCGCACCACGGATCGGCGACGTAGGCGTCCACCTCCGCGGCGTCCCGCGACAACCAGTCGAAGTCCGTCCGGTTGGGACGGAAGGCCTTGTTGAAGCCGCCGAAAGAGAGCTGATCCAGGCGCGGGGACGCCGCGGTCGCGCCGTGGCGGGCGGCCTCGCGGGCGGCCAGCGCCCGGCCGACGGCGCCCAGTGCCCCCGCCGATCCGGGCGTCCCGGTGAGCACCAATCCCGCCAGGTCGGCGCCCCAGCGCAGCGCGTAGTCGCGGGCGATGATCGAGCCGAGGCTGTGCCCCAGCAGCACCAGCGGCAGCGACGGATGGGCGGCCCGGTAGGCGTCGCTGAGGGTGTGCTGGTCGCGGACGAC
>CAZBMH010000222.1:0-1563 GCA_964492685.1 uncultured Micropruina sp.
GACGTCCGCGACCTCGACCCGGACCTGCTGTGGAGCCGCATCGGCCTGGTGCCGCAGCAGGCCTACCTGTTCACCGGGACGATCGCCTCGAACCTGCGCTACGGCAAGCCCGACGCCACCGACGACGAGCTGTGGGCCGCGCTGGAGACCGCACAGGCCGCCGACTTCGTCCGCGCGATGCCGGACGGGCTCGACTCCCCGATCACCCAGGGCGGGACGAACGTGTCCGGCGGCCAGCGGCAGCGGCTGTCGATCGCCCGGGCCCTGGTGAAGAAGCCCGACCTGTACATCTTCGACGACTCGTTCTCCGCGTTGGACGTCAACACCGACGCCCGGCTGCGGGCCGCGCTGGCGGCGGAGACCCGCAGCGCCGGCGTGCTGATCGTGGCGCAGCGGATCTCCACGATCCGCGGGGCCGACCGGATCGTCGTCCTGGACGACGGCCACGTCGAGGGCGTCGGCACCCACGAGGACCTGCTCGCCACCTGCCCCACCTACGTCGAGATCGTCGAATCCCAGTTCCGGACCGAGGAGGCCGCATGAGCACCACGCAGACCGCCCCCGAGGGCCGCAAGGCCAACGAGCGCCCGAAGTACGCCGCGCACGTCACCCAAGCCCGGGGCCCGATGGGGCACGGCGCCGGCAGCGGCGAGAAGGCCGTCAGCTTCGTCCCGTCGCTCAAGCGGCTGGCGGTCCAGCTCCGCCCCGAACGGGTGCTGATCCTGGTCTCCGTCGTCATCTCGGCGGCCGCGACGCTGGGCAACGCGCTCGCGCCGATGATCCTCGCCCAGGCCACCGACCTGCTGTGGAACGGCGCCACCGCCGGCACCGGCATCGACACGGGCGCGCTGCTGCGGGTGATCCTGCAGGCGCTGGCCGTCTACGGCGTGGCCGGGGTCGTGCTGTGGGCCGCGGGGCTGCTCATCAACGACATCGTCCAGCGGACCGTGTTCCGGATGCGGCGCGACCTGGCCGCCAAGCTGGACCGGCTGCCCATCAAGTTCTTCGACGCCCAGCCGCGCGGCGAGCTGTTGAGCCGGGTGACCAACGACATCGACAACGTCGCCCAGTCGATGCAGCAGACGCTGGCGCAGATGCTGAACAACATCTTCACCGTGCTGGGCGTGGTCACCATGATGTTCGTCATCTCGCCGTGGCTGGCGCTGATCGCCCTGGTGACGATCCCGCTGGCGATGGCGATCACCGTGGCGGTCGGCAAGCGCTCGCAGAAGATGTTCGTCCAGACCTGGAAGTCGACCGGCGAGTTGAACGCTGTCGTGGAGGAGGCGTTCACCGGGCACTCGCTGGTCAAGGTGTTCGGCCGGCAGCGCGAGGTGGCCGCCCACTTCGCCACCAAGAACGAGGACCTCTACCAGGCGGCGTTCGGCGCCCAGTTCGTGTCGGGCCTGATCATGCCGCTGATGGTCTTCGTCGGGACCCTCAACTACGTGGTGATCGCGGTGGTCGGCAGCCTGTGGGTGGCCTCCGGCGCGCTGACCCTGGGGTCGGTGCAGGCGTTCATCCAGTACGCGCGGATGTTCACCCAGCCGATCACCCAGCTGG
>CAZBMH010000223.1:0-1550 GCA_964492685.1 uncultured Micropruina sp.
CCTTGGCACGGCCGCGCCCCATCTGGGTCGACCCCCTCGCATGTCACAGCGGCCTAGCCGCTTCAAGCTGTCAGTTTTTCGTGAGGCCAGGGTACCCAAAGTTCAACCCAGTGCCAAAGAACCTTCGTTGGCGGCGTGGGAGCCCTGCAGCGCGACCGTCGCCGGTCGTCCCTGCGCGGCCGCCGCGGACCCGAGAACCCACGCGTGAACGCCGCGCGACGCCAGCAGGGTGAGGGCCCCGGCGACCGAGGCCTGCGGGAGGACCACGGCCATACCGACGCCCATGTTCAGCGTGGCCTCGATGTCGGCCTGGGACACTCCCCCGACCTGCTGGACGAGGCGGAACACGGGGGCCGGCGTCCACGACGAGCGCTCCAGGGTGACCGCGATGCCGTCGGGGAGCACCCGAACCAGGTTGTTGGCCAGGCCACCGCCGGTGACGTGGCTGATCGCGTGCACCTCGACGGCGTCGATCAGCGCCAGGATGTCCTTGGCGTACACCCGGGTGGGGGTGAGCAGCTCCTCGCCCAGCGTGCGGCCCAGCTCGTCCACGTGGCGCTCCAGCTTCCAGCCGGCCTGGTTCAGCAGAACGTGCCGCACCAGGGAGTAGCCGTTGCTGTGCAGCCCGGACGAGGCGAGCCCGATCACGACGTCGCCAGCGACGACGCGGTCGGCCCCGAGGATGCGGTCGCGCTCCACCACCCCCGTGGTAGCGCCCGCGATGTCGTATTCGCCCGCGCTGAGCAGCCCCGGGTGCTCCGCGGTCTCGCCGCCCAGCAGCGAGGCGCCCGCGGCCGTGCAGGCCTCGGCGATTCCCTTGACGATGGCGGCGATCCGCTCGGGGACCACCTTGCCGCAGGCGATGTAGTCGGTGACGAACAGGGGCTCGGCGCCGACGACCACGAGATCATCGACCAGCATGCCGATCAGGTCCCAACCGATGGTGTCGTGGACGTCCATCGCCTGGGCGATCGCGACCTTCGTCCCGACCCCATCGGTGGAGGTGGCGAGCACCGGATGCCGGTAGGACTTGAACGCGGACGCGTCGAAGAAGCCGGCGAAGCCGCCCAGCCCTCCCAGGACCTCGGGACGATGCGAGCGCGCCACATGCGCCTTCATCAGCTCGACCGCCCGATCGCCGGCCTCGATGTCGACACCGGCGGCCGCGTAGGCCGACGTCGGACGGTTCTGGTCGCTCACTCGTCGTCTCCCTTGATCTCTAGGCGCATGGCGGCGGCGCGGCCCGCCGGGACCTCCACGGGGTAGACCCCGTCGAAACAGGCTCGGCACAGGGTCCGCTTGGCCAGGCCGGTGGAGGCCACCAGCCCCTCCAGCGAGATGAAGCCCAGCGAGTCGGCCCCGATCGAGCGGCAGATCTGGTCGACGTCGAGCCCGGGCGCGATCAGCTCGGCACGGGTGGCGAAGTCGATGCCGTAGAAGCAGGGCCATTCGACCGGCGGCGACGAGATCCGCACATGCACCTCGGCCGCCCCGGCCTCGCGCAGCATCTTCACCAGGGCGCGCTGGGTGTTGCCGCGCACGATCGAGTC
>CAZBMH010000224.1:0-1514 GCA_964492685.1 uncultured Micropruina sp.
AGGCCCGCAAGCTGCGGATCCCGATCATCGGCATCCTCGACACCAACTGCGACCCGGACGAGGTCGACTTCGCCATCCCCGGCAACGACGACGCGATCCGCTCCGTCGCCCTGCTGACCCGGGTCGTCGCCGACGCCGTCGCCGAGGGGCTGCTGTCCCGCTCGCGCAGCGCCGCGAGCACCGGTGAAGAGGCCGAGCCGATGGCCGAGTGGGAGCGCGACCTGCTCGGCGCCCAGGACGCCGCGCCGGTGTCCGAGGCCGGGGCCCTGGAGGGCAGCGACGTCCAGGCCAATGAGCTCGCCGACGGCGTCGAGGGCGCCGCGGCCGAGGTCGCCGCCGAGGCCGAGGTTGCCGCCGAGGCTGCTTCCCCCGCGTCCCCCGCGTCGCCCGATTCGCCGGCATCCGCCGACTCCCCGGAGTCCCCGGCCTCCGCGAAGTGAACTGAACGAAACCACGAGCAAGAGATAGAAGAAGACATGGCTATTACCGCCGCAGATGTGAAGAAGCTCCGCGACGCCACCGGCGCGGGGATGATGGACGCCAAGAAGGCCCTCACCGAGGCCGAGGGCGACTTCGAGGCCGCGGTCGAGATCCTGCGGGTGACCGGCCAGGCCAAGATGGCCAAGCGCTCCGACCGTGAGGCCTCCAACGGCCTGGTCGCCGCCGCCGGCAACACCGTGATCCAGCTCGGTGCCGAGACCGACTTCGTCGCCAAGAACGCCGATTTCATCGCCCTCGCCGGAGACATCGCGGCCGCCGCCGACGCCGTCAAGGCCGCCGACGTGGCCGCCGCGAACGCGGCCGTCCTGCCCTCGGGCAAGACGGTGGCCGACACGGTCGCCGAGCTGGCCGCCAAGATCGGTGAGAAGCTGGAGGTGGCCAACGCCGCCTCCTTCGAGGGCCCGGTCAGCATCTACCTGCACAAGCGGTCCTCGGACCTGCCGCCGCAGGTGGGCGTCATGGTCGAGTACGAGGGCGGGTCGGAGGACTTCGTTCGGGGCATCGCGATGCAGATCGCGGCCATGTCCCCGCAGTGGGTCAGCCGCGACGACGTCCCGGCCGAGGTCATTGCGCACGAGCGCCACATCGCCGAGCTCACCGCCAAGGAGGAGGGCAAGCCGGAGGCCATCATCGGGCGCATCGTGGACGGCCGCATCGGCGGCTTCTACAAGGATGTCTGCCTGGTCGAGCAGCCCTCGGTCTCCGACGACAAGAAGTCCGTCGGGCAGCTCCTCAAGGAGAACGGCGTCACCGTCAAGCGGTTCGTCCGCTTCGCCGCGGGGGCCTGACCTCGATGCCCCCGTACCGTCGCGTATTGCTCAAGCTGTCGGGCGAGGCGTTCGGCGGCGGCCGCATCGGGGTCGATCCCGATGTGGTCGCCAGCATCGCCCGCCAGGTCAGGGACGTCGTCAACTCCGGCGTCCAGGTGGCGATCGTGACGGGCGGGGGCAACTTCTTCCGCGGGGCCGAACTGTCGGAGCGCGGCATGGACCGTGACCGCGCCGACTACATGG